>NZ_JBPNYQ010000068.1:0-522 GCF_051235485.1 Pseudoalteromonas nanhaiensis | reverse complement strand
GTGTCGGTTTGGGGTACGATTCGGTATAATCTGAAGCTTAGAGGCTTTTCCTGGAAGTATGGCATCAACAACTTCACCACCTTAGTGGCTCGTCTCGTGTCTCAGTCTTAGCAACCCGGATTTTCCTAAGTCACCAACCTACTCACTTTCACATGGACAACCAACGCCATGCTTGTTTAGCCTGCTCCGTCCCCCCATCGCAATTATACCAAGTACGGGAATATTAACCCGTTTCCCATCGACTACGCCTTTCGGCCTCGCCTTAGGGGTCGACTTACCCTACCCTGATTAACATGGGATAGGAACCCTTGGTCTTCCGGCGTGCGGGTTTTTCACCCGCATTATCGTTACTCATGTCAGCATTCGCACTTCTGATACCTCCAGCATACCTCCCGGTACACCTTCAACGGCTTACAGAACGCTCCCCTACCACTCATACATAGTATGAATCCGCAGCTTCGGTGCATAGTTTAGCCCCGTTACATCTTCCGCGCAGACCGACTCGACCAGTGAGCTATTACG
>NZ_JBPNYQ010000067.1:0-546 GCF_051235485.1 Pseudoalteromonas nanhaiensis | reverse complement strand
GGTTTAGCGCCAAATGAATCAGAGGTTAGATACCAAGATTCTAAAACTGTGGCCAAAATTAGTTGACCACTACAGTGGTTATAAAAAAGTTCTATAACTCACAGTTAGTTACAACTCTCTTCGCTCAAAAGAAAATAATCTTGTGGTTTCCTCATTCTCTTCTCATTCACTTCTCTTTGTGCAAAAACAATATTTGAACAACAGAGCACACCAAGGCGCTACACAGAGAAACCAATATTTAAAAAGTTTGGTCTCTCCTTCTCTTCCTCTATGCTCTCTGTGACCTCTGTGGTTAGAAAAAAGATCTTTAACTCACAAAGGCGTTACGCTTTAGAGAAAGTAAAAATAATCTTGTGGTTTACCTCATTCTCTTCTCATTCACTTCTCTTTGTGCAAATTGTACAAAAAAATCTCACGCGCGAAATAAATTTAACGCCTACAGTATCGTATTCGACTTTAAAAGAGTTTGTGATCTGACTCCATAAAAGTAGACACCTTTTTGGAGTCAGTAATCATGAAAGTAAAACCATATCGTAAACATTCGCT
>NZ_JBPNYQ010000066.1:0-583 GCF_051235485.1 Pseudoalteromonas nanhaiensis | reverse complement strand
GAGTCTGTTTAATCTGAATATCTTGCTTACTTGATGTTTCAGTAAATCCATCAAAAGTATCGGAGCACATTGCTCCGGTCAGTCAGTGAGAATGTGGTTCAGCACTACCTGAGATCGGTTGAATCTGAGTATCTGGCTTACTTGATGTTTTAATTAATTCATCAAAAGTATCGGAGCACATTGCTCCGGTCATCAGTGATAATGTGGTTCAGCATTATCTGAGATCGGTTTAACCTGAGTTTCTGGCTTGCTTGATGTTTTAGTAAATCCATCAAAAGTATCGGAGCACATTGCTCCGGTCGTCGGTGATAATGTGGTTCAGCATTATCCGAGATCTGTTTAATCTGAGTATCTTGCTGACTTGATGTTTCAATGAATCCATCAAAGTGTCAGAGCACATTGCTTCGCTGAGGGCAGTATTAGTGATGGTTTGCATGTTTCGAGATCGGTTTTTTATCTGAGCTACGCTTTTTGTTTTGGCGAGTTTATCGTAAGCATCGGAGCATATTGCTCCGGTCATCAGTGATAATGCGGTTCAGCATTATCTGAGATCGGTTTAATCTGAATATCTGGTTTGCTTGAT
>NZ_JBPNYQ010000064.1:0-695 GCF_051235485.1 Pseudoalteromonas nanhaiensis | reverse complement strand
TTCGTGTACGGGACTATCACCCTGTATCGTCAAACTTTCCAGAATGTTCCACTAACACATAATAAGCTTAAGGGCTGGTCCGGTTTCGCTCGCCGCTACTTCCGGAATCTCGGTTGATTTCTGTTCCTACGGGTACTTAGATGTTTCAGTTCTCCGCGTTCGCCTCTTACACCTATGTATTCAGTGTAAGATACCTGCAAGCAGGTGGGTTTCCCCATTCGGAAATCCTAGTCTCAAGCGCTTTTTACTAGCTTGACTAGGCTTATCGCAAGTTAATACGTCCTTCATCGCCTCCAACTGCCAAGGCATCCACCGTGTACGCTTAGTCACTTAACCATACAACCCAAACGGGTCTTTGTTAGTGACAGCTGTTAACTTCGCCAGAAGTTAATTCATCAAATAATGATGAGAATACTAAAGTAGATACCGATTAATCATTGCTGATTAACTGGCATATTTTTACTTTTGAAAACTCTTTATAGATACGAATATCTATAAGAATTTTAATATCAGCTTTCCAAATTTTTAAAGAGCAAGAGAATAAACTTCTCAAAATTAAACACACTCTATTCTCAAGCAGTTTATTACCTGATTAAGAATGTTTATTTTTAAGGAGTAAAAGTGGTGGAGCTAAGCAGGATCGAACTGCTGACCTCCTGCGTGCAAGGCAGGCGCTCTCCCAGCTGAGCTATAGC
>NZ_JBPNYQ010000063.1:0-700 GCF_051235485.1 Pseudoalteromonas nanhaiensis | reverse complement strand
TAAGTAGGGGCAACTGATCAAAATATATGTGAAAGAGTACTAGTTGCTAGTTGCTAGTTGCTAGTTGCTAGTTGCTAGTTGCTAGTTATCGTAGGCGCGATTTTGCATCGCGCAATATAAACCGTAAGCGTCACGCTTGCTTGGCGCGTCTTACATTAAACTCCCAAGCAACAAAACATTTTGAACCACAGAGAAACCAATATTTACAAAGAGATTTGGTCTCTTTCTCTGTGCTCTCTGTGTCCTCTGTGGTTAAAAAAAGATATTTAACTCACAAGAGGATAAGAGGCACAGAGCTTTAGAGGAATAAATTAAGATGTTTTGGTTCTCTCATTCTGTTCTCATTCACCTCTCTTTGTGCAAATCTTGTAAAAACAATATTTGAACCATACAGCACATAGAGGGCTTGGCGCTACACAGAGAAACCAATATTTACAAAGAGGTTATTGTCTCTCCTTCTCTTTCTCTGTGCTCTCTGTGCCCTCTGTGGTTAAAAAAAGATATTTAACTCACAAAGAGGATAAGAGACGCTGCGCTTTAGAGGAAAACAAAAAACATAATTATCACTTCCTCACCCTCTTCTCATTCACTTCTCTTTGTGCAAATTTTTTAAAAACATATTGAACCACAGAGATGTATGGACTCCCCTCCCACAGGGGGGTAACGTAATAAGCGACAAAACTTTTACAAAAGGAGTCCA
>NZ_JBPNYQ010000062.1:0-842 GCF_051235485.1 Pseudoalteromonas nanhaiensis | reverse complement strand
AAATTCGGAATTCTGATATCAAGTAAATGTCTACTTTAGTGTCTTAACTTCTGTCTGTTACGCTGTCATAAAACGCGTTTGGCGTTGTATGGTTAAGCCTCACGGGTAATTAGTACAGGTTAGCTTAATGGCTCGCACCACTTCCACACCCTGCCTATCAACGTTGTAGTCTTCAACGGCCCTTCAGAGACTTTAAAAGTCTAGTGAGAACTCATCTCGAGGCCTGCTTCGCGCTTAGATGCTTTCAGCGCTTATCAGTTCCGAACGTAGCTACCGGGCAGTGCCATTGGCATGACAACCCGAACACCAGCGGTTCGTTCACTCCGGTCCTCTCGTACTAGGAGCAACCCCTCTCAATTCTCAAACGCCCACGGCAGATAGGGACCGAACTGTCTCACGACGTTCTAAACCCAGCTCGCGTACCACTTTAAATGGCGAACAGCCATACCCTTGGGACCGACTTCAGCCCCAGGATGTGATGAGCCGACATCGAGGTGCCAAACACCGCCGTCGATATGAACTCTTGGGCGGTATCAGCCTGTTATCCCCGGAGTACCTTTTATCCGTTGAGCGATGGCCCTTCCATTCAGAACCACCGGATCACTATGACCTACTTTCGTACCTGCTCGACGTGTCTGTCTCGCAGTTAAGCTGGCTTCTACCATTACACTAACCGTACGATGTCCGACCGTACTTAGCCAACCTTCGTGCTCCTCCGTTACTCTTTGGGAGGAGACCGCCCCAGTCAAACTACCCACCAGGCACTGTCCGTAACCCCGATTAGGGGCCAACGTTAGAACATCAACACTACAAGGGTGGTATTTCAAGGACGGCTCCACAAA
>NZ_JBPNYQ010000061.1:0-894 GCF_051235485.1 Pseudoalteromonas nanhaiensis | reverse complement strand
CAGCCCTTAAGCTTATTATGTGTTAGTGGAACATTCTGGAAAGTTTGACGATACAGGGTGATAGTCCCGTACACGAAAATGCATCTTAAGTGAAATCGAGTAGGTCGGAGCACGTGAAACTTTGACTGAATATAGGTGGACCATCATCTAAGGCTAAATACTCCCAACTGACCGATAGTGAACCAGTACCGTGAGGGAAAGGCGAAAAGAACCCCTGTGAGGGGAGTGAAATAGAACCTGAAACCGTGTACGTACAAGCAGTAGGAGCCCACTTGTTGGGTGACTGCGTACCTTTTGTATAATGGGTCAGCGACTTATATTTTGTAGCGAGGTTAACCGATTAGGGTAGCCGTAGGGAAACCGAGTCTTAACTGGGCGTATAGTTGCAAGGTATAGACCCGAAACCCGGTGATCTAGCCATGGGCAGGTTGAAGGTTGAGTAACATCAACTGGAGGACCGAACCCACTAACGTTGAAAAGTTAGGGGATGACCTGTGGCTAGGAGTGAAAGGCTAATCAAACCGGGAGATAGCTGGTTCTCCCCGAAATCTATTTAGGTAGAGCCTCGGACGAATACTTACGGGGGTAGAGCACTGTTAAGGCTAGGGGGTCATCCCGACTTACCAACCCTTTGCAAACTCCGAATACCGTAAAGTACTATCCGGGAGACACACGGCGGGTGCTAACGTCCGTCGTGAAGAGGGAAACAACCCAGACCGCCAGCTAAGGTCCCAAAGTCATAGTTAAGTGGGAAACGATGTGGAAAGGCCCAGACAGCCAGGAGGTTGGCTTAGAAGCAGCCACCCTTTAAAGAAAGCGTAATAGCTCACTGGTCGAGTCGGTCTGCGCGGAAGATGTAACGGGGCTAAACTATGCACCGAAGCTGCGGATTCA
>NZ_JBPNYQ010000060.1:0-971 GCF_051235485.1 Pseudoalteromonas nanhaiensis | reverse complement strand
ATGGCAAAAGAAAAGTTTGAACGCGTAAAACCGCACGTAAACGTTGGTACAATCGGCCACGTTGACCACGGTAAAACAACTCTAACAGCAGCAATCACTAACGTACTTGCAAAAGTATACGGTGGTGTAGCTAAAGACTTCGCATCAATCGATAACGCTCCAGAAGAGCGTGAGCGTGGTATCACAATCTCAACTTCACACGTTGAGTACGATACTCCAACTCGTCACTACGCACACGTAGACTGTCCAGGACACGCCGATTATGTTAAAAACATGATCACTGGTGCTGCTCAAATGGACGGCGCAATCCTAGTAGTTGCTGCGACTGACGGTCCTATGCCACAAACTCGTGAGCACATCCTACTTTCTCGTCAGGTTGGTGTACCTTACATCATCGTATTCATGAACAAATGTGACATGGTTGACGACGAAGAGCTACTTGAGCTAGTTGAGATGGAAGTTCGTGAACTTCTTTCTGAGTACGACTTCCCAGGTGATGACTTACCACTAATCCAAGGTTCTGCGCTTAAAGCGTTAGAAGGCGAGAAAGAGTGGGAAGACAAGATTGTTGAACTAGCAGACGCGCTAGATTCATACATCCCAGAGCCAGAGCGTGACATCGATAAGCCATTCATCATGCCTATCGAAGACGTATTCTCAATCCAAGGTCGTGGTACTGTTGTAACTGGCCGTGTTGAAGCTGGTATCATCAACGTGAATGACGAAGTTGAAATCGTAGGTATCAAAGAAACTACGAAGACAACTTGTACAGGTGTTGAGATGTTCCGTAAGCTTCTAGACGAAGGTCGTGCGGGTGAGAACATCGGTGCACTACTACGTGGTACTAAGCGTGAAGACGTTGAGCGTGGTCAAGTACTTTGTAAGCCTGGTTCAATCAAGCCACACACTAAATTCACTTCAGAAGTATACGTACTTTCTAAAGATGAAGGTGGTCGTCACACTCCTTTCTT
>NZ_JBPNYQ010000059.1:0-1233 GCF_051235485.1 Pseudoalteromonas nanhaiensis | reverse complement strand
TGATCTGGTCAAGCTAGGCCGCACACTTTTTCCTTACACTTTCAAACTCAATTGGCGACATATCATTTAATGAAGTATGAAGCCGAACTGAGTTGTAGTATTTGATGTATTTCTCTACATCAGTTTTCATGCTTTCTCTGGTTAAATGGTAAACATTTAATAGCCATTCATTTTTCAAGCTGCCGAAAAACCTTTCAACCACAGCATTATCTAAACATGCTCCACAACCACTCATTGATGGCGTAATTCGATTGCTCCATAGCAATGATTGAAAACGCTTACTGGTGTATTGTGAGCCTCTGTCGCTATGGAAGATCAAGCCTGCTTTGGGTTGACGCAGGTTGATAGCCATTTGCATCGCTCTCATGGTTAAATCAACCGTCATGCGTTTACTCAACGCCCAGCCAATAATACGGCGAGAATGCAAATCCATCACAACAGCTAGGTACATCCAGCCTTGATGCGTTCTTAGATAGGTGATATCACCCGCCCACGCCTGATTTGCTCTGGCTGGATTGAATTGGCGCTTCAATAAGTTATCAGCAACCGCATGGCTATGTTTGCGCATAGTCGTCACTTTATAAGCCACTCGCTGTTTAACGACTAAACCGAGCTTTTTCATCAAGCTCTTAACCCGACAAATACCAATTTTAAAGCCTTCTTTGCGTAGCAACTTCATTAAGGTTCTGGCACCAGCACTACTGCGGCTATCATCAAATAACCTCTTCATGCGACGATAAAGCATTAACTCTTCAACACTAATAATCTTGGCTGGTCGCCTCAGCCATGCGTAATAGGCTGACCGACTCACTTCTAGAACCTCGCACAAAACGCTAATTGGAAAGCGCCATTGCTGCTCTTTAATATATTCGAACTTTATTTCATTTCTTTCGCAAAGAAGGCACTCGCCTTTTTTAAGATCTCACGCTCCATCTGTAAGCGTTTATTCTCTTTTCTGAGCTTAACCAGTTCAGCTCTCTCATCTTTGCTTAATGCTTCGCCTGAAGTTTGCTTGGCTAGTTTGTCTTTCCAGTTGTAAAGCAGCTTAGTTGTTATGCCTAATGATTTGGCTGCTTCAGTAACACTGTAACCTTGTTCAGTGACTAGCTTTACAGCTTCTTCTCTGAACTCATCAGTATATTTTCTAGGTTTTCTTCGTTGGGTCATTTTCACACCTTTGTTGTTGGACTAATTATCCTTCACAAAAGTGTGCGGTGCCATTAAATCAGATCA
>NZ_JBPNYQ010000058.1:0-1248 GCF_051235485.1 Pseudoalteromonas nanhaiensis | reverse complement strand
TGATCTGACCCCGATAAAGTAGACACGGGGTTTAATTAATTTGTTCGTACTGCATGGGACTTTTATACCCTAGGGTGCCATGCCTTCTTACTGAGTTGTAGTATTTTTCAATATAAAAATACGTTTGTGTTGTCATTTCACTACGACTCAGTTCATTTAAGTTCTTTATCCACTCCTTTTTATACTGCGCGAAGAAGCTTTCTGAGCATGCGTTATCCCAGCAGTTACCTTTTCTAGACATACTCACTGTGACACCTCTATTAGTTAACCACTTCACTGTTTCCTTTGCGACATACTGAGCTCCTTGGTCTGAATGAAAGAGCAAGTTCGAACCATCAGGTTTGCGTGCTGACCATGCTTTTCTCAGTGTTTTAATAACTAACTCGGCGTTGTTTATCCGGCTTGTTACCCAGCCAACAACCTTACGAGAATACAAATCAAGGATGACGCACAAATACTGCCAACCATCTTTACAGCGTACTTGTGTGATGTCTGATACCCACACAGTATTTGCTGTCTTCACATTAAACTGGCGTCGTAGTAAGTTACTCGCTTTGATTGTACCTTCTTTCTTCGCGCGACTTGTATAGCGTCTCTTACCTGATTTTGAACGATAGCCAACGCTTTGTAAAAGTCTCTGCACACGCCCTTTACTGCAATCAAAACCATGTGCTACCGCTGCCTCCCATAGTTTTCTATAGCCAGGGATACAGTGCTCCTGGTCGCTAATGTGCTTTAGAAACTTAAGTAACGAACTGTTCTCTTTATGGCGTGTGCTAGGTAATTGCTTTAACCATTTATAATACCCAGCCGGCGACACAGATAACCAACTGCATAACTTCTTCACTGTGCGTTTGGCATCTGTGACCTTGTGGATATATTCGAACCTTATTCTTTTAGGCTGTCGAAGTAGACCTTCGCCTTTTTTAAAACGTCATTCTCCAACTGAGCATCTTCGAGTTGCTTCTCAAGCTTGCGAATTTGGCGTTCTAAATCTGTGTATGACTTGTCAGGGCCTTGGTTCTTTAATGGCTTTGCTGTTTTCTTCTTCGAGGTCATATGACTTCTCCAACTTGATAGCATGTCAGGATGAATTCCGTATTTATTCGCGACCATCTTAACTGTATCTGTGGTGTCTAACGACTCTTGAACGACTTTTATTTTAAATTCGAGCGAATGTTTACGATATGGTTTTACTTTCATGATTACTGACTCCAAAAAGGTGTCTACTTTTATGGAGTCAGATCA
>NZ_JBPNYQ010000057.1:0-1266 GCF_051235485.1 Pseudoalteromonas nanhaiensis | reverse complement strand
TGTAGTGGTCAACTAATTTTGGCCACAGTTTTAGAATCTTGGTATCTAACCTCTGATTCATTTGGCGCTAAACCAGCATTATAATGATGTGGCCTAACGTTGTTGTAATATCCGTTGATATAATCACTCACACTATATTTAGCATCTTTAAAGTTTTCGTACCCAACCTTTGGCATCCACTCCGTTTTTAAGCTCCTAAAAAATCGCTCCATTGGCGCATTATCCCAACAATTCCCGCGCCTGCTCATACTTTGTGTGATTTTATAGCGCCATAAACGTTGGCGGTACTTCAAGCTTGTATAATGGCTTCCTTGGTCTGAGTGAAACATCAATCCGCTTGGCCTGCCTCTGCTCTCATACGCGAGTTCAAGCGCTTTTAGCGTTAAGTTAGTATCTGGCGACAACGACATTGCCCAACCAACAACCTTACGTGCAAATAAATCAACAACGACCGCTAAATAGGCCCAGCGATTGCCTGTCCAAGTATACGTCACATCACCGCACCACACCGTATTCGGCTCAACAACATCAAACTGCCTATCTAACAAATTTGGGATTTCAAGATGCTCATTACCACCCCGTTTATATTGATGTTGTGGTACTTGGCAGCTCTCTAGTTTCAGTTTAACCATCAGCTTAGCGGCCCGATAACGGCTTAATTCAAAGCCGTTATTCGTTGCGATTGCCGCGATTGTCCGTGCCCCAGCTGAACCGCCGCTCATTGCATGTATGGCTTTAACTTCCGCTTCTAGTCTTATTTGCTCTGGTGTAGGCGTTGTATCCCGTATGGCCCAATATTTATAGCTGCTGCGATGCACATTGAATACGCTACACAACACGCTAATTGGGTAACGCTCTCGTTGATTTAACTTCTCAATTAACGAGAATTGTTCAGGGAGTCGGACATCAAGAGAGCGGTAGCCTTTTTTAATATATCCTTTTCTAATTCAATGCGTTGAATTTGCTTTTTAAGCTCACGAATTTCAATTTGTTCGGGTGTCATTGGTGACGCTGTGGGTGTCTGGCCATTCCGTTCTTGCTTTAATTGAGTGACCCACTTACTAACAGTTGATTTACCAACCCCCATCGCCTTAGCTGCATCTTCTTGTGTGTAGCCTTGGTCAACTACAAGCTGAGCTGTTTCTAATTTGATTGCCGCAGAATACGTTGCACGTTTTAATTTCGTCATTTTTACACCCAAATTTGTATGCTTATTAGCATAACATTTCTTTCTTAATGGGTGGCCAAATTAACTATGCCACTACA
>NZ_JBPNYQ010000056.1:0-1270 GCF_051235485.1 Pseudoalteromonas nanhaiensis | reverse complement strand
AATGGTGGGTCGTACTGGACTTGAACCAGTGACCCTCGCCTTGTAAGGGCGATGCTCTCCCAACTGAGCTAACGACCCATTTAGATTTTTGTAATATGAAACACCATCAAAGTTTGTTTAATGGTGGGTCGTACTGGACTTGAACCAGTGACCCTCGCCTTGTAAGGGCGATGCTCTCCCAACTGAGCTAACGACCCATTTAGATTTTTGTAATATGAAACACCATCAAAATTTATTTAATGGTGGGTCGTACTGGACTTGAACCAGTGACCCTCGCCTTGTAAGGGCGATGCTCTCCCAACTGAGCTAACGACCCATTAAGAAATTAGATATGAAAACCATTATTTTAATAATGGTGGGTCGTACTGGACTTGAACCAGTGACCCTCGCCTTGTAAGGGCGATGCTCTCCCAACTGAGCTAACGACCCATATCTAAAAACAACGTATTGCTGCGTTGTTGTGGGGCGATATTATAGATAGAGTTGTAAATGTGTCAACACTTGAATGAGTAAAAATGTGTTAGATGCAGCTTTTATAAACAATGACATGGCTTTTAAGCATTTTTTGGCGAACAAATATGCAATTTATATTCATAAGTTTATCTGTGGCGTTGTCATCGTTACTCTTTTTCCTCTAATTTAACTGAACTCGATGTTGTTTTAACGATGCTTGTCATTTTTTAAAACACAACTTATGTTGAATATTAAAACTGAATAACTAAATAGCTGGCAATTTTGCTATGTTTAAAACCAAAGAGGGCGGGGGGCTCTCCACTGGGATTTAACCGATAGTTTAGCTAACTTAAATTTGCATATAAATGTATACCTTTTGTAATGTTTAATATCACGTAATGTATACTTAAATCTCGGTATCAGTATTGATAATTGTAAAATTTAGTCAATTCCTTATTATACTGTTCGAAATGTCTGCGTAACGGATTGATATTTAGTCAGCTTGTTGAAATTTAAATCATTTAAATAAAGTTAGATAAAAAACTGTTGACTTTATTTAGGGGGCTGCATAGAATGCGCCCCGCACTCAGCGATACACAGCCAATATTAATTGGTAGTGTGTATGCAAAGTCGGGGCTATAGCTCAGCTGGGAGAGCGCTTCGCTGGCAGCGAAGAGGTCTGCGGTTCGATCCCGCATAGCTCCACCAAATTTGCATAGTGTTTGTCCTAGGGTTGCAGTTTTCTGCGTCCCCATCGTCTAGAGGCCTAGGACACCGCCCTTTCACGGCGGTAACAGGGGTTCGAATCCCCTTGGGG
>NZ_JBPNYQ010000055.1:0-1337 GCF_051235485.1 Pseudoalteromonas nanhaiensis | reverse complement strand
CTTATATGGACTCCCCGTTTTTTGTCAACGGAGTATTTATTAAATAAAGATTAGATGCTGGCTTATATACGGACTCTATTTGGGGAGCTACCCCTGGTCACTTTAATGTATTCGCCCCTTTATGACTTTTCTCTGTGACGGTATTTTCTACCTGAACACGGAACAGTCTCTTAAAGGTCAGTCTTACCCTGGTTTTAAACGCTCTTTATTGACAATAATTTAAGCCGTTAACAACTTTGGCTGATAACATTCGTTTTTCTTTAGCATGGCAAATGCAGTTCTGATTGTTTTATTCGCCAATGCTATTGCTGCCACTTTCTTACCGCGTCTTGCAATCAACTTTTTAAGCCATTCATCCTTTTCTGTGCGACTTGCTCTTTTTATAACATTTGAAACAACCGCTAGTGCACCTTGATATAACGTGCTACGTAACTTCTTGTTTGCTGATTTTTTTGAAATTGAGCCAATTTTTTCTTTACCACCAGAGCTATGCTGCACAGGCGTTAATCCTGCACAGGCAGACGCTTCTCGTCCATTTTTAAAGTGCTCTATACAACTAAAGTAAACTTTCAACATCATTGAACCTACTGGTCCAACGCCTTCCAATTTTGACAGCCGCTCGCATACTTCATCATTTTTGATTTCTTCTTCAATTAGCTTTTCTAGCGCTATAATTTCTTTAACAACTCTTTTGAATTGTTCATTTACTATTTTTAGAGATGCTCTAAATGCCATCGGTACATTAAAACTTGTATCCTCGAGCAAACTTTCCACTGCATCTATTAACTTACTATCAGACTTGGCTATAGGGATGCCAAGTTCCAACAAACAGCCTCGCTGTAGGTTCCCCAAGGCCACTTTTTGTTTTACAAAATGCTCTCTCATTGCTGATATGGATTGTAAGCACTGCTCATTTACACTTAATAATCTACTCGGCTTAACCGTTGGTTGCTGAGCTGCAATACCAATAGCCAAAGCATCATTCGCATCTGTTTTTTGGCCTTGTCTAAATGCTTTTACGACGCGTGCAGACATAGGTTTAACTATATGGCCAGCCTCTTTCGCTTTTCTTGCCCAATAATGCGTACCACCACATGATTCCATTGCTACTAATGATTGTTTTTCTGATACCAATAACTGAAGTAGTTTTTGTCTAGATACTTCTTTGTTGTATATAACTTGTCGCTCTTTACCTATTTTACAAACTTGATAATTATTTTTTGCTAAATCAATCGCAATAACGTTAAGATTCACCATGTATGGACTCCTTTTGTAAAAGTTTTGTCGCTTATTACGTTACCCCCCTGTGGGAGGGGAGTCCATACATCTCTGTGGTT
>NZ_JBPNYQ010000054.1:0-1489 GCF_051235485.1 Pseudoalteromonas nanhaiensis | reverse complement strand
CTAGTACTCTTTCACATATATTTTGATCAGTTGCCCCTACTTAAATTCAGGTAACTGATCTTTTTCAATCAATAATTCAATACTCCTGCTTTTTCCAGTAACTGATGTTATAAATTTCTTCTTCTTAAGAACTGAAATCATTAAATGAACACTTGAAGGTGCGGTTCCAAAGTAGCGCTCAAAATCACTTTCAGCAGGCGCAATCCCATTCACTTTTGTGTAGTAATAAATAAATGCTAAATACTGACCTTGCTTTGCTGTAAACAGTGGCGACTTTTCTTTATTCATAATGAACTTTTACCCTAATCAACGATCCTTTAACTCATATAAACTTACTTAATATTGTTATGAACCGAAAGTATATTGTTGAATTATCAGAAGAAGAAAAACAAGAATTAATAGACTATTGCAAAAAAGGCATGGTCAATGTTCGAAAGTACAAGCGTGCTGCTATTTTGTTAAAAGCTGACCGTTGTAGATATACAACAGAGCAAATATGTGAAGCTGTTCAAGTGAGCTCTTCCACCGTATTTCGAGTCAAACGCCAGTTCGTTGAAGAGAATCTAGCGGCAGCTATGAATGAAGGTGCACGAAGTGGTGCAATGAGAAAAACTTCTGCGAAAGATGAAGCAACGTTAATCGCCACAGCTTGTACTAGGCCGCCAACAGGTCACTCTAGATGGACATTATCTTTACTTGGAGAGCGATTAGTTACATTAACAGATTTAGATAGTATTTCGTATGAAACAATACGGAGGCGTCTTCAAGAGAATGCACTAAAACCATGGCAAAAAAAGATGTGGTGTGTGGCGACAATGGATGCTGAATATATCGCGCGGATGGAACATGTGCTCGAGTTATATGCTGAGCCAGCAGATGAGTTAAATCCCATAATTAACTTTGATGAGGCGATGAAACAACTTGTAGATGATACTCGACCGGCACAACCAATGAAGCAGGGGCAGACTAAGCGGTTAGATTATGAATATAAACGTGTAGGTGTGGCCAACTTATTTGTATTCTTCGATCGCCATCGAGGTTGGCGGCATGTTAAAGCAACAGAAAGAAAGACGAAAATTGACTTTGCTAATTGTATGAGGGATTTAGTTGATCTTCATTATCCACATGCGAACAAAATAAAAGTTGTATTAGATAACTTATCAACTCATACAGAAGGAGCGTTATATAAAGCATTTTCTCCACAGGAAGCACGCCGGATTTTAAATAAACTAGAATTACATTACACACCAAAACACGCGAGTTGGTTGAATATGGTCGAGATAGAAATTGGTAATATGAATAAGCAATGTTTAGATAGACGTATAGCAAGTATGGAAGAACTAAAGACAGAACTCGCGGCCTGGGAATGGAGCAGGAATAAAGAAAGAACAAGTATAAACTGGCTATTTAATGTTGAATCAGCTCGTGAAAAACTTGAGAGGGCTTATGGTGCCCTCAACTAGTCAGAACTTGTGTGATGAAGTACTAG
>NZ_JBPNYQ010000052.1:0-2064 GCF_051235485.1 Pseudoalteromonas nanhaiensis | reverse complement strand
GGACTCCTTTTGTAAAAGTTTTGTCGCTTATTACGTTACCCCCCTGTGGGAGGGGAGTCCATACATCTCTGTGGTTCCAATATGTTTTGCACAATGAGAAGTGAATGAGAAGAAAATGAGTAAACCAAATGAATATTTATCTCTTAAGCGAAGCGCCTCATAATCTCTTTGTGATAATTTGGTTTTCTCTGTGTAGCGCGCAGCGCCTCTGTGCCCTCTGTGGTTCAATTTATTTTGCACAAAGAGAATTGAATGAGAAGAAAATGAGGAAACCAAAAGATCATTTTTTTTACTTCCTCTAAAGCGAAGCGCCTCTTAGCCTCTTTGTGCGAATAGTTCTCTTTAATATAGGCGTGAAATTTATTTCGCGCGAAAGTAATTGCACAAAGAGGAGAGAATGAGAAAAGAACGAGGAAACCAAAAGATCATTGTTCACTTCCTCTAAAGCGCAGCGCCCTCTTATCCTCTTTGTGCGAATAGTTGTCTTTAATGTAGGCGTGAAATTTATTTCGCGCGCAAGGACTTAGTTATCAGTCTGATGGCTTAAATTTTAACACAAAGATACTTCTCTTCTAGGTACTCATCTAGACCTTGGTGACCGCCTTCTCGACCTAAGCCTGACTGTTTAACACCGCCAAACGGCGCTACTGGGTTTGAGATGAGACCTTCGTTAATACCTATCATGCCGTATTCAAGTGCTTCGCTTACGCGATAAACCTGCTTGATGTTTTCACTATAAAAATACGCAGCTAAACCGTAAGGCACGTCGTTCGCAAGTTGAAGTACTTCTTGCTCGTCATCAAAGGTGATTATGCTCACAACTGGGCCAAACACTTCATCATGATAGATATCCATCTCTGGAGTAACATCAGTTAAAATTAATGGCGCTTGAAAGCTACCTTCAAGCTCGCTGTTATCACCGATCAACGACGCCCCTTTATCAACTGCATCTTGCACAAGTTTTTGCACTTTTTCTTTTGCTTTAGGGTAAATTAATGGGCCAATATCTACCCCGTCATCAAGGCCATTACCAACTTTTAACTCAGCCACTTTGTCTGTCAGTTTTTCGAGCACCGTTTCAAGCACTGAGCGCTGAACAAAAATTCGGTTAGCGGCAACACAGGTTTGTCCTGCGTTTCTAAATTTAGCCCCCATAAGGCCTGCAACTGCTTCATCTAAGTCAGCATTTTCAAAAATAATGAATGGGGCATTACCGCCAAGTTCCATAGACGTTTGTTTAATTGTTGAGGCACACTGCGAAAGTAATTGCTTACCGACCCCAGTTGAGCCAGTGAATGTGAACTTACGTACACGCTCCGACTCGGTCATGATCTCACCCACCATTTTTGCGTTTTCAGAGACCACTACGTTCAGCGCTCCTTTTACAAAACCTGCTTTATCTGCAAGGTAGGCTAAGGCAATAGCGCATAATGGCGTATGCTCCGAAGGTTTAATCACAAAACTACAACCCGCGGCATAAGCGGGTGCCACTTTACGGGTGATCATGGCAATCGGGAAATTCCAAGGTGTAATACCAGCCACTACACCGATTGGCTGCTTTATCGTTGTTAAACGATGCTTGCTGTCGGTAGCAGGAATTGTGTCGCCATAACTACGCTTTGCTTCTTCACTAAACCATTTAATAAAGCCTGCACCGTATTCCACTTCGCCCAAGGCTTCTTTTAAAGGCTTACCCTGCTCTTTAGTCATTAACTCAGCAAGCTGTTGCTTGTGCTCAATAACCAACTCATACCATCGGCGCAACGTTTCACTGCGCTCGGTTGCTGTTGTTTGCTTTAGCTTACTAAATGCCTCGTCAGCACTTTTTATAGCCAGTTCAACCCCTGCTTCATCAATATTAGAGACCTGAGTAATCGCCTCTGCGGTTGCAGGGTTATCTACACTAAAACGCTGGCTCGTAGAATAAAAGTCACCGTCGATAAACGAATCAGAAAAAACTAAATCAGACATAGAACCTCCAAGTAAAAGCTATCAGCTATCAGCTATCAGCTATCAGCTATCAGCTATCAGCTATCAGCTATCAGCTATCAGCTATCAGCTATC
>NZ_JBPNYQ010000051.1:0-2702 GCF_051235485.1 Pseudoalteromonas nanhaiensis | reverse complement strand
GTTGGGTCATTTTCACACCTTTGTTGTTGGACTAATTATCCTTCACAAAAGTGTGCGGTGCCATTAAATCAGATCATAGGATTTTTTTTTGCACAAAGAGAAATGAATGAGAAGATAAAGAGGAAACCACAAGATTATTTTTGATTTTTTCTAAAGCGCAGCGCCCCTTGGCCTCTTTGTGAATATTACCTAAGACCTTTTTGCACAAAGAGAAGTGAACGAGAAGAAAAAGAGGAAATCAATATGTCTATTAAGTTGGTTTCTCTAAAGCGAAGCGTCTCTTAACCTCTATGTGAATATTACTTAGGATTTTTTTTGCACAAAGAGAAATAAATGAGAAGAGAAAGAGGAAAGCAATATATCTTTTAAGTTGGTTTCTCTAAAGTGCAGCATCTCTAAGCTTCTTTGTGAGTATTATTAAGATGTGCTTTTTTAGAGATGCAAGTTGAGCCTTTTTATCCCGTTGATTAATTTCTGAGAGTTAAAATTAATAAGTAAGCCTGCGCTTATATTTGTTAGTTTCAAGTATGTTAATAACTGAGCGCTATGAATTGGAAGCAGTTTTTCAACGGACTTTAACTCAACTCTGAGTCTTTTTTCTATTATTAGATCTAGCCTGTATCCAGTTTCAATAAACGTATCTTTATATTTAATTGGGAGGTCAATTTGTCTTTCAGTGAAAAGCTTCTCTTTATTAAGTTCATAAGCAAGGCATGCCTCATAGCTCGACTCTAATAACCCAGGCCCCAGTTCTTTATGTACTTCAATTGCGCACCCAATAACTTTTTTTGTCAGCAGATCAGTATCCATACTTACACCTTTTATATTAATTTTTTCTTCCGTGTCTCTTTGCGATAATAGCTAATATCGTAAAGAGAGAATCTAAGAATTACTTAGTTTTACCTCTTAAGCGCAGCGCCTCTTGGCCTCTTTGTGAATATTACCTAAGATCTTTTTGCACAAAGAGAAGTTAATGAGAAGATAAAGAATGAATCAAAGAGTTACTTTGTTTTACCTCTTGAGCGCTGCGTCTCTTATCCTCTGTGTGAATAAAATTTTCTTTAATAGCTGTCATAGTTACTAGCCAGAAGCTATTTCAACCTTAGTTTTATCGCCCAGTAGGGCTTGATATTTTTTAGCCAAGGTTGCTTTGGCTTCGTCATCGCCGTGTACTATTTTGATTAACTTCGGTTTCTTTTTCATACCTGTTACAAACCTAATTAGCCCCTTTTGATCTGCGTGGGCGCTGTAGCCACTGATGGTATGAACTGCCGCGTTTATATAAATCTTTTGGTTATTAATATATACATAACCGCCTTTTGGGCCGTAGGTTTGAATATCTCTTCCTAGCGTGCCTTTGCCCTGGTAGCCAACAAAAATAATATCGGTTGTTTTGTCAGGTAAAAACTGCTCAAGGTAATTAACAATTCGCCCCCCTGTGCACATACCGCTGGCAGCTATAATAATCGCTGACTGTTGCTTTGAACTTAAAAAGTTAATGAGTGCCTTGTGCTCTTGGTGTGTATCAATTGTATGTAGTTGGTCAAAATCTAACGGGTGACGCCCTTGGTTAACTCGCTTCTTTGCTTCGTTATCCCACAGGGTTTTAAAATGTTGGTACTGTGCAGTAAAGTTGGCGGCCATGGGCGAGTCTACAATTACTTGTAGTTTATGCCACATTGAGTTTTTACGGGCTGAGTGAATTATTTGTTCTAGCTCATAAAGTAACTCTTGCGTTCGGCCAATACTAAACGCAGGAATAAGTACCACACCGTTATCTTTAACGGCTCGCTCTATAATATTTTTTAAACCTTTTACACGCTTTTTTCGACCATCATGGTTTTTATCACCATAGGTAGATTCTATTACTAAGGTATCGGCACGGTATGGCGGTTTAGGTGAGGGCAATAACGGTGTATATGGGGCTCCTAAATCTCCCGAGAATACCACTCTGTGATTACTTGGCTTTTTGCCAAGTTCAATTTCTACATAGGCAGAGCCAAGAATATGGCCGGCGCGTTGTAGGCGGATTTTAAATAAAGCTTCTTGGCTTTGGGGGCTCAAGGCTGCTTTGTCGGGGCTAAAGCTCACTCCTACAGGGATGGAGTACCATTTATTAAAATCTAGACTTACTATTTGCTGTTTTAGTCTTCTTAAACAGGTGTTTATAATGGCTTCATCACGCGTTACACCCAGTTTTAAGGCGTCTTCAATAACGAGTGGTAGTAGTTTTGCGGTTGCTTTAGATGTGTATATTGGTCCTTTAAACCCTGCTACAAAAAGGTAGGGTATGCGGCCTACGTGATCAATATGGCAGTGGGTAACAATAAGCGCTTTTACGGTTGATATGTCAAAGTCGATATTGAGATCTTCGTGGCTGTCTTCACCCTGAAACAGCCCGCAATCGATGAGTATTGAGTTGTTGTCGTTAATAATAAGCTGGTGGCAAGACCCTGTAACACCGTTAACTGCTCCGTGGTGTTTTATTTGCATAATAATATCCTTATTTTTGAAGCATAGCCTCAGCATAGAGGTTATTGACTATAACGGCAACGAGCAAAGTTCTTCATGTATTGTTGGATTATTTATAAGCTGTAGGTATTAAGTTTTAAGTTGTATGAGCAATGATCTGACCCCGATAAAGTAGACACGGGGTTTAATTAATTTGTTCGTACTGCATGGGACTTTTATACCCTAGGGTG
>NZ_JBPNYQ010000050.1:0-2851 GCF_051235485.1 Pseudoalteromonas nanhaiensis | reverse complement strand
GCGAATGTTTACGATATGGTTTTACTTTCATGATTACTGACTCCAAAAAGGTGTCTACTTTTATGGAGTCAGATCAACTCAAGCTAGCGAGCTTCGAGGGGAAAGAGTAAAGGAGCTTTAAGCTATAAGTTTTGAGTTAGACGTGCCCGCACATTGCTATGGCTAACCCCGATGCCGTAGGCGTGAAATTTATTTCGCGCGGAGGAGATAGGGTTAAGTCAAAAAGTAAGGCCTGACCCAATGTGTTTTGAAGCAACTCACCCGTCTGCCGAAGATGATAGCGGGTTGTTTTAATAATTGACCACTGACACTTGATATCGGGAAAAATACTGTAATAATGTACAGTATCGATTTGAGTCGGTTTAACTGTCATTATTAATCACGGAAAATATTAATAATAAGCTTTCATGGATAGAAAGTGATGCATATCCAATCACAAATCTTTCCTGCAAAGCAACTCTAATAAAGAGAGGTTGCTGACAGTTGGTTAAGTTACATGAAGTAGATCCTAGAGAACAGGACGGCAGAGATACATTATCTAGGTATAAAGCCCAAACTAGAGCCGCTAGTTTAGCCAGTTTAGAAATTCTAGAAAATAATACTGTAGATCGAGTCTTTTGCGATTGGCATGACGACTTCGTTGTTAGAAAGATTATTGATGGAAAAACGTATTATCACTTTTTTCAGGTTAAAACTAAGAAAAAAAGAAATGCACAATGGTCGCTAATAAATATTTTTGGGATAAATAATAAGAAAAAACCTGAAGATATCGTTGAGAGAATTACTGATAGCTTTGCTGGGAAACTGTTGATTCATACTGTTAACTTTTCAGCTTCGTGTGAAAAAGTAATTTTTCTAACAAACATACATGTCAAAGACGAAGTTGAAGATCTACTGGAAGCGTTAGATGAAGAAGATTTTACAAATAAAACCTTAGCAGCTCTCGTTGAGCATTTTAACAATTGTTTCAGTGATGGAACACGGTTGTATAAAGAGCATGAAGTTAAATCTTTAATCTCAAAGTTTGGAATTGTTCCGGGGGTCGAATACTTAAAAGTAGAAGGCGCTATATTCGAATCAATTGCCAGAGAAAAAATCTTTCAGTACAGCGAAATTGATCTTCAGTATATGGAAGCAAGAGAGATAATCGATAACTTGATGGCTTTGGTAGAAAGTAAATCTGTGGGAGTGTTGCCGAAATCGTTAGATGAAAAAACCTTGGATGAATTAGCTGGGGTTGGCATTGATGAATTGCTGGAAGTCTTGAGTTTATCGAAAATTGGCTACGATATGCTAACTAGTGGTGGTGACACAAAGGCGCTAAAAAGCCTTTCAATATTACAGCGGATTTTAAAGAAAACTGATACGCCTAAGCAACTCATTGACTATGCAGCAAAATGTAAAACTGAATGGGACATTTGGTATAGGAAGTACAGGCACGATGTACCTGACTTTAATTTAATGATGCTGGAATCTAAGTTATCGGACTCTGTAAAACAGAGGATAGTGACAGGGTTTGGATTTACTGAATTAAAAGAAGATGTAGAAAGAATATTTAGTGATTTAAAAAAGGAAAAGTGCTTCACAGCTTTAAGTGAAGAGATTGTTTTAGGTGGATTGTTTTCAGTAATGGTGAGGTCTCAATAAATTATGGATATAGAAGAGTTTTTTGAGGTAGCCAAAGCTTCAAACCTTAGAATTCAACTTGATGAAGTAAAGACTGTTAGGTCGCATAGGCTAAGTAATGAAGCTTTATTTCACTTACCTTTTATTTCAATGGTTGTTTTGTTGATGGCAAAAGAGAGACGGAAACCTAATACTCCAGAATTGGGACAATTGGTAGGAGAGTGCATAGAAAGGTCGATTAAAGAGTTTAAAGGTTCTTCTCAGCATTTAGGCTGGTCTGCAAATCTACGAGTGAGAACGGTAAAAGCGCTTTCGTTTTTGGAAATAGCGAATTTGGTTTCGGTTAATAACAGAAAGACTAAATTAGAAGCTACTGAATTAGGCAAGAAAGTAATTAACAAAGCCATAGATGAGAAATCAGACTTGTCTTACAACCTGCTTTTAATTCAAAGAAATTATCGAAATATATGTAGGGAAAAACAAATGGAGCTTGAATTAGCATGAAGTTAGAATCTCTAAAAGTGTATGCTCGTGGCAGCAATGGATGGGGATCAAGTGAGCTTGCATTTGCTAAATCTATCACTCAGTTGTACGGGCCAAATGGGTCAGGAAAAACTCCTCTTGTGCAATCAATAGCCTTTTGTTTAGGCTACCCGTGCGAATTTAGAGATGATATTTATGTTCACTGTGAAAGTGTTGTGCTAACAGTATCTTTAAATGGGAAAATCTATAAATTAAAGCGCCAATATTCGAGAGAACTTTACGTTCAAGTTATGGAGCCAACAGGTACTAAACAACGATTTTTTAAAGAAGGTGATTACAGCCGTTATTTATTTGAAGTATTCGGCTATGAATTCCCTCATTTGGTTACTAACTCCAATACTCACACGCATCCTTATTTATCCACAATATTACCAATTTTTTATTTAGATCAAGATATTGGCTATACAGATTTTTATAAATCTCCGGGCAGCAATTTCATTCGAGATCAATTTTCCGAGGCTGTCAGGATTTCTGTAAACCTACCTTCAAAGAATTCCTTTGATAAGAAAAAAAGTGCCATTGATGCGAAAAAGGCTGTTGAGAGATTGGATAATAAAGTTCAACGCTTAAAAGGATTGTATGAAGATGCTTTAAATGATAGTGAGAGTGTAGTGGCATAGTTAATTTGGCCACCCATTAAGAAAGAAATGTTATGCTAATAAGCATACAAATTTGGGTGTAA
>NZ_JBPNYQ010000049.1:0-3904 GCF_051235485.1 Pseudoalteromonas nanhaiensis | reverse complement strand
TGAATCAGCTCGTGAAAAACTTGAGAGGGCTTATGGTGCCCTCAACTAGTCAGAACTTGTGTGATGAAGTACTAGGAAGATAAAAATGATTTCAACCAATAAACGATGGCAAGAAAGTATCGCGCAAGCGATGGATGAAACGCAAAATACTCAACGAAATAAAAATCGATCTTTTATTGTTTTACCGAGCTGGCTTCCTTATGCAACATATATTGCTTTTGGGTTTTTGTTAGCAAAAGCACTAGTTATCGGTCATGAAACTCATCCTGTAAATTATGACAGAGATTATCAAACGGGCAGCTCAGTTGCATTATTAATGATTGCAGAAGATGTTGAACATTACCGCACAACTTACGGAGAACTGCCAGATGATTTACCAAGCCCTATTGCATCTGTTATGGATGTAACTTATGAAAAAATTACCAACGAACATTTTCGCCTAACCATTCCACATGGTAATTCAACAATTACGTTTGATGCCAAAGACGACAAAATATATATGGAATGAGTATGGCTGTTAAACATGAAGTACACAGAAGTAATGCCACTTTTAATTGGCTAAAACGATTTTGCATTGAAAAATCAACTAACAGCAATATTAATATTGAAGAAATGTATAACGGTGAATCTGCGATTTCAGCATGGAAAAGTGCAGAGGCAATTTTGCAAGTCGACAGCAAAATATTAACTGAAATGATTGCAAAGAGTTACCAGTTAGAGGTTGCAAAACCTCCTACCAATGTGCCGGAAGAATTGCTTCATTATGTTTCTCTTAAAGTAGCCAGAGAGTATGGCATTTTTCCTGTGGGCTTTACTGATGGCTTATTAACAGTTGCTTCACCCCACCCATTTGATACTGATATGGAAGCAATGGTTGAATTTTTAACGACCCTGCATGTTAAGTCAGTATTGGCATCACCCGAGCTCATAGCAAAATGGACAGAAATGTTTTATCAGGAGCAAATGCTATCTGAAAATGACATTATTATAAAAACAACCCAACTTAACACACGAACCAAACGAAATGAGCCCGACTCTTCAAACTCAGCCATCGTTAAAATTGTATCTGAAATGCTGTTAGAGGCATTTATATTTAAAGCCAGTGATATCCATATAGAACCCTTTAATAATGGCGGCATCGTTCGTTACAGAGTAGATGGCATGTTAAGGGTCATATCAGAATTACCTGCACAAGTTTTTATCCCAATAATACAAAGAATAAAAGCATTAGCTGGCCTTAATTTAGCAAAAAAAATGGTCCCACAAGATGGTAGTGTGAGTTTAGAGCTTAAAGGTCAGGATGTTGATCTACGGGTATCGACATTACCTGTTAAAGGGGGAGAAAAAGTAGTCATCCGCCTGCTAATCAAATCTGTTGTAAACAAGTTAGATGATATTGGTTTACAACAGCAAGAGCTCGACACATTTAAAAACTTACTGCAAAGTAGCGAAGGTATCTTTGTGATAACAGGCCCTACCGGGTCAGGAAAAACAAGTACGCTTTATGCTGCCTTAAAAGAATTAAACTCACCCGAAAAGTGCCTTGTTACAGTTGAAGACCCTATAGAATATGAAATTGAAGGTATTGCCCAAGTTAATATTAATCCTCAACAGAACCTTACCTTCTCCAGCGCCCTCAGAAGTATTTTAAGACAAGACCCTGATGTAATATTGATGGGTGAAGTTCGCGATGAAGAAACCGCAGAAATGACCTTTCGCGCTGCAATCACCGGGCATTTTGTGATGACCACCTTACATACTAGTGATGCAATTACGACTATTTCAAGATTAATAGGCTTAGGTGTGTCACGTCCTATTATTGCCGACTCTTTAAAAGGTGTTGCAGCACAGCGCTTAATTAGAAAACTATGCCCTAGTTGTAATCTAAGTGGCCCATTGGCCACAGATACCCATGGCAAACGCTTTAAAAGTATCTTTTCTGATATAAATATTATGTCGCCATCAGGTTGCGATGAGTGCGATCACACTGGTTACAAAGGACGCATTCCTCTGTTCGAAATAATCACTATAGACTATCAACTAGCCGATGCAATTAGGGCTGGAGAGAGTACCAGTAAGTTAAGAGAGGTTGCAGCTCAAAGCGGTGCGAGGTCTTTATATAAAGTGGCCTTAGAAGCATTATCAAAAGGCCTCACTTCAGCAGAAGAAATAAACAGAGTATTAGGACAGTCTTTTTGGAAAGAGTGTGAAAGAATTAACAGCTTGGATAATTAGACTAGCTAAAATACGCCTTTAAACCATTTGAGAATAATTAAAGTAAGAGTGGTAGAAAAAGAAATGGCGGTGACGGAGAGATTCGAACTCTCGATACGTTGCCGTATACACACTTTCCAGGCGTGCTCCTTCAGCCACTCGGACACGTCACCTAAGGCGCTTAGTGTTTAGCGCGGCGTTATAGTATGAAAACAACCCTACAGACGCAAGGGCTTTTTAAAATAGTGTAGTTAAGTGATTAGTAATCAAACAAAAAAGGCAAGGTAAACACCTTGCCTTTTGTATATAGACGGTTAGTTGTTAACGCTGAAGCGTTGCAGAGAACTCTAACATACGGTTAAGCGACTTTAATGCGCCTTCGCGTAAGTCCATATCAACAAACACTTCTTTACCTTCTGGGTCTGTCAGTGCTTCTTCAATCGCTTTTAAGCCATTCATTGCCATCCACGGGCAATGTGCACAGCTTTTACAGGTTGCGCCTTCACCTGCTGTTGGTGCTTCAAAGAATTCTTTCTCTGGGCATAACTGCTGCATTTTGTAAAAAATGCCACGGTCAGTCGCGACGATGAACTTTTTGTTGTCCATGGTTTGCGCTGCTTTGATAAGTTGGCTTGTTGAACCAACTGCATCTGCTAAGGCTACAATCTCCGCAGGTGACTCTGGGTGAACCAATACAGCCGCATCTGGGTGTAAGGCTTTCATATCCTTAAGTGCTTTGGTTTTAAACTCGTCATGAACGATACAGGCGCCATTCCACATGATCATGTCAGCACCTGTGTTCTTTTGAATATAAGAACCTAAGTGTTTGTCAGGACCCCAAATGATTTTTTCGCCTTGCTCATCTAAGTGCTCTACGATCTCTAGGGCACATGAAGAAGTCACTATCCAATCAGCACGCGCCTTAACTGCAGTTGATGTATTTGCATACACTACTACTTTGCGATCTGGATGCTGATCACAAAACGCAGAGAACTCTTCGATTGGGCAACCTACGTCTAATGAACAGGTTGCAGCAAGTGTTGGCATAACAACTGTTTTATTTGGCGTAAGGATTTTTGCTGTTTCGCCCATGAAGCGAACACCCGCAACCACAATTACATCTGCGTCGTGCTTAGCGCCAAAACGCGCCATTTCTAGCGAGTCAGCAACACAACCACCTGTTTCTTCAGCAAGCGCTTGAATTTCAGGATCAGTGTAATAATGGGCAACAAGAACGGCGTTCTTATCTTTCAATAATTGTTTGATACGTGCCTTGTACTCGGCTTGCTCGTCTTTAGATAACGGAGCTGGCTTTGGAGGGAAGATATAATCTTCAGGCATAATTTGTTCAGCTAGGCTCATTTCTCGACCACTTAGTCCACAGTGCATTCATGGCGCGAATTATACGAGAATCTTAAGCTAAAGAACAGTATTGCTGTGCGCTGTTAAGATAAATAAAGGATAACTTAGATAGAAAAGGTAAGTAAGAGATGGTGGGTCATGATGGACTTGAACCATCGACCAATGGATTAAAAGTCCACTGCTCTACCAACTGAGCTAATGACCCGCTCTGGTATTAAGTGCGTAAATCCGCCGATATGACCATTCAAAGAATGGTGGGTCATGATGGACTTGAACCATCGACCAATGGATTAAAAGTCCACTGCTCTACCAACTGAGCTAATGACCC
>NZ_JBPNYQ010000048.1:0-5343 GCF_051235485.1 Pseudoalteromonas nanhaiensis | reverse complement strand
AGAGTCCGTATATAAGCCAGCATCTAATCTTTATTTAATAAATACTCCGTTGACAAAAAACGGGGAGTCCATATAAGGACACAGAGAGCATAGAGGAAGAGAAGGAGAGATCAAACTTTTTAAATATTGGTTTCTCTGTGTAGCGCAGCGCCTCGGTGTGCTCTGTGGTTCAAATATTGTTTTTGCACAATGAGAAGTGAATGAGAAGAGAATGAGGTAAACCACAAGATTATTTTTACTTTCTCTAAAGCGAAGCGCCTCGGTGTGCTCTGTGGTTCAAATATTGTTTTTACACAAAGAGAAGTGAATGAGAAAAGAATGAGGAAACCACAAAATTATTTTCTTTTGAGCGAAGAGAGTTGTAACTAACTGTGAGTTATAGAACTTTTTTATAACCACAGAGGACACAGAGAGCATAGAGGAAGAGAAGGAGAGACCAAACTTTTTAAATATTGGTTTCTCTGTGTAGCGCAGCGCCTCGGTGTGCTCTGTGGTTCAAATATTGTTTTTACACAAAGAGAAGTGAATGAGAAGAGAATGAGGTAAACCAATAACTTACTTAATTTGTATTCCTCTAAAGCGCAGCGCCTCTTATTCTCTTTGTGAGTTAAAGATCTTTTTTTAACCACAGAGGTCACAGAGTACAAAGGAAGAGAGCGACAGATTCTAAATAGTTATTCTGATAATCTCTGAGTGATTATTTGGTTTTCTCTAAGATTTAAATTTCATTTTTGTATTAACTTTTTAAACATGAACAACTAACTAATTTAGTTAATTAATGCTATATTGGCGTTAACAAAAAATTCTAATAATTCTTCATGGATTCGAGTTATGCTAAAGGCGAACACTTTACTCATTAGCGGGTTAGCAACTCTTTGCGCTCCTGTGCTAGCTTCAGATAAAATTAATAACTATCAATCTTTTACTGGCTATACAGGCCTAATAAATACCCCTAATGCAAATGTAATTGATGTAGGCAATATTGATATTGGTTACAACAACATGCTTGATCTTAGAGGTAAAGAGTATATTGATGGTCATAACTTCTCTTTTGCTGCAGGTTTGTTTGACGGTTTTGAAGTAAGTGGTTTAATTGCTGCCGAATCTATGAACGATAATATGTTTTATCCCGAGGGAAAGGGCCAGTTGCGAGATGTATCGTTTAACGCTAAATACCAAATACCTTACATACCAAAAAACTGGTTAACTGTTGCTATTGGTGCAAAAGATATCGGCGGTGCAGCAAATAACTACGAAACTTACTACGCTGTTGCCTCTAAAGAATTGTGGGATTTTAGATTTTCAGCAGGTTACTCAGTAAGTGATCGTGCTACAGGCCAAATGGATGGCCCTTTTGCTGGTATTGAATGGCAACCATTTGACTGGTTTGCATTGCAAGCAGAACATGACGCAGATGCATTTAATGCAGCCGCAAAAGTCACAGTGCCTAAAAAGTGGTTATACGATATCGGTGAGTTAACATTCACTAGCCGTTTTTATAGTAATACAGACTACAGCGAAGAAGACACATCTTGGGGTGTTAACTTCAAAATGCCATTATTCACAAAACCTGAGTACGAGGCAATCGAAAGTGCGCCAGAACCTGTGGTATCTGAAAGTGATGAACTAGCCTACTTTAAGCTTAACGCTAATAAAGAACCCGTAACTATAAAAGATCCTAACGCACACCGTTATTTCGAAAGCAATAAAGAAATGACAAGGCAAGCTGCAACGTTAAAGCATGCTTTAGTTAAAGATGGTTTCGAAAGTGTACAAGTAGGCTTTAATAACGATAAGCAAATTGTTGTCAAGTTTGAAAACTCTACTTTTAATCGTAATGACCTTGATGCAATTGGTTTAGTGCTTGGCCGAATTTCGCAATATGTAAGCAGTGAAGGCATTGAGTTTAATGTTTTTATGTCTAAGCAAGATATTCCTCAACTTAGCCTAAAAGGTAACGTAGACGAGTACCGCGAGTTTATTCTTTCGCAAAAGCATCCTGAGGTAGTTGTTTATCAAGGTGCTATGCCACTACCAAGAGCACTTACTTGGGTTGGTTTAATGAATACTAACTCGCCTTACTTTAAGCCGCGTGTAACTTTTAGCCCTGCACTTACGAATGCCTATGCTACTGAATTAGGAGTATATGATTTTTCATTAGCGCTCCGCGCCGATGTAGACATACCTTTATGGCAAGGTGCGGGTATCAACCTTGGTGGCCAGGTAAGTGTAGCTAATAGCGACGACTTTGATGAAGATGCAGCATTTAGGTATTACCGTGAAGAGTCTGAATTTGATAGAGCGACACTTTATCAAACATTCGCATTACCTTATGGCATTTATAACCAAACACAGCTTGGGTATTATAAAGAACGTTTTGATTTTTATGGCATCCAAAACGAAACTACTTGGCTTAGTCCTGAAGGTCGCCACAAGGTAAGCGCAAATATTGGTTACTTTGACTACCAAGACTACGATGCAAATAGAGATTATCAAACAATAGCCTACCAATTTAACTGGGTTGAGCATGATGTTACGTTTCATGCTGAGGTTGGTAAGTTTTGGAATGAAGACTCAGGCATTAAAGTAGAAAGTAGGTTCTGGTTTGGTGATAGTTATCTAGCTCTTTATGGCGAAGATACCGATGCAAGAAAAATAGGCTTTGCGTTTAGTATTCCGCTCTCACCACGAAAAGACATGTCAGTAACGCGTTACGGGCAAGTAAAGGGTACGGAAGCTTGGCGACACTCGATTGGTACACGAATTGGTGAGTCTCAAAATACATTGATTTTTAATCAAGCTTATAAGCCAGTAAATAGTGTTAGCATCGACCGTAAATATCTGAATCAGGGGCGGTTATCTAAAGCATATTTATATGCTAATTTTAGCCGCTTGAGAGATGTTTACTTAGAATACAAATAATCATTGTCTCTGTTTTAGGAATAAAAAGTTTAAAATCGACAAATTGATTTATTTTTTGTAATTCTAATTGCTGGATTGTAAATATTATCTATAATTTTTATTGAGCCTTTTTTAGTAAAATAAAGGCTCTTTGTGTAAAATCACAGTTGCAAATGTTGTGATTGTTATTTAACCTATCAGGTAGCAATGGGAAATTATTAATTATTTTGCTTTCAACTATGGGTTTAGTTGGAGATTTCCCTGTATATCGACCTTATTTGATACGTTTATTTTAAAAAAGGAATAAAAGGACTCCCTATGTTTACTAACAGAAAAACGCTACTAGCTATGTCTGTAGCATCAGTTTTTGCTCTTTCAGGCTGTTCGAGTGATGACGACAAAAATGAGGTCGTGCCAGATCCAGTTGTACCACCAGTAACAGAAATCGTTCCACCTGATACAATTGTTACTGAGCAACCAGACAAAATATTTTCAGTAAATGTTATTGATGCTACAAACGCTGATGCTCTTGTTGGTGCAATGGTTACTTTCATGGTTGATGGTGAAGCTGCAACAAGCTTAGTGGATCCTAACGGTGAAGAACTTAGCATGGTTACTGTTGATGATTCTGGTAACTTTACTTTCCTTCCGAAAGAAGATGCTACAGGCGAAGTAACTGCGCAAGTAACTTTTGACGGTTACGTAGGTAAAAGTTTTGTTGTTGATCTAGACGCTCAAGTTGATGAAGGTTCTAATGACATTCCTCTAGACTTTGCTTTAGTTCCTGCTGATTCTGAAGGTTTAGCTTCAGCTACAACAGAAGTTGAACTTACAGACGCTACCACGATTGATCCTATCGTTGCTGTTGCTAGTAAAGACGGCGCTAAGTCAGATGTAACAATTCCTGCAGGCACAACTTTAAAAGACGCAAATGGTGATGCTGTAGCTGGTGGCGCTGTTAAATTAAATGTGTTGGCGGCTGATTCAAGTGTAAGTGGTACTGGTCTTATCATTCCTGACGGCTTAAATGAAAACAGCACTACAGAAGTGAAAGAGTCACTTGGCGTAACTAACATCACAATGACTGCTGGTGAGACTAAAGTTAAGCAGTTTACTCCTGCTATTAATGTATCTGTAACTTTACCTGCTAGCAGTGGTGTAAGTGAAGGCGACATCCTTAACGTATCTTCACACAATGAAGACACTGGTATGTGGAAAGATGAGCAATTCAAAGCTACAGTAGGCGCTGCAAATACAGATGGCACTTATCCGGCTAGCTTTATGACTGACCATTTAACATTCTTCTCAATGAATCAGAGTGTTCCTATTTGTACTTCAGGTGTATCAGTTAAAGTTGTTGGTGGTACCTTACCTGCTCGTGGACTAGCAGTATCTATGACTTCACCAGATGGTTCTATTTCTAGCTACATCAGAAGTACTACTAAACAGATTATTTCAGGTGCATCGACAGCTCGCTTTGGTATTTCATCTGATGCAGTAGCTAAAGTTCGTTTATATGATAGAGCAGGTAACACTTGGTACGAGCAAGAAAACCAACCAATTTGTGGTGACGTTGAAGTTACACTTAATAATACGGTTGAGACATTCGATAGTGCAGTAACTCTTAACGGTGTTTGTGCTGCAGATAATACAGTTAACCCAGATCTTTCTGGCTCTATTGTAACTTATGCTAAAGATGGTAAAGCAGCATCATTAGCTCAGGGACAAGGTAATTCAACATTTAGCCTTGCAGGCCTTGAAGCCGGTGGTACCTACAAAGTACGTGCAACAATCCGTGGTGCAAAAGTAGATGGTGGTGGTCAATCACAAACATTCACATTTGAGAATGTTCAGAGCACTGACACTCTAACAGGACAAGTTTCTATTGAGTGTGAAGAAAGAGAAGTAACAGGTACTAACTAATTGATTATACTTATTTAAGTATATCTACTTTCCAAAACCCCAGCTTTTGCTGGGGTTTTTGTTTTTATACAGCGCCTAAATACGGTTAAGAGCAAAATTTAGATTATGTTATTCAGTATATTTTTTCGCTGTATTTGGCATTTTTGAGCCGAAAAATGCAAGGTTGCTGTAGACATGATATTGATTCCGCGCGCAGATCTTTTTTCACAAAGAGAAGTGAGTGAGAAGAGGATGAGGTAAACCAATAACTTACTTAATTTGTTTTCCTCTATAGCGCAGCGCCTCTTATTCTCTTTGTGAGTTATAGATCTTTTTTCTAACCACAGAGGACACAGAGGAAGAGAATAGTAGATTGTAAATCGTTATTCACTGAAGCGTGGAGTGCCCATAATCTCTTAGTGATTATTTGGTTTCTCTGTGTAGCGCGAAGCGCCTCTGTGATCTTATATGGACTCCCCGTTTTTTGTCAACGGAGTATTTATTAAATAAAGATTAGATGCTGGCTTATATACGGACTCT
>NZ_JBPNYQ010000047.1:0-6671 GCF_051235485.1 Pseudoalteromonas nanhaiensis | reverse complement strand
GCTATCAGCTATCAGCTATCAGCTATCAGCTATCAGCTATCAGCTATCAGCTATCAGCTATCAGCTATCAGCTATCAAAAACATAAAACCTGAGAGATCAATGTAAAGCTATTGCTGCTCAAAAACACAAATAACTGAAACACCCTCTCTATTTGCTAAAAACTGACGGCTGAAAGCTGACAGCTCTAAAAACAAAAAACCGCTGTAGAGACTAAGCAACTACAGCGGTTTTTACGAAATCAAAGCCGTTAAAAATTAATGCTCTTCATTAACGATATTGAGATTATACTTTGGAATTTCAACCACTAAATCTTCATCTTTAATGATTGCTTGGCAACCTAGGCGTGACTCAGGCTCAAGACCCCATGCTTTATCTAGCATATCGTCTTCAAGCTCATCGCTCTCATCTAAAGAGTCAAAGCCTTCACGGATGATTAAATGGCATGTTGTACACGCACATGACTTTTCACAAGCATGTGGAATGCTAATACCGTTTTTTAGTGCAACATCTAATACTGTTTCACCTGCAGGTGCTTCAATTGCTGCGCCTTCTGGGCATAATTCTGCATGGGGAAGAAAAATAATTTGTGGCATACCTTACCTCGTTAAACTTCGTCTACTGACTGCCCTTGCAGCGCTTTTTTGATTGATGCATCCATTCTGCGAGCAGCAAATTCGCTACTTGCATTGTCTACAGCTTCAATCGCTGCTTTAATTTCTGCAGGTGTTGTTGCGCTTTCACGTACGGCAACAAGTTTAGCAATTTCTGCTTTTAACGCACCTAATTCTTGTTCATCAAGTAATGCACTGTCGGTTGCGAGTGATGCTTCAAGCGCTTCAACAACGCGTAACGCTTCAACTTGCTGCTCTTTAAGCATACGCGCTTGCATGTCGTCTTTTGCGTTAGTCATTGACTCTTTAAGCATGTTTGCAACTTGATCATCCGATAAACCAAATGATGGTTTGACCTGAATTTCAGCTTGCACACCTGTTGACTTTTCCATTGCCGATACACTTAATAGGCCATCAGCATCTACTTTAAAGGTTACGCGAATATGCGCAGCACCGGCTGCCATGGCCGGAATACCTTTTAAGCTGAATTTTGCCAACGAACGACAATCGTCAACTAACTCACGCTCACCTTGTAATACATGCAGTGACATTGCAGTTTGACCATCTTTGAAAGTAGTAAACTCTTGTGCACGTGCAACAGGGATCGTGGTGTTACGTGGAATGATTTTCTCAACCAAGCCACCCATGGTTTCAAGACCTAGTGACAGTGGTAATACGTCTAATAGCAACATGTCTGAATCTGGCTTATTGCCAACCAGTACGTCTGCTTGTAATGCCGCACCGAGTGCAACTACGCGATCAGGGTCGATAGAAGTCAGTGGCTCTTTATCAAAAAATGCAGCAACTTGAGAGCGTACAATTGGCATACGAGTCGAGCCGCCAACCATTACAACTTGCAGCACTTCTTCGTTTTCGATACCCGCATCTTTAACCGCACGGCGACAAGAACGCAGTGTTTTCTTCACAAGGCCAAGAGCTAACTCATCAAACGTTTCGCGAGTAACTTCAACTTTGTGGCTTTGGCCATCAAACTCTAAGCCTACATTCACAGTTTGGTATTGGCTTAGTGCTTCTTTACACGCTTTTGCTTTATTGATGAATAAACGCAATACCGATGCAGAAAGCTCGCTCACACCTGTTTGCTTTTTGAAGTAATCAACTAATAGCGAGTCAAAATCATCACCGCCAAGGCTTGAGTCACCGCCAGTCGCAAGTACTTCAAATACACCTTGGTGTAAGCGTAAAATAGAAATATCGAAGGTACCGCCACCTAAATCGTATACGGCGATAATGCCTTCTTGGCCTGAGTCAAGGCCATAAGCTACAGCCGCAGCCGTTGGCTCGTTTAATAAACGTAAAACCTTGATACCAGCAAGCTCTGCGGCGTCTTTGGTGCTTTGACGCTGTGCATCATCAAAATAGGCTGGCACAGTAATAACTGCACCCATAATGTCTTGGCCTGCAAAGCTATCTTCTGCACGCAGTTTTAATGCTTTTAAAATTTCACTCGATGCAGTTACAGGGCTAATCGCACCTGCAACCGTGCTGATTGCTAACGAGCCATCATGCTCACAGAATTCATACGGTAGTTGACCATAGCTTTTTTCGATTTCGGCCTGAGTTTTACCTAAAAAACGTTTCACCGAAATTAAGGTGTTAGCAGGGTCTTGAGTGGCAGCTGCTGCCGCTCGTTCACCGACCACTATGCTATCAGCTTGGTATTGTACAACCGATGGTAGTATCGCATTACCTGCTAAATCAGTCAGTGTGCGTGCTTCGCCGCTTTGCACTGTTGCAACTAACGAGTTAGTTGTACCAAGGTCAATACCGACTGCTAATTTGTGCTCATGTGGTGCCGCGCTCTGCCCCGGCTCAGCAATTTGCAATAATGCCATAATGCTCTTTTAAACTCTTAAATAGCTGCTTTAAAACAACTAACGATTAATCATCAAATAAACTGTCTTCAATACGCTCTAGTTCATCGCGTAACTTATAAACAAACTTCAATTTACGAATATTGTCAGCGGCAGCTTGCCATTGTTGCTCATCATTACTTGCGAGCTGTTCGGCTAATTCGCTGCTGTATTGCTTATCGAGTTGTTTAATTTGCGCTTCAAACTGGGCAATTGCTGCATCAGGATCTGCGGCATTTTCAAGTTCTTCTAATTCTTCACGCAGTTCCATTTGCTGCATTAAGAATAGCGGGTCTTGTAATGTTTGTTGCTCGGCGCGAATATCAACACCAAGCTCGCTTAGCATGTACTCAGCGCGTTTTACCGGATGTTTTAAGGTTTGTAATGCATCATTGATTTCTGCTGCATTTTGCACAGCAAGTAATTTATCACGGCTGCTAGAGCTTGCGTGGCGATCTGGATGAACTGCGCGTTGTAGCTCAAGGTAGTGTTTATTAATAGTCGCTAAATCAATGTTGTAATCTACTGGAATTGCAAATAACTCAAAGTAACGCATTACATAATCCAACTCGGTAAACAGGAAAGAACAAAGCCCTACATAGGCAGGGCTTCAAGCAAAGAAATTTTTTAAGCTTAAACGGTGAAGCTTTCGCCGCAACCACACTCATCGGCTTGGTTCGGGTTATTAAACTTAAACCCTTCATTCAAACCTTCTTTGGTGTAATCAAGCTCAGTACCATCAATGTAGACTAAGCTTTTGGCATCAACGATCACTTTCACACCACGGCTTTCAAAAATTTCGTCGCCGTCAGCTAACTCATCAACAAATTCAAGAACATAAGCAAGACCTGAACAGCCCGTCGTTTTAATGCCAACGCGTAGGCCAATGCCTTTCCCGCGATTTGCTAAAAATGATTCTACGCGGTTTGCTGCCGCATCTGTCAATGTCACTGCCATGAATTTATCTCTTACTTCGCTTGTTTGCTTTTGTAATCAGCAATTGCTGCTTGAATCGCGTCTTCTGCTAAAATTGAACAGTGAATTTTCACTGGCGGTAACTCAAGCTCAGCACTGATATCAGTATTTTTGATTGTTGCAGCTTCGTCTAATGTTTTGCCTTTTACCCACTCAGTTACAAGTGAAGAAGAAGCGATTGCGCTACCACAACCATATGTTTTGAATTTTGCATCTTCAATTACACCTTCTGGTGATACTTTGATTTGCAATTTCATTACGTCACCACACGCTGGTGCACCCACCATACCTGTTGCAACCGACGGATCATTTTTGTCTAAAGCACCCACGTTACGTGGATTTTCAACATGATCGATTACTTTATCACTATAAGCCATAATACTATCCTCACTACCTGCTAGCGGCGGCGATCACTAAATTAGTGATGCGCCCACTCAACTGAATCTAAATCAATACCTTCTTGATGCATTTCCCATAGAGGAGACATCTCACGTAAACGGCCGATCGAGTTTTTGATTAGTTCAACGGTGTAATCAATCTCTTCTTCAGTCGTAAAGCGGCCAATGCTGAAACGAATTGAGCTGTGTGCCAACTCGTCATTACGGCCTAATGCACGTAGTACATAAGAAGGCTCTAAGCTTGCTGAGGTACAGGCTGAACCTGATGAAACAGCAATGTCTTTAACAGCCATTAATAACGACTCACCTTCAACAAAGTTGAAGCTGATATTTACAATACCTGGAACTGACTGGCTTGGTTCACCATTAAAGTAAACTTCTTCCATATCAGCCATGATGCCATCAACCAAACGCTTACGAAGTGCGCTGATGTGTGCATGGTCTTTTTCGAAATCTTCTTTAGCGATTCTAAATGCCGCGCCCATACCAACTAACTGGTGAGTAGCCAATGTGCCTGAACGCATACCACGCTCATGACCACCACCGTGCATTTGTGCTTCTAAGCGAGCACGTGGCTTACGACGAACATAAAGTGCGCCTACACCTTTCGGGCCATATACTTTGTGGCCTGAGAACGACATAAAATCTACTTTTAACTGTTGCACGTCGATAAGTACTTTACCTGCACTTTGTGCAGCATCTACGTGGAACATAATTTTGCGCTCACGGCACATTTCGCCGATTGTCGCGATATCTTGGATAACACCTAGCTCGTTATTTACGTGCATTACGCTCACAAGTACTGTGTCATCACGCATTGCAGCTTCAAGCTTTTTAAGGTCAAGTAAACCGTTTTCTTCAACGTCCATATAGGTTACTTCGAAACCTTGACGCTCTAGTTCACGACACGTATCAAGTACTGCTTTGTGCTCTGTTTTAACAGTGATAACGTGCTTGCCTTTCTTTTTATAGAACTGCGCAGCACCTTTAATTGCTAGGTTATTTGATTCTGTAGCACCTGAAGTGAAAACAATTTCACGCGGGTCAGCGTTGATCAGATCAGCGATATCTGTACGTGCTTGATCAACCGCTTCTTCTGCTTGCCAACCAAAACGGTGTGAGCGTGATGCAGGGTTACCAAAATTACCGTCCATAGTCAGGCATTGCATCATTTCTTTTGCCACACGTTCATCAACAGGCGTGGTTGCTGCGTAATCTAAATAAATCGGTAACTTCATTTCTCTCTCCGCTTTCGTCAAGCTACAGTTGACAGCTTACTTGAATGTTTTCCAGTTGCTTAATTGCAGTGTTGATGCTGTTATCTTGGCGTGATGCGACTTCTTTCACATCTGACTTTTCAACCAATTCAGCAAGGGTAATACTATTTAAAAACTCTTCGATACGTGCGCTTAAGTCCGACCATAAAGTGTGAGTCAAACAACGCATGCCGCTTTGGCAGCCACCCGTTGCGTTGTGGCAACGTGTTGCATCAACAGACTCATCAACGGCATTAATCACATCGCCGACAGAAATTTCGTTTGCTTCTCTACCTAATAAATATCCGCCACCTGGGCCACGCACAGAGGTCACAAGGCCATTTTTACGTAAACGGGCGAATAATTGCTCAAGGTAAGATAACGAAATCTCTTGGCGTTCAGAAATATCGGCAAGAGGCACTGCACCCACATTCGTATGTAGTGCAACATCCAACATGGCGGTTACTGCGTATCTGCCTTTTGATGTTAACTTCATGGAGCCCCCGATGTTACTGCACGCTAAGGTGTGCAAATTTTAATTACCAGACCAAAATAGTCAAGTATTATCACTTGATAAAAATTGATACTTGCCATTGATAAAACCGAATACTTGACAAAAATAGTCAAGTACTGGGTATATTGTAATTACCTGAGTAATTTAGTCAAGTATTATACTTATAACCTGTGATTATTTTATAGACTTATTAATAGAGGTAAGAATACCGCGTAAGATGTTCATCTCAGCTTCTTCTGGACGCGCGCGGTTAAATAAACGACGTAATTTAGTCATTACCATGCCAGGGTGTTGTTTGATAATAAACCCCGTGTCGTTTAGCGTTTGCTCTAAGTGCTCGTAGAACAGCTCAGTTTGCTTCGCATTTGGATAGGTTGCTTCGTCTTCTTCTTGTACTTTTGGCTGTTTATTTAAATAAGCCATACGTGTTTCATAACACAGTGTTTGCACCGCCATCGCTAGATTTAGCGAGCTATATTCAGGGTTGGCAGGAATACATACGTGGTAATTACATTGTTGTAGTTCTTCGTTCGTTAAACCACTATTTTCACGACCAAATACCAGTGCAACAGGACCGTGCTCAGCTTCAGCTACTAATTTTTCACCACATTCACGCGGCTCAACCATAGGCCAAGATAATGTACGTGAGCGTGCACTGGTACCAATTGTTAAACTACAATCGGCAATTGCATCTGCCAGCGTATCTACAACCACTGTTTTACCTAAAACATCAGTTGCACCAGCTGCAAGCGCACTGGCATGACTATCAATTTCACAAGCAGGATCAACAAGATATAAATTTGATAAGCCCATCGTTTTCATAGCACGTGCCGCTGAGCCAATATTACCAGAATGTGATGTGTTAACTAATACGATACGAATATCATCAAGTGTCATTGCGTTGTTACTTACTGAAAGTCAAAAATTGCGGGGATTATAACATAGCTATCAGCTATCAGCTATCAGCTATCAGCTATCAGCTATCAGCTATCAGCTATCAGCTATCAGCTATCAGCTATCAGCTATCAGCTATCAGCTATCA
>NZ_JBPNYQ010000046.1:0-9917 GCF_051235485.1 Pseudoalteromonas nanhaiensis | reverse complement strand
AGCGAATGTTTACGATATGGTTTTACTTTCATGATTACTGACTCCAAAAAGGTGTCTACTTTTATGGAGTCAGATCATAGATTGTGCCTGCGCATAGTTAAATTGAAATGCTTATCCGTAGGCGTGAAATTTATTTCACGCGATGCTTATTTAACCACAAAAGCAACACGTAGGTCGGGCTTTAGCCCGTCAATGTTAGCGGTTATGTGTCGCCATAAATGACGACTTACAGTGCTTGATTCATTAGCTCGTAGGTTGGGAAGAGCGGAGCGAAACCCAACGTTTCACTATTTTTTGCACAAAGAGAAAACAATGAGAAGAGAATGAGAAAGACCATAAAGTTATGTAGTTTTTCCTCTAAAGCGCAGCGCCTCTTATCCTCTTTGTGAGCATCCATTGAATTACGCGATATAAAATCGCGGCTACAATCTCGCTAACTCTCACCCACAAAAAAGCCGTGGGATTTTCATCACACGGCTTTTGATATTTCGCTAAGTCGTTTTATTAGAACGAGTAGCTGTAACCTAGTTGTAGGGTACGTGGTTTACCCGGTTGAATACCGCCGTTTGCACGGTTTGCAACGTAGGTTTTGTCAAACAGGTTGTCTACTGTTAAGTATACTTTTTGTTTGTCGTCGATTAGGTATTTAGCAGCTAAATCCCATACAACGCGGCTGTCGATTGCATTGCGACCTGAGCTAGTTAAGTCTGCGTGTGCATCAGATACATAACGCATTTGCGTATCGAATACAAAGCTTGAGAACTCAGCACCCACTGAAAGCGCTAATTGGTTTTCAGGCACGTATGGCATTGCATCGCCTTTTTCTACGCTACCCCAAAGATCTGATTCAAACGCGTTGTCGAACTCAGAATCCGTGTAAGTGTAAGTTAAGCGAACAGGGAACGAAGCTGCATTAGCAGCAAATACTTTACCTGCACTTAGCTCAAAGCCAGACACAGATACTTCACCGTAGTTGTATTGATCGCCAATGTTGTCATCGCTACAACCTACAGCCGCAGTACAGTTACCGTGCATGTTTGTGTAGTCAGAGTTAAAGTAAATTACTTCACCTTGAATACCCGCGTAATCGTAACGACCACCTAGCTCAATGTTAACACTCTCTTCTTCTTCTTGATCTGCGTTACCCGGTGCCGCTGGAGCGTAACCTTTTTGAATACCAGCAAGAAGCGTTAGGTTATCGCTTACAGTATAAGTAGCACCTAGTGATGGAACTAAGATCTCTGTGTCGTTGCTGATGTCTTTTGTTAGGCCATTTTCACGGTTTGGATCAGACTTAGCCCATTCAACACGTTTGATTGTGATGTCTTCGTAGCGAAGACCTGCGCTAATGACTAATGCATCAAGTGACCACTCATCTTGAATGAATAGGGTCGTCGCTTCGGCGCTGTCTACACGGTTGCTATCAGAACCCGGCACGCCTTTTTCAGTTAGCGTCATTGATAGGTCTTGATTAAGCGTGTATTTGTCTTGCCATTGGAAGCGATCCATTTCATCTTCGTGGTAACGCGCACCAACAGTGATGTAGTGGCTACCTGCAGGGATATGGAATTCAGTTTGTAAGCCTTTCGCTTGGTAATCACGGTTGTTTGCTTTTACTGCAACGCCTTCAATACCTTCGCTCGTTGGATTTGCTTCAAACTCGCTGTATTGCTCAAGGTTACTTGTGCCTACTTTGCTTGCTTTATACCAGTTACGGTGGAAGTCATTTAGGTAAGCAGTAGCAAGTAACTCGTAACCTTTACCGAAGCGGTATGCATAGTTGATTTGGTATGCATTGTGTTGTGTGTTCATTTCATCGTTTTGCGATGCTGCATAACGACGGTAAGGGTTTTCTTGGTAATCAACGTCAGTTAAGCCCATGTACGTTTCGTCAGAGCGCTCGTCTGAGTACTTTAACTTCATTTCTAGGCTGTGTGCTTCGTTATCACCAAAGTCAAAGCCAAACTTTAATAAGAAATCGTTCTTTTCGAAGCCTGTGTTGTCGCTACCTACAGGTAAATCTTTAAAGCCATCTGCACCGTAAGTAAATACTTCTACAAGGCCCGCAGCATTGTTTTTCTTTTTACCGAAGTAAGCATGACCTTTGTAGAAACCGTCGCTACCAAGCTCGGCGTTAAGTAAACCTTTAGACCCTTCAGTTGGTAAGCTACGAGAAACTAAGTTTAAAACACCGCCTGTTGTACGTGGGCCATACTTAACAGAAGCTGCACCTTTAAGTACTTCGATTGACTCCATACGACCCATAGTAGGGAAGTAGTAAGCAGAAGGCGCTGAGTAAGGTGCTGGTGCTACAAGTACACCATCTTCCATTACTGAGATTTTGTCGTTACGACCCGTACCCGTACCACGCATACCGATGTTAGGACGAAGGCCATAGCCGTCTTCTTCTTGTACATATACACCAGGTACAGCACTTAAAACACGAGAGATATCAGTATATTCAAACTTTTCTAGTTCTTGCTCATCAATAAAAGTAGCAGAGCCAGGAATATCGTTAATTGCAGATGCAGAGCCAATTACAGTGATTTGCTCGAAGTTTTTCTCTTCTTTAGTTACATCTTTTGCAAAAGCATTAGCGCTTAAAGATAAAGCGACCGCAGTCGAAAGCGTAGAAACAATAAACTTAGGTGTCATTGTGTGTCCTGTGTATGTTTAGATTTTTTTAACCGGCGCAATTAAAACATGTAAAATAATGCGAATCAATCCTATTTGTAATAAAACAGGTATGAACTGTAAGTTTATGAATTAAATCACTTATAAGAAATACAGTAGTATTGTATTACGATATCGGGTTTGGGTTGGTGTTAAGTAAAACTTAATAGGCGGAGCGAAACACAACGTCTCGAGTCGTCTGCTATCAGATTCAAAAGTTAGCGAGTTAGAAAGAGTAAAGGAGAAAGAAGCTATAACCTTTAGTTAGATTGTGCCTGCGCATAGTTAAATTGAAATGCTCACCTGTAGGCGTGAAATTTATTTCGCGCGATGCTTATCTAAACCACAGAAACAAGATGTAGGTCGGGCTTTAGCCCGTCAATTTTAACTATTATGTGTCGCCATAAATGACGACTTACATTGCTTGATTTATTAGCTCGTAGGTTGGAAAGAGCGGAGCGAAACCCAACGTTTCACTATTTTTTGCACAAAGAGAAGATAATGAGAAAGACCATAAGATTATGTAGTTTTAACTCTAAAGCGTAGCGTCTCTTTTCCTCTTTGTGAGTATTACTTTTTTTATGTAGCGCGAAGCGTCTCTATACCTCTTTGTGAGTATTCATTGAATTACGAGATATAAAATCGTTTTTACAATTTTGAAAACTCACACCTACGTCAAACGTAAGGCGATAAATTCGGCGAGTTTATCTACGGCGGTGCCGGGGTCGTCGGTACGTTTAATTAAACTAATACCGATTTGACCAAGCTCAGGGAGGTCTTTGGTTTGTAGTTGGTAGTTAAGCTCATTCGGTACGGTGCTTTTTGCAAGCACCGTAATGCCTAAGCCTTCTTTTAATGCTGCAGTTAGGCCGGTTAAGTCGGCATTACTGTAGGCAATGCGGTATTTAATACCCGCACTTTGCAGTGCTTCGATTGCGCGGCGGCGATAAATACATCCCTCGGGGGCGGTTACAAGCGTGACCACATCATTTTGTGCAAGGTTTAAATCACCCACCCATACTAGTTGGTCTTGCATAAAGATAGGGAACTTGGCAGATTCTAGCTCTTCGTTTAATGCCAATACTAAATCGAATTGATCTTGGCGCGAGACCGACAACAAATGTTTACTCAAACGAGAGCGCACTTCGAGCGATACATCAGGGTAGAGGGCCACGAAGTCACCTATGATCGACGGTAAAATACGTGCGGCAAATTCACTGGGGATCCCCAAACGCACTTTACCGGTCACGTTTTCGCTGGTGAACTGCTGTAAAATGGCATCGTTTTGTTGCAGCATTTGCTTCGCTAATGGCATAAGCAATTCGCCATATTGATTAAGCACTTGGCGCTGGCCTTGCTTTTTAAATAGCTTATGGCCCAGCATGTCTTCAAGACGCTTTATTTGTAAGCTCACAGCCGGTTGCGATAGCCCTAATAATTCACCTGCTTTGGCAAACCCGCCAACTTCAACAACAGTGACTAAAGTACGTAAACTATCGGTAGAAATGTTTTTCATTAAAAAATTCTATTTATAGGGCTATGTATATAAGCATTATTTATCAATTGATAAATAATTACAATTTGTTGTTGCCAGCACGGCGCAATATACTTCAGCCATTAATGATTGATAGGTGTCACATATGACTTTTACGCCAATAATGTTTGCTCGCCACAGCCAAGCTGAGACCCCAGCAGACAACGTGCTACAAGCAAATAGCGATACTGCCATTATGGATTTTAGTGGCACTGAAGCAATCCCATTTTTAACGGCTATTTTAGGTCTTGATATTAATAAGCTAACCGCCAGCGGTTTAGGCTTACGTAGTTCATTAGACGATGACCTAACAAGCAGCTACGCTTATGCCCTGTATTACTTTAACGAAACTGCATTTCGTTTTGTATTAGGTAAAGATGCCAGCGTGCAATTACAGTCGCTTATTAATGAGCAACAACTACGTTACGACATTGATTATGTAATGCGTGACGATTTAAGCGCACTAACCCTAAGTGGTGAGCAAGCGTTTGATGCCTTGGTCGACAGCTTTAAGCTAACGCCGGGGCTGCGTTTATCAGACATGCGCAGCTGCTATGGTGCACAAAGCGGTGAGGTATTTATTACCGCCATAGATAACCAAGCAACACAGCAATTTCAGCTGGTGGCGCGCCAAGCAGAGCTTGATAAATGGCAAACGCACTTACAGCAGCTCGGCTTTGATTTAGCGTTAGCCAACGTTGCTTAAAACATAAAATTTTTAAAACAGCTACGCACTTGGGTGTTTAGCTGTTTTTTAGTTACAAAATCGCAATTTGGGTGTGACAACTGTGCAACTAATGTATAATCGCCGCCCATGTTATTCCCCCTCATTAAATTGAGGCCACGCCCCACAACTTGTGGGTTAATTTAAAAGTGAAGGAATATTATGACTTCTAAAACAGTTTTACATGCTAAGCACCTTGAAGCTGGCGCAAAAATGGTTGATTTCCACGGCTGGGAAATGCCAATCAACTACGGCTCACAAATCGAAGAGCATAATGCGGTTCGCACAGATGCAGGTATGTTTGACGTATCTCACATGACAATTGTTGATGTTCAAGGCGAGCAAGCACAAGCGTTCTTACGTAAGCTAGTGGCAAACGACGTTGCTAAGTTAACTGTACCGGGTAAAGCACTTTACACAGGTATGCTTAACGAAGAAGGCGGCGTAATCGACGACCTTATCATCTATTTCTTCTCAGAAATGAACTACCGTTTAGTTGTTAACTCAGCAACACGTGAAAAAGATTTAGCGCATTTAGCTAAAGTTTCGGCTGATTTCGCCGTAACGGTTACTGAGCGTCCTGAGTTTGCAATGATTGCCGTTCAAGGCCCTAACGCACGTGCTAAAACAGCAACAGTACTTAACGCAGAGCAACAAGCTGCTGTTGAAGGTATGAAGCCTTTCTTTGGTGTGCAAGCAGGTGATTTATTTATTGCGACAACAGGCTATACTGGCGAAGATGGTTATGAAATCGTAGTACCTAACGATCAAGCTGCTGATTTATGGCAACAACTTCTAGACGCAGGCGTAGCGCCAGCGGGTCTAGGTGCACGTGATACGTTACGTCTTGAAGCAGGTATGAACCTTTACGGCCTAGATATGGACGAAAGTGTTTCTCCACTTGCTGCAAACATGGCGTGGACAATCGCATGGGAGCCAGAAGATCGTAAGTTTATCGGTCGTGAAGTATTAGAACAGCAACGCGCTGACAAGAGCACAGACAAACTAGTTGGTTTAGTGCTTGAAGAAAAAGGCGTATTGCGTAGCGGTTTAAAAGTCATCGTTGAAGGTGGTGAAGGGGTGATTACCTCTGGTACATTCTCACCAACTCTTGGTCACAGTGTTGCGCTAGCACGCGTTCCGCGTTCAACTGGCGAAACAGCCCAAGTAGAGATGCGTAAAAAACTGGTTAACGTTAAGGTTGTTAAACCTTGCTTTGTACGTAACGGCAAATCAGTTATCTAAACTATAAAAAATTTGGTGTTATCACCTAATAATGCCAATCATGTTGAGTTGTTAGCATGATTGGTAACAGAACCAAAGGAACAAAAAGATGAGCAATATCCCAAGCGAATTAAAATATGCTACTTCACACGAGTGGGTTCGCGACGAAGGTGACGGTACGTTTACTGTAGGTATCACTGAGCACGCACAAGAACTTCTTGGCGACATGGTATTCGTTGAATTACCAGAAGTTGGTGATGAAGTTGACGCGGGTGAAGACTGTGCAGTAGCTGAGTCTGTAAAAGCAGCATCAGACATCTACGCACCAATCGGCGGTGAAATCGTTGCAATCAACGAAGATCTTGAAGATTCGCCTGAAACAGTAAATAACGACCCGTACACTGACGGTTGGTTATTCCGTATCAAAGCATCTGACACATCAGAGCTTGATAACCTGTTAGACGCTGAAGGCTACGCTAACACAATCGACGAAGACTAATTAATTAGTCACGCCGACTAAAAGCCCCGTCTAGATCCCCAGCTAATAAAATACGTAGCTTGGGTTTCACAGGGGCTTTTATGATTTTATAGCTTACCTTTCCATACGCTGTAAGTTACTAAATCAACACGTTTTTAAGTTATTGCCAGTTACCCATTGGCAGTAACCACTTTTTTTTGGATCATAGGAATCTGGACAAATGTCAAACGCCAAATCTCTTGAACAATTAGAGCAAAAGCAAGATTTTATTCGCCGTCACATTGGGCCAAGCCCAGCGCAAGTAAGCGACATGCTGAGCGCTCTTGGAGTATCGAGTGTTGAAGAGCTGATCGGTCAAACGGTACCTGCAAGCATTCGCTTAGAGCAAGGTTTATCAATTGGCGAAAGCCGCACTGAAGTTGAAACACTAAGCTACTTAAAATCAGTAGCAAGCAAAAATAAAGTGTTCAAATCATACATCGGTCAAGGCTACCACCCAACTCACGTACCACACGTAATTTTACGTAACGTACTTGAGAATCCAGGCTGGTACACTGCGTATACACCATACCAACCAGAGATTGCACAAGGTCGTTTAGAATCATTATTAAACTTCCAGACTATGACCCTAGACCTAACAGGTCTTGATTTAGCAAGCGCGTCATTACTTGACGAGTCAACGGCTGCGGCAGAAGCAATGGGCCTTGCAAAGCGTGTTGCTAAGTCTAAAGCAAATGCATTCTTCATCGCTGATGACGTGCACACACAAACAATCGACGTTGTTGCAACACGTGCAGAGCAGTTCGGTTTTGACGTTATCGTTGGTAAAGCAGCTGAAGCACTAGACCACGACATTTTTGGAGCGTTATTCCAATATCCATCAACAACCGGTGAAATCACTGACGTAACCGATTTAATCGCTGGCGTACAAAGCAAAAAAGCGATTGCCTGTGTTGCTGCAGACATCATGAGCTTATTACTGCTTAAAGCACCAGGTAAGCTAGGTGCAGACGTAGTGCTTGGTTCAGCACAGCGTTTTGGTGTACCTATGGGTTACGGTGGTCCACACGCTGCATTCTTCGCAACACGCGACAAGTACAAGCGTTCACTACCAGGTCGTATTATCGGTGTTTCTAAAGACCGTTTAGGTAACGACGCACTGCGTATGGCAATGCAAACACGTGAACAACACATTCGTCGTGAAAAAGCCAACTCAAACATTTGTACAGCGCAAGTATTACTAGCGAACATGGCAGCGTTCTATGCGGTTTACCACGGTCCACAAGGCCTTAAAACTATCGCTGAGCGTATCCACCGTTTTGCAGACATCTTAGCGGCTGGCTTAAAATCAAAAGGCTTAAACCTTAAGCACGATACATGGTTTGATACGCTAACTGTTGTTGCAGATAACAAAGACGAAATTGTTGCACGTGCAGTAGCAAACGGCGTTAACTTTGCGTCTAACCGCGCAGGTGAATACTCAATTTCTGTATCAGAAACAACAACCCGTGCAGACGTAGCTGAGTTATTTGACATCATCTTAGGTGAAGATCACGGCCTAAGCGTTGACGCACTAGCAAACGAAATCGAAGTAAACGGCAGCAACTCAATTCCTGCAAGCCTAGTACGCGATGACGAAATTTTAACGCACCCTAACTTCAACTCGTACCACAGCGAGACTGAAATGTTGCGTTACATCAAGCGCCTAGAGAACAAAGACTTAGCGCTTAACCACTCAATGATCTCATTAGGTTCATGTACGATGAAACTTAATGCGACAGCTGAGATGATCCCAATCACTTGGCCTGAGTTTGCAAACCTACACCCATTCTGCCCACTTGATCAGGCAGCGGGTTACCAAATCATGATGACAGAGTTACATGATTGGTTAGTAAATATCACAGGTTACGATGCTGTTTCACTACAACCTAACTCAGGTGCACAAGGTGAATACGCAGGCTTAATCGCGATTCGTAAATACCACGAGTCACGCGGTGAAGGTCATCGTAACGTATGTTTGATCCCAAGTTCAGCGCACGGTACAAACCCAGCGTCTGCACAAATGGCAAGCATGAAAATCGTGGTTGTTGACTGTGATAAAAACGGTAACGTTGATATGGCAGACCTTAAAGCGAAAGCCGAAGAGGTATCTGAAAACCTATCTTGTATCATGATCACTTACCCATCTACACACGGTGTTTACGAAGAAACAATTCGTGAAATCTGTGACATCGTGCACCAGCACGGCGGTCAAGTGTACATGGACGGCGCAAACATGAACGCGCAAGTAGGTGTTACAAGCCCAGGTTCAATCGGTTCTGACGTATCGCACCTTAACCTACACAAAACATTCTGTATTCCACACGGTGGTGGTGGTCCAGGTGTTGGCCCAATCGGTGTTAAATCTCACCTAGCGCCATTTATGCCTAACCACAGCGTAATTAATGTTGCTGGCACAAACATCGGTAACGGTGCGGTTTCTGCTGCCCCTTACGGCTCAGCGGCTATTTTACCAATCTCGTGGGCATACATCGCCATGATGGGCTCTGAAGGCTTAAAACAAGCAACAGAAATGGCTATCGTGAACGCTAACTACTTATCTGAGAAGCTAAGCGAGCACTACCCAATTTTATACCGTGGCCGTAACAACCGCGTTGCGCACGAGTGTATTGTTGACCTACGCCCACTTAAAGAACAAACAGGCATCTCTGAAATGGACGTAGCTAAACGTTTACAAGACTACGGCTTCCATTCACCAACTATGTCATTCCCAGTAGCTGGCACACTAATGATTGAGCCAACTGAGTCTGAGTCTAAAGTTGAGATTGATCGTTTCATCGAAGCAATGGTGTCAATCAAGTCAGAAATCGACCGTATCGCATCTGGCGAATGGTCAATTGAAAACAACCCGCTAGTGTTTGCACCGCACACACAAGCAGACGTACTAGGCAATGAGTGGGATCGTGCATACGACCGTTTCTACGCAGCATTCCCAGTACCAAGCGTAGCAAAAGACAAATTCTGGCCTACAGTAACCCGTATCGATGACGTATACGGCGACCGTAACCTAGTTTGTTCATGCCCAGCGGTAGAGACATACCGTGATTAAGGTTTGATTAAATTCAAATGCCAAAAAGCCGTTACAGCAATGTAACGGCTTTTTTGTTGGAAAACAGCTATCAGCTTTCAGCCGTCAGCTGTCAGATTAATGATCTGACCCCGATAAAGTAGACACGGGGTTTAATTAATTTGTTCGTACTGCATGGGACTTTTATACCCTAGGG
>NZ_JBPNYQ010000045.1:0-10960 GCF_051235485.1 Pseudoalteromonas nanhaiensis | reverse complement strand
ACTTCATTAAATGATATGTCGCCAATTGAGTTTGAAAGTGTAAGGAAAAAGTGTGCGGCCTAGCTTGACCAGATCAGTTAAGATGTACGAAAGTTACAGGTTTCGTACATATGAAAGTTGGTTTTGCACGAGTTTCGACTCAAGAACAAGATTTACAAGTTCAACTGTCCAAGTTGGGCGTTCATGGCTGTGAGAAAGTATTTCAAGGGAAGCAAAGTGGTGCTTCGATTAAAAATGATGAGAAGTTAAAAGATCTCATAAATTTTATACGAGAAGGCGATGAAGTAATTGTTACTCGCCTTGATCGGCTTGGCCGATCATTAAAGACTATTCTCGAAGTAATTGAAAGTATTCATAAAAAGGGAGCGTGTTTAAATATCATCGACGGCTCTCTCAATACTAAAAATGATAATCCATTCTCGACGGCGATGATCAACCTTTGCGGAGTCTTCGCTCAGCTTGAGCGGGATTTAATAAAAGCCAGAACAGCTGAAGGTCGTGAAGAGGCTAAGGCTAAAGGCAAACATATGGGGAGAATGTCTGCTTTGTCTGATAAACAAGCGAAGGAATTATATAAAGATAAATTAAATGGTGAATCGATTTCTGCATTAGCAAAAAAATATTCTGTTAGCCGCCCTACGGTTCACAGAACTATTAAAAGAATGGAAAAGCAAAATAATAAATAAAGGGAGATGTTATGTGGTCTGATAAAGAATCAAAAATTGATTTCTTAAATTTTAATGAAACGGCTGAGTCAATAAAAGATCTTATAACAGAAAAGGAATTAATGCCTATTAGCGTCGGTGTCTTTGGTGATTGGGGCGCAGGAAAATCTACTATTCTTGAACTTACCAAAGCATCTTTGGAAACTGATGAACAAGAATATATCCAAGTACATTTTGATGCATGGACTTTCCAAGGGTACGATGATGCTAAAGCTGCGCTATTAGAAACAATCGCATCTACTTTAGTTAAAAAAGCAGCAGACGATAAAAACCTAAGTGCAAAAGCAAAAGAGTTTGCTGGACGAATAGATAAGATCAGACTGATGGGACTACTTATGGATGGTGGTGCAGCATTAGCTGGTATACCAACTATAGGTGGTATACAGAAGATCATGGGACTATTCAGTGGTGGTGACGATGGTGAACTGGATGTTGATGATGTAAAAGGTGCTGTCGATGGCGCTAAGGATGTCGCGAAGAAAAACAAAGGTTTGATCAAAGATAAGAAATCATTCTCACCTCCTAAAGAAATTAAAGAATTCCGAAAAGCATATTCAGATCTGCTAAAGGAGTTTGATAAACCACTTATTGTCTATGTCGATAATTTAGATCGCTGCTCTCCATTTAATGCCATTTCAACACTTGAGGCGATCAGATTATTTCTATTTCTACCAAATACCGCATTTGTTATTGCCGCCGATGAAGACATGATCCGCTTGGCTGTGCCGGAATATCACAAAGGTGCATCTCAACGACATCAAACTGATTATTTAGACAAGCTTATTCAAATTCCTGTGCATGTACCAAGACCCGGCGTTCTGGAGATAAGGGCATATTTAATGATGCTTACTGCTCAAGACCACGGCGTTACCGATGCTCAATTAGAAACGATAAGATGTGCCCTTGAAGAATCATTAAGGCTGTCGTGGAAACAACCACAAATAACCATTGATGAGCTACTTCAAGATCACGCTATCGAAAAGCATTCAGAACTCAGAAGTAAATTTGTAGTTGCTGAGCAGTTAGCTCCACTATTAGCTGAATCTACAAACATTAACGGCAACCCTCGCATAGTTAAGCGATTACTGAACCAAGTGAAGATGAGAAAGAAAACGGCTCACCGTCGAGGTATGCAGCTTGATGAAAAAACCATCACTAAGCTGGTAATTTTTGAGAGGTGCTTAGGCACTCAGGCTACCAATAAGCTTTATGAATTAATTGACAAGGAAAAGGGGTTCCCAAAAGTATTGGCGGAACTCGAAAATTCAGAAGTTGAATTTGACGAAATTAAGTTACCTGAAGAGTGGAAGCTAGACCTAGCTTTTATTGACAAATGGTCAAAATTACCTCCAATGTTTACTGAGGTGGATTTGACTCCAGCGGCGTATCTGAGTCGAGAAAGCATTCCAATGGGCGCTGTTAATGCGGTAATGTCAGGAGCCGCTCAAAAACTTGTAGAAGACTTAATGAAGCAAAAGGTAAGGGTCAGTGGCGTTAACTCTACTGCGATTACCACAACTCCTAAGGAAGAATACATGTCAGTCATGGATGGTTTGATTGAAAACTTTAAGTTGATTGGTGATTGGACTGAAAGACCTACAGGCATTTATGGAGCGGTGCTACTTGCCAAGCAGGATGATAAATGTTGTTTAAGTCTTCTTACATTCTTAAAAAGCTTGCCCCGACAAAGGTGGCTTAATCCAATTTTAAAAGAACTAGAGGGAACTAAGTAATATGGGTACGTCCGCATCGTCAACAGGACCGAATAACAAGAGTCCGCTAATTCCATCGTGGGCAGAGCAAGGAGACCCCGTCACGATAGAACCTGCATCAGGTACTGATGGGGATGATCAAACAGGCTTTGACAGTGGTCAAGCAGATGATCAGAATGACAATAGTAACGATATTGACAATGACAAGGTTCAACAAGAAATCGGCGGTTCACCAACAGCAACACCGCCTCCAAATAGGTTTGCTAGTGCAAGAAGAGCATTTGGTAAGTACGCTCAAACAGGTGGATCAACTTCGGATCTAAGGCGTTCATTAAAAAGTTACTCTAGAAAAGGCTCTGGTGGAGGTAAGAGTACTAGCCGGAGACTAGCAAGCGGCATAACTGCTGGTTCTGGATTGCTTGGTGTCATGCGTGGCGACACAGTAACGGTTAATAATCAAAGCTTATCATTAGGTGATCTAACTGGGCTATCGACTGACCAAGCAATTGACAAAATTGCTAGCCATTTAGCGCCTCATAATGCCGATTCGGATGCTGTAAGAGTTGCGTTGGATTACGCACTAGAAGAAGCATTACCCGATACTGAAGAGTTTGATCCTAACAGTTTTACCGACGAAGTTATCCAAGAAGCCATAGGCTGTTATTTAACAGATCTTATATTTCAAGATGTTGTAGAAGGAATGGGCAGAGCTTGGTTTCACGTTGAGCCTGCAAGCAAGCATCATCAAATGGAAGTTGAATTAAGGGAATTAATAAAAGTGATCACACAAGAACAGTTAGACAAAGTAACTAATGGCAACCCCAGTACTATCAGTAAGGAAAATATTACTAAAATTCAAGCCGATGCTATTGCCATGACAGTTGATGAGTGGGAGAGCTTTGATGACTAATTTTTATTTTAATCATGACCCAGCTAACTTGCCTGATTTTTCTGATGATTGTCATCCTGTCCAGATGTTCCATACGCATCAAAATGACATCACTAAGCACAGCTTAGTGTCAAAACAACTACTACAAACAGTTCGTGATTTGGGATTGAATGTAGATGCTGATGCAATAGATCTGATAACAATTGCAACCGCTGTTACCGCCGCTGATACATTTGAATTGAGGGATAATGCAGAAAATGCATGGGCTAGAAAAATGCATTTACATGTTCCTGTTACCGATGAGGATATGTGGAATACTGTTGAGCCTGAACTAAGTTCTTTGCTCAACTTTCTAACGGGCGATCAATGGCAGTTTACTTTTGAAAAAACAACTATGCCGATGCCGACTCCTAAAACAAGTGAGCAAGCGAAAGCAAAAGCAAAATCATTAATTGGACTCAACTCAGTCTGCCTTTTTTCAGGAGGTCTTGACAGCGCAGTTGGTGCAATTGACATTTTAAACGGAGAGTCAGCCTTAAAACCGCTTTTGGTTAGTCACGCTTATCGTGGTGATGGCGCAAAACAGGAAGATATTAAGCATTTATTATCCCCGCCATTCGGCGAATTGTCCTATTCAATGTCTCCTCATATTATCAAGCATTTAGAAGGTAAAACTGACATTAGCATGAGGGGAAGAAGCTTCAACTTCCTAGCTATGGCGGTACTTGGTATATCAGCCTTAAGAAATGCTAATTGCGATAGCAGTATTGAAACTATTGTCGTCCCTGAGAATGGCTATATTTCTATAAATCCACCGCTTACCAGAAGACGGATTGGTAGCCATAGTACTAGAACTACTCATCCTAATTTTCTAAGCAGGCTTGAATCTTTGCTTAGAGACACTGGGTTTCATGTCAAATTTGTAAACCCCTATCAATTCAAAACTAAAGGTGAAATGTTAGCGGAATGTGTTGATCAAGACGCAATTAGAAAAGCAGTTCCTCTGAGTGTTTCTTGTAGTCATTGGCACAGAGAGCATAAACAGTGTGGGCATTGTGTACCTTGCCTTATTCGAAGAGCGTCAGTTTTTCATGCTGGTTTTACACAAGATGCGCCATACAAGACAAAGCGGTTGAGAGGTCTTATTAAAGAAAAAGATACTCGCGATGATCTCCAAGCGGTTCAAACTGCCATTATCCGGTTGAAACAGACTGACAATTATCGTTCTTGGCTTCGAAAGTCAGGACCAATACCACAAGATAAAGATATACGAGAAAAACTAGAATCAACTATTAAGCGAGGATTAGCAGAGGTTGAATTATTTCTCCAAGCGGATAAATCATCATGATGGATCTTCATTGCCATGTTGATTTATATCCAGATCATAAAGAGGTATTGAACGACATAAAAAGCAGTAATTATTACGTGCTATCAGTAACTACGGTGCCTTCAGCTTTTGAAGGTACTGTTCAGTTAACAAGTGGCATAAAACACTGTAAAACGGCTTTGGGGCTTCACCCTCAACTTGCTCATTTAAGGAAAAATGAACTACCTCTATTCGATAAGCTAGTTGATAGAACTAGATATATTGGAGAAATTGGGCTGGATGGCTCAAAAGGTTATGCTGATTACTTTGATGATCAATTAGAGGTTTTCACGCATATTTTGAAAAAATGTGAAGACTTTGATAACAAAATACTAACTATCCATAGTCTTAATGCGACAGGTGAAGTACTTGAACAACTTAAGTTATACCCCAATGCTGGTACTTCTATTCTTCATTGGTTTTTAGGTACTAAGAAGCAAGTTCTAGAAGCCGTCGAGCTAGGCTGTTTCTTTTCTATTGGGCCAGCCATGCTTACTTCAGCCAGAGCTAAAAAAGTAATATCGTGGATACCTCAAGATAGGATTTTACTCGAAACTGATGGCCCTTTCGCCAAAGTGGCGGGGAATATTCTGTTTCCTTCAAGTGTTGGCACTGTTACTGAATATCTGGCTGAAATTTGGTGTAAAAATAAGGCTTCGATAATTGAGCAACTGTCAGCAAACCTTAGGTGTTTAACATCAGTCAAGTAACTAATTATACGTCACGTAATCTTATAACAATTTTATTCAGGTTTAATCGATTTGTTTGAAGTATTTGTATTAGCTATAGCACTCAGTATGGACGTGTTTGCAGTATCCATAGGCTTAGGTTCTAAAAAAGTAGCAAATGCTGAAAAACTCTTTATTAAAGCCGTTGCTTATTTTGGATTTTTCCAAGGCTTTATACCTCTTTTAGGCTATTACAGCGGTAAAGGATGATCATCTTGGATTGAAGATTATGCACCTTGGATAGCTTTTATTTTGCTATTATTTATCGGTGGCAAAAATGATTTATGAGTCCCAATCTGAAGGAATTGAAGAAGATATTGCTAATGTTACTCATCGTGTGCTATTTGTTCTTGCTATTGCCGCCAGTATTGATGCAATGGCGGCAGGTTATGCAATCACATTGCTTGAGGTAGACATAGCCGTAGCTTGCTTGATAATAGGCGTCACGACGTTTGCCTTTAGCTAGATTGGTGTGAATATCGGCGAAAGAAGTGGCGTATGGCTGGAGTCTAAAGCTGAACTATTTGGTGGTTTAGTGTTAATCGCAATCGCATTTAAGATATTACTTGGTTGGCACAGAACCACCGAATACTAGGCTACTTACCTGAGCAACATGCATTGCCTTCTTGAATAGGAGGACACTTAACTGTTCCATAAGAGCAGTAAACGCAACAATCACCTTTGAACGGTTTAAGTAGTGCTTTACAGCTTTCGCATTCGTAATACCATTGGCAAGCGTTTGTAGGCATGGTTTCAACTTTGCTAAATCCACATTCAGGGCAAGTTATCTTAGATTTTAATTCTATACCTTGCATACTGGTTCCTTAATGGGCTTAACAATATCTAAAATAGACATTACGACCATCCAAATGATCCCAAAGTAAAATAAGTAAGTGCTCCAGTCGTATTGCCATAAAGGATAAAGGGTCAGCAATACTGCAATTGGGCCAATGACACTTAAAATGCCTCTTAATGACTCTCGATGTTGATACCAATTATAGAAATTAACTAACAACGCTAGTGAAGCAAATAATGGCAATAAGGTGTTCACCGCTATCCCTTCAAAATGTGAAAGAAAACCTAACCCAAGCGCAGATGCCAATGAGCCGAGCGCAGGAAAACATGCTGTGCAACTAAGGGCGGCTAGCCAAACGCCACCAGAACCTACTTTATCTAGAATTTTATTGATCATAACTATCTACCTCAATTTTTAAGGTAGTATAAACTCCGTACATAAGTACGGGGTCAATAGCTATTTAAGTGAATTTATTACCGGGCAGGATTGAGGGTCTTGATTGGCCTTGCAAGAATCTGTCATATCTTGAATTACTTTCTCTAACCGCTGTAAATCAGCAATTTTATTACGGATGAGATTAAGTTTTTGCAATCCCATCGATTCTATATCAGCGCAACTGCTACTTAGTGACATCAGTGATTCAATTTCTTTCAGCGTAAACCCTAATGCTTTAGCTTTCAGAATAAATTTGAGTTGATTAGCGTGTGTCTCGTCATACTTTCGATAACCTGATTCGGGTTTTGGAGGCTGCTCTATTAAACCTTGGCGCTCATAAAAGCGGATCGTTTCAACATTGATATCTAAATCTTTTGCCAGTTTTCCAATGGTTCTCATAAACATACTCTTTAGAAGCAGAGACATCATTATACAATTAATGCGGATTGCCTAAACTCAATTTTATTGCATGAACGGGGTCGCTAAGCGTCCGCTTTGTAGAATTAAGTTCACATATCCAGATCACTCTGACCGTCTCTTGTTCGCTCTTGCTGCCTGTCAGGTGAAGTCTAAACCTAATCAACAAAACTGTTAGATGAGATATGAGCTACTACATCTAATCTATTGTTTCGTTGAAACTAATTCAATAATTTCACCAGTAGACGTATCCACTCTTATTTCTGTATGTTGCCCTGAGTGCTGAAGTTGATTTTTTAAATCAGCATTAATCAGTTTGAGCTTATCTATTTCAGCGTACATTTCTTGTAATCGCACCAGTAGCTTTTCAAAATCCTTATCGATTTCCTTAGGGTCAATCTCGTTTTTTTGCTTTTCTTTAGCAAGCTTGCTTTTTAGTTCGGCTACCTTTGTTCTGAGTTGTTTTATTAAATTATCTTTATTTTTTTCTTCCCAAGTTAATTGAGCTTTTTCAATATTTTCTCGTAACTTTACCCATTTTTCTTCTTCTTTAGATAGATTTGCAATATTTCTTTTAGCTCTCGTTGCTACTGCATTTTTGGTTATCTTGCTGCCATCAGATTTCATCTCTTCAAAAGCACGTTTTATATCATCGTATGCGCTACTCATGCTTGTTCTCCTTGGTTTGTATGCGCTTTGCCTTCATCTAATACATAGTCAGCTGCTGCTATATTATTTTTCCAGTGAATAGCAAATAGCTCGTAATCTTCTTGCTCTTCTTTGGTTAATGCCGCATATGCCTCTAGTTTCTGCGTTGCTTCTTTTTTTATTATTTGCCAATTGACCTTGTGGCGTTTGGTAATGATTTTACTACCACAATACACACAGCCACTAGGGATTCCTGCTCCTTTTATCTTGCAAGCTTCTCCCGCAGTGCAGTACCCCGTAGGTAAGCCACGTATGTTTTTAATATTTTTGACGAGAAATTTTTTCAGTTCTTCAATTGAACTGAAATGGATCTGCTTAATCACAGTCGAATCTTTACTTTGACTATCAGTAATACCTATTATCAGATCTTTAGATGTTTTATTAATTTGCTCACCAGCACCACCTTTAAGTGATTGTGACTCGGCTTCATCTATTAACTCTTCTGCAACACGGTCAATTAAAATCTCATTAAACTCTTCAGTAGTTTTAATTAAAGTTGTTGAGGCCAAAAATGCTCTTCGAGTATAAACAAACGTCATTAGGCTAGTTAAATGTTTAAATTGATATCTAATATCATCAAGCTCACCTAATTTATTGGCAATGACAAAGTAGGCCAACGTATGTCGAAACATGTGAGCGGTTAATCTAAACGTATCGCCTTCTTCGTATGGGACACCTCTATTCTCTCCTCTAACTTCTTTGTAGTTAGATTCAAGGCGTTCAAGCTCTGCTATATCATCATCGTCTAGAGTTAAGTCAAAAAGCTCAATGTTTTCACTGTTTTTAACCTCAAATTTTGTGAATCGCCCAGTATCGCTAAAACTAACACTACAGCTACTATGTGAAACCCCGAAAAGACGGTTTCTTTCTAACCCTTCTTTCAAATTGTGTGCTTGACTACTTGTTATATTGGCTCTGCATGAAGAAAGTACAGCTTTTGCCCTTTCTTGCATACCGATCACATATTTTTCGTAAATACCAACACACTCATGTACTTCAGCGTTTGAAAACCATTCCATCTCAACCTTACTGTTGTCGGTTTTGGTCATAATTGCCGTAATGTAATAAATATCATCTTTGTAATTGGCACAGCCAACCTTGCATGTAAGTACTTCGTTATATCTCATACCTGTATAGGCCAAGATATTAATGTATGTGGCTAATTTTAAATCTTCTAATTCTTCGGATAATTGAATGAATTCCTCTTCATTGGGTAAGTTTCTTACATGTTTTGCTATTAGCTCACCTGTATTCATTTTGGGCGGTGGTTCAATGGAGCCTTCATGTAAACTATCTATTAAGCGTGCATTTAATTCTAGCCATCGTTCTATCTTATCCTTAGAGTTTTCAACTATTTTTTCTGCAAACTTCAGAATTTTTTTCATTACTTTAGTAGGAATGACAGGGTGCGAATAAGTGACTGGTCTCGGATGGTGTAACTCGTTTAGTTGGTTAAGCACATCAATAAAAACACTACACACCTTAGGGCCAAAAAGACGAAAGCTTCGTTGCACGTCAAATAGTTTAGTAAATGAGTGTGATTGTCTGTAAATAGCTATTTTCCCGACTTCATATAAATAGTCTTTTATGAGATTCCTAATAACTAAGTCAGATTTGAACTCCAACTCATGAAATGAGTGATAACCTCTTTGTCTTAAGAAGGCTGCAATTAAATTTAGATACGTTACATCATTTTGAAGTGTAGAGATTTTTAGAGGTTTACCGCCTACAACATCACCATGTGTGAGTTTAATTAGTGAATAAATTCGAATTTGATATGCTAATTCATCAACACCTTTAAAATTCACATTTCTTTGCGTTTCTTCATAGCTTATCCAAGTGTCATCGCCAAAGTGAATAGTGCCATGTTTAGCAATATTCAATGCTCTGTTTTCCCACAAAGCAATCGAATTAAAAGCGCTAGTATCATCAACTTTAAAATCTTCTAACACCTGAACCAAAGGTTTTATAGTGATTTGACCTGTATGTGTTTTTACAACAGCGATATCAAGTAGTTTTGTTTTAGTTATCTCTTTGGTCATAGCAAACCTGTGTTTTTCCAATGAGGATGAATACCCTCTGTTCTCAATAATTCTTTTCCATCAATCACAGCTTGAGCATTAAGCTTGGCAATATCAGTTAATATTTCGTTAACTCTATTTTTCAACTGCTCTATGTTTTCCAGTTGCTCTGTTACAGAGTCAAATGTTGCGGCTGAGTTTTCCATATCAGCAACAACAAAATCCCGGTATGACAAAAGTTTCCAAACATGCAATGCGTCAGCAACACAGCGATAGAACGGACACCACAAGCATGCGTTAAAGTCGGCACATGCATGCTCGTTTGTATCTCGCTGGTCTAATAATTTCCTGTTTTGAGATTCGAATGCCACTACTGCGGATTTATCTTTTGAGTTAATGCATGTGCCATTCGGGACTTTTTTACCGTCTTCTGGTGGAGTCTGCAAAATGATTACTTTGTCGGTAACATCGCGAACAAAATAGTCTGCCATTGTTTTTGTCGCTCTGTTGATTGTCATTGCAACATCTTTGTTATCTTGCATTAAATAATGACGCAAGAACGTTTCATAAGAGTGCTTGCCAGCTTTTTGATACCACTTAAATTCTTTGGCAACTTTTCGGTAAATGTAGTTAAGCCCTGATTTTCTGATCTTTTGCGAATTAAATACGATATCACACCCAAGCTCAGTCAATATCCTATCTATAGAGGTCTTGAAACGTGATGCTGTTAATAATTGAATCTTTACTTCTCCAATACTATTTACTTTGGGAAAAACAAAAATTCTTTTTGATAGGTTCTCAATAGAAGGGCGGTAAATAGACGTAAGTCTAGTCGCAGCCTTAATATCAAATATTACTGGTTCGACAACGTCGCCGTATAAGACGCCTTCTTTTTCTAGATCTTCGGCTTTAATTTCAAATTTATGCCATTGAGTTTGATAATTAGCTCGGCGTTTAAATAAACGAAGAGCAGGAGTTTTACTTGAATGTAATGGCGTGTTAAAGAAAAATAAGTCGTCAGTATCAAGCTCTAGCGTAGGAGTTGAATTCCAACCAGTTTTCAATATGACTTTTGCTGCATAAAGTGTGTAGTGGTCAACTAATTTTGGCCACAGTTTTAGAATCTTGGTATCTAACCTCTGATTCATTTGGCGCTAAACCAG
>NZ_JBPNYQ010000044.1:0-13032 GCF_051235485.1 Pseudoalteromonas nanhaiensis | reverse complement strand
CACCCTAGGGTATAAAAGTCCCATGCAGTACGAACAAATTAATTAAACCCCGTGTCTACTTTATCGGGGTCAGATCACTAATCTAACTTCTAACCACTGATATCTAATATCTCCATTTTTTCGACGTTAAAACGCCTCCTACACCTCGTATCTCGTCCCTTTCCCCTTGCTAACCTCACTAATTTTTACACACAAAAAAGCCGCGATGATGGGCGTACCGCGGCTTTGTCTAACTTGAAAAATCAGTTTGCTGGGTTACTTTCCAGCTTCTCATCTTATGGCCTTTTAAGGCGTAGAATAAAATGAATACATAACTTGGGATCATAACGATGTAAGCACCTTGTGCGCCAAGGCCTGCTACGTTTCCTAAACCGATTAGTAATGGACCTAGTGCACCACCAGCAATACCCATGATCAATAAGCCTGATGCGGTGCCTGTTAAGCGACCTAAGCCAGCTAAAGCCAGTGGCCAAATTGCAGGCCAAACCATAGCATTAGCAAAGCCTAGTAACGCAATGCATAACAATGGGTCTGGTAATTGTGGGCCACCAAATGGCACTAATAATAGGTTTGAAATAATGAACGAGTCATTACTGCCAAGCACCACTAACAACACGGTAATAATACCGGCAATACCCGACATTAATAACGCCGTTTGTTGGCTCATAAAGCGTGGAATAGTTAAAATACCAATTGCGTAACCAATCAACATACACGCCATGGTGTAAGAGGTCATAACTGAATAATCAGCAACGCCAATTTGTAATGCGTACGAGCCAATGGTGTCTGCTGCAATAACTTCAACAGCAACGTATAGCGCAATACCCACTACACCTAAAACTAAGTGAGGGTGTGCTAGGGTTTCTTTAATTTCGCCTTTGCCGTTGGATGTTTCGTCTTCATCAAATACTAAATCAGGCAATGGTGCAAATTTGGCAAAGGCTGCAAATAACATAATTAACGCAGCAATCAATACATAAGGCATGATAAGGCTATTTGCCATAATGTCTTTTTGCTCTTGCGATAATTTACCAGCACCATCAACAACACCGCTTACAACTACAGCGGCAAAAATAACAGGCACAATAACACCCGCAAATTTGTTTAATAAGCCCATGATACACACCCGCACAGCGGCTGATTTCTCAGAGCCCATTTTCACCACGTATGGGTTAACAGCGGTTTGTAATACGGTTTGTCCAACACCTATCATTAACTGTGCGAACAAGAAGATTTCGATCATTTGCAGTTTTGCAGCCGGAATATACATCAGCGCAGATAAAGCCATAATCGCACAGCCAATCGCCATACCATTCTTATAACCAACGCGTTTAATCAGCATAGCCGATGGGATACCGGCAACTGTTACCGCAATATAAAAAGAAGAGATGATAAACGAAGCTTGTAACGGCGAAAGCTCAAGCATTTGCTGCAAAAATGGTGTAATTGCACCATTAAGCCACGTTATACACCCTAAGATAAAAAACATTGAGCCGGCCAATACCATTGGCAGCCAGATGCTTTGTTTTGTGTTGTTGTCACACTCAACCGTTGCTTCCATAATTGTTCTCTTAGTTTAATTATTTTTATTTGGTTGGAATCTAGTATACAACTCAACAGAGCTGTTCAATTTCCATACCAATCACAAAAATTTAATCATACACTAACAAAAATGACAGCGCTATCATTTTGCATTCATATAAGTCCAAAAAAGCCGCAGCTAATTGCTTAGCTGCGGCTTAAACTAAATAGTAACAACTAGTTAGGCGTTATTTACCAATTGCTTCTTTGGCGAACAAATGTTTAATTGGGCCAAGGTTGTCTACAAGGCTTAAACCAACACCACGTACGAGTTTTTTCAGTGGGTTAGCGCCTGCAAATAACTCTTTTAAGCCTTGCATCATGGCAATGTGTTTTTGTGCATCAAGCTTACGAGTACGTTCATAATCACGCAGCGTGCGTGCACTTGCAAATTCACCTTGCTCGTTACTTAATAGCTCAATTAAATAGGCGGCGTCTTTAAGGCCAAGGTTCATGCCTAAACCGGCTAATGGATGAATGGTATGCGCTGCATCGCCCATTAAAACCACTTTGCCCGACACCCACTGCTGGGCATAACGCATCTTAAGTGGAAACGCCATGCGCTCACTTTGCACTTCACATAAACCACATTGGCCATCGAGTGCTGCCATAACCGCTTTATTAAAGTGGCTATCATCAAGCGCTAAAAGTGTGTCGCAATGCTCTGGGCTTGTTGACCAAACTATTGAGTGCGTATGTTTATCTGGCAAGGGTAAAAACGCCAGCGGCCCGGTTGGCAAAAACACTTGGCGTGCCGTGTTGTTATGCTCAGCAGCAGTTTTAACCGTGGCAACAATGGCGTGATGGTCATAATCTTTAAAAGTAATTGGCATATTGAACTGCTTGCGAATAGCCGAGTTAGCCCCATCAGCCGCCACTAATAACTTAGCAATTACAGGCTCGCCGCTTTCAAGAGTAATAAACACATCAGAATCAGTTTGATGAATTTGCTGGTAGCGGGTTTCGAATAATAAAGTGGCATTACTTTGCTTTTCAAGTTCGCTAATTAAAGCGTAGCGAATAATGTCATTTTCAACGATATGACCTAACTGCGGCAAATCGAGATCGTTATGATCAAAATGAATTTTGCCAAAGCTGTCTTGATCACGTACATCCATCGAGGTATACGATGTAGCACGTTGTTTAATGATCTCTGGCCATACATTTAATGACTCAAATAAGCCCTGACTAGCTAGGCTTAATGCGCTCACGCGAAGTGCGTAATCATCACCCGGTAAAGTTTGATTTTTACTCGCATCAATCACCACAACGCTGATATCTGCTTTTGCTAAACCAAGTGCTAGCGTAAGGCCAACACAGCCACCACCGACAATACAAACTTGTGCTTGTTTCATATCCGTTTACCTTGCTTAACCTGACCCATAAGCTGTTTTGCCAGTGGGGTTTTTAACGAGGAGAATAAATCCATTGAGAAAAGACCAATGTTGCGACCAAGCGCAAGCAATCGTGATGAGTTTGAGAACAAACGCACTAGGCTGTCTGTGAGTGTCATCACGGTAGTAATATCTTTACTGCGAGTTTGGCTGTAATAACGAGTAAAAGCGTAATCACCAAGGTCGCTTCTATTTGCCATATCACACAATAATTGCACATCACGTAGCCCTAAATTAAAGCCCTGTCCGGCAATTGGGTGGATTGCATGGCCTGCATTACCAATTAATACTGTACGGTGGTTGCTCAGTGATTCGGCTTTACCGTACACAAGCGGATAACTTGCACGCATACCCACTTTACTAAATGAGCCACCGCAATAACCAAATGCTTTTTGCAGCGCAGCTAAAAAGGCATCATCTTCAAGTGCCATATGGTGCTCAATTTGCTCAGGCTCCATACACCATACCAGTGAGTATCGATTGTTACTCATTGGCAACAGTGCCATTGGGCCGTGCTCGGTAAAGCGCTCAAAGGCATGATGATGATGACCACCAGCCACTTCGATGTTGGCAATAATTGCCGCTTGCTGATAAGCGCGAGTATTAAACTCAATATTAGCCAGTTTACGACTTTGCGAATGAGCGCCATCGGCAATCACCACAAGTTTTGCGCTTAACTGCTCGCCAGAGTTTAGCGTGATGATGGCACAGTTGCTTTGGTATTCAAGCTTGGCAACCGTATCTGGGCAAAACAAACTAACATCTGTACGAGTAAGTTGCTGGTGAAGACTACGCCCAAATGGATTCACTTCAACCACATAGCCAAGGGCATCATGACCATATTCTTGGCAATCAATATGCGTTTTACCAAAATGACCACGATCAGATACGGTTACTTTTTCAATCGCTGCTGCAAATGACGCTTGGCAATCAAACGCATTGATTGATTTTAAGTACTGAACAGACTGCTGAGCCAGCGCAATGCTTCTATCATCAAAGCTTGGGTGATAGTCTGCGCTTACTTCATTTGCTTCAATTACAGCGATTGATAACTGATTATTGCTCTGTTTTAGGCCCAGAGCACAACTTGCTCCCGCCATTCCACCGCCGATAATGACAACATCAAACTGCTTTGCCACGCTTGCTCCTAGCCTTTATTTGCTTGCATCACTGCTTCAATGTCACTAATGGTTTTAGGAACCGAAATGGTCAGGTTTTCATGGCCATCTTCAGTGACAAGTAAGTTATCTTCAATACGAATACCGATGCCTTTATATTGCTCTGGTGCTTTTGCATCTTCGCTAATATATAAACCCGGTTCGATAGTTAGCACCATGCCCGGCTCAAATACGCGCTCTTTTTCATCAAGCTTGTATTCGCCAACATCGTGTACGTCTAATCCTAACCAATGACCAAGACCATGCATGTAAAATGCTTTGCATGCTTGTTTTGCCATAAGCTCATCAAGCTCGCCGGTTAAAATGCCTAAATCAATAAGCCCTTGCGTTAATACTGTTGAGGCTAATTCATTGGCTTTAGATAAACTACCGCCCGGCTTAACTTGGCTAAATGCTGCTTCTTGGGCTGCTAATACAATGTTGTAAAGCGCCGCTTGTGGTTCGCTAAATTTGCCATTAATTGGGAAGGTGCGTGTAATATCTGCCGCATAACCTTCAAGTTCACAGCCAGAATCAATTAATACTAAATCGCCATCTTTTAGCTCAGCATCATTTTGTGTGTAGTGCAAAATATTGGCATTGTCGCCACTGCCGACAATCGTGCCATAAGCAGGGTGACGAGCACCATTCATTGCATAATGATGATGAAGCTCTGCTTCTAATTGGTATTCAGTTGCGCCTGGTTTGGCAAACTGCATAGCGCGAATATGGCCTTGTGCACTAATTTCGCACGCTGTGCGCATAATGTTTAATTCTGCATCAGATTTAAACAAACGCATCTCATGCACTAAACCACGAATATCTTTAATGGTATGTGGGGCTTTATAGCCTTTTTTAGGTGCGCTGCGAAGTGTGCTTAATAAATCCCAAATTTTTGCATCGAAATTTGCGTAAGTACCTTGTGCATAAAATAAAATCTGCTGGCCGTTCACCAAATCTAATAATTGTTCATCTAGTTCACTAAGTGGGCACGTTGCGTCGAATAAGTACTCAGATTTAGCTTTTTCGAAGCCAATTCGACGGCCATGCCAAATTTCAGCTAGTTTGTCTTTGTTACGACAAATAAGCGTACTTGGTGTATCGCTTGACGGGCAAAGCACTAAAACTGCATCAGGTTCGTTAAACCCTGTTAGGTAGAAAAAATCACTGTCTTGGCGAAATGCATATTCAGTATCACGGCTGCGTGTTACTTCTCCTGCAGCTGGAATAATAGCCACGCTGTTTTTATCCATCATCGCAAGCAAGCGCTCACGACGGGCTTTGAATTCAGCTTTATCGATAGCAATAGACGACATGCTAAACCTCTGTAATTTGATTAGTGAAGGGTCTTTTTAGTGCTTTTTCCCACTGGCTCTTTACCTAGCTCAGCAAAACATAACAATGCAGAAACACGCACATACTCAATCACTTCGTGCAGTGCTTGGCTGTCTTCTTCGGTCTCTTCAAACATGGTGTCTAGGCGGGTAATTTCACTAAAGTCGCTGATCACTTCTTTCACATCAGCTGATAACTTGCCGTAATCTTTTTGTTTTAAACCAAAACCAAGCATAAAACCCGATACCCAAGATACTAAGCCATTGGCTAAATCGATCAGCGTTTCATCATCGCTTGGTAAAAATAGGTCAAACTGAAATTCTTCATCACTAAAACTGGCAACAACCTGAGAATATACATCAGCAAAAAATGCTTTTAAATCTTTACTAAAAGCTTGGCCATCGTTGAATACATCACTTAATAAACCTAAGTATTCATCGGCTTCAATATTGATGCCACAGGCTAATAAACCACTTATCACACCATGGGCTTCTGACGGTGCGACAAAAATTTCATTTTTTTCTAATAACAATTGGGCTTGTTGGTAATCAGGTAACGTGCTCATAACTTTTTCTTTGTTCGGCTAAGTAACGTCATGCTACCACTCGATAAATCGCAACTCCAATTAATTGTATGATTGAGGTCAAAAAGCAATCTGAAAAGTAAATAAGCAGTTAAAGGTGGGGAAAAACTACGCGAACGATCCGCTTTTTTTGCTTCTATGGTTTAAGGATTGAAACTTGTCTTATATACTGAAGGTGTTCCCTAGGGTGCAGGAGCTTGGTTAAGTCCCTGAGCCGATAAATTTTATGTTAGGGTTTCTGTTCGTTTACTATTGTGCAAGCTCGGCATGTACCGAGAAGCCTACGGTAGACCGCAGATCCCCGCCCTGAAACCTCAAGGTTTCAGGACTGACACCGGGCACCGCATACTTGGGGAACACCATTTCTATTTAGTTACAAGCTACAAGCTACAAGCTACAAGCTACAAGCTACAAGCTACAAGCTACAAGCTACAAGCTACAAGCTACCAATACCTTCCCTTAGTTTTTCTCTAATACAAAACTTATTATTATTCGCGTGAAATAAATTTCACGCCTACGGTATTATTTAGTTTCAAGTTATCAATACTTTCCCTATATTTCCCTTTACAAGAAATTTTAGTTTTCGGCGTTGAAACGCTTCCTACATCTCGAAACTCGTTAACTTTACTCTTTCCCCTTGCTAACTCGCTAACTTGTTTGTTTTTCTGATAGCTGACGGCTGAAAGCTGATAGCTCCTGTGTGTTGGGTTTCATTTCACTCTACCCAACACACATGTTTTCAACCTATCGCCCCTACTTAAACCATCCCTGAAAGCGCTCCATTAATAGGTAATTAACTGGCACTAATAGCAAGGTGATAAGCGTTGCGAAGATAATCCCAAAGCCAAGGCTTACCGCCATAGGAATAAGGAATTGTGCTTGCGTTGCTTTTTCAAATAGCAATGGCATTAAACCAATAAAGGTGGTTAAACTGGTTAACATAACTGGGCGGAAACGTGCTGCCCCTGCAACCTTAACAGTTTCAAGTAAGTCACCGCCTTCTTCACGCTTCTTATTGATAAAATCAACCAGTACCAGTGAGTCATTCACTACCACGCCTATCAAGGCTAACATGCCAAGTAAGCTCATAATGGTTAACTCCATACCCATTACCCAGTGGCCCATTACCGCACCTATCATGCCAAACGGAATAACACTCATCACGATCAATGGCTGAGTATACGATTTAAACGGTATCGCTAATAACGCATAAATAATAAAGAATACAAACACGAGGCCCCAAGCCAATGAACCAAATGACTCTCGCTGCTCTTTGGCTTCGCCTTCGAGTGTGTAATCAACACCTGGGTATTGCACCATTAGCTCATCTAAGTAAGTTTTTAAGTCTGCTTGTAGTACCGTCATATTGGTATTTGATTTTTCAACATCAGCTGTAACATTCAATGTTCGATAGCGGTCAATACGGTAAATAGACGATGGGCTTTGCCCCGGCACTAAAGTAGCCACATGCGAAAGCGGCACAGTCCCACCAGCAGGTGTTTTAATAAGTATGTCTTTTAAGTCTGCAACCGAGCGACGCTCTTCAATCGGTAAGCGCACCATTACCCGCACATCGTCGCGCCCACGTTGAATGCGCTGCACCTGCGCACCAAAAAACGAGTTACGCACTTGCTGCGATACATCAACACGGTTTAATCCAAGCGCTAACCCCTGCTCTGTCAGCTCAATTTGTAGCTCTTCTTTACCATCTGACATGCTATCGGCTATTTCGTACACAGTTGGATACGTCGATAAACGCACTTTAACTTTTTCAGCAACTGCTTCGAGGGTGTCGATTGAGCTACCGCTTAGCTGTACATCAATCGGGCTAGATGTTCGGCCAAACTCAGCACGGAAAGTGACACTCTCAGCTCCCGGTATAATACCGATAAGATCACGCCATTCGCTGGCAAGTTCTCGTGAGCCTATATCTGATTCACGCTTTTCTGCTGGCATGATCTCAAATCTAACACTACCGGTATTTGAGGAACCACCACTGCCACCTGTGGTTGCCAAAATATTTAGAATTACACTTTGGCCGTCTTCATCGCGGTATTTATCTTGTAATTCTTTTGCCTTGTCTGACATTTTAATGACGTATTTATTGGTCACTTCAAACGGTGTTCCGGCAGGGAAAGTTACGGATGCACGTACAGTTTCACTTGGAATACGCGGGAAAAAGGTAAATTTAGTCCAACCACTTGTGATCAAGGTAACAATAATTACAAAAATCCCCACAAATAAGCTAACCGTAGCCATTTTATTCTTTAAAGCTAGATTCAATAATGGTTGGTAATACTTCATTATTGCGTGTTCAAAGCCATCGGCAAAACGCTGTTGAAGGCGCTCTAGTCTCGATGGCTCGCCCTTTTCATGACGTAGCTTTAAGTATTTTAAGTGTGCAGGTAATACAAACTTAGACTCAATCAAAGAGAACAGTAAAACCGGAATAACTACTACTGGAATTTGTGCAAATATAGCGCCTCGAGCACCTTCGATAAAAGCGAGAGGTAAAAATGCTGCAACTGTCGTGAGAACACCAAACGTTACCGGAGTTGCCACCTCTTGCGTTCCACGAATAGCGGCTTGCTCACCACTTTCTGCAGTTTTTAGGTGGGTGTAGACGTTTTCACCGGTCACAATGGCATCGTCAACAACAATACCGAGTACCAAAATAAAACCAAATAAACTGATAACGTTAAGTGTGATACCAAATATCGGCATCATTAAAAACGCCCCCATGAACGACACTGGGATACCAATAAATACCCAAAATGCAATGGCTGGACGCAAGAATAAGGTGAGTAGTGCCAGGACTAAAATTCCGCCCTGAATAGCGTTACTGGTAAGCGTTGCTATTCGGCTTTTTACAACTTCTGAGTCATCATCCCAATAACTTAACTCAAACCCTTCTGGAAGCTGGCTTTGATGCTCAGTTATGTAATTTTTTACCGCATCAGCAACTTCAATCGCACTTTGCGGGCCAATACGATACACATCAATAAATGCAGCTTGCTTACCATTAAAGCGAGTGCGAACTGGGGTTTCTTCAAAATCATCACTAATACGGGCTATATCACCTAAACGAATAATTGTGCCATCAGCTTGGTTTTTTACCACTATATTAGCAAATTCATCTTTGCGATAAGCTTGGCCTTTCGAGCGGATGAGTACATCCCCCCCTTCTGTTTTTAAGTTACCGGCAGAAACATCAGTACTAGAATTGCGAATTGCTGATGATATGTCAGCTAAGCTTAAATCATACTGGCGTAAGGTATCTTGGCTCACCTCTATTGCTATTTCGTAATCACGAACCCCACTTAGCTCAACTTGAGTTACACTTGGTAAACGCAGTAGTTCATCACGCACGGTTTCTGCGTATTCAAGGGTTTCTTTTTCGCCATAAATACTTGAAACAGATACGGCAATTACTTCTCGCTTCCATTCAGCAAGCGAAACTATTGGTTTTTCAGCATCGACGGGAAAGGTGTTAATTGCATCTACTCGGCTTTTAATGTCAGCCAAAAGCTCCCTAGGATCATACCCAGTCTCAACTTCAATACTTACCGAAGAAGAACCTTCAGAAGAGCGGCTAGTGATACGCTTAACTCCCTCAAGATCTTGCACCGCTTCTTCTATGCGAATTGATACCCCTTTTTCAACATCTTCAGGAGTTGATCCTCGAAGTGATACACTGACACTAATTCGGTCAGACTCAAACGATGGAAACACTTCAAGTGGTATTTGCGTCGAAACGCTAAATAAACCCGCTAATAAAATGCTGATCAGCAATAAGTTTGCTGCAACATGATTCTTTGTAAACCAAGCAATCATTATTGCGCTCCTTGCTCTTTAGGCGGCTGTTGATTGCTTGAACGCTTAGCTTTTCCTCTGGTCGCCTGATACTCTTCGCTACCCATAACGGTAACTTGCGTACCAGAGCTCACTTGACCAAGCGGTGTAATCACCAAGTTATCGCCTGCAGACAAACCATCAGCGACAACAGCTTGGTTAGCGTTTTGCCAAGCAAGTGCAATATTTTTACGACGCAGAACACCCTGCTCTTCTACGTAAACATAGGTGCCTTGGTAAATTGCGCTATTTGGGATCACAATGGCATTTTCAATGGCTTTACCAGTAATTTGTGCTTTGATGTACTGACCAATTTTAATTGGATACTGATTCACAGTTGTGGCTTTATAAGGGTCGTTAATTTGCGCAACCACATAAAGCTGCTGCGCATTTTCATCTATAGCACCTTCAGTACGAATAACTTGACCTTGCCAATGCTGTTTACCAACAAGGTCTGAGCTGAATTCAACGAGTGAACCCGCGCTATTTTTAGCGCCATCACGAAATTGCTCTGGCAAATTAATAAACGGTAAGTCTTTATTTTTGATCGGTAAACGGATCTCAACTCTATCGATGGCATAAATACTGGCAAGCTCCATGTTATTACTCACCACTTGGCCTAAATCAACGCTACGACTTAAAACACGACCCGCATATGGTGCTGTGATCTTTGTACGCTCTAAATCAAGCTTCGCTTTTTCAAGTGTCGCTTGCGCAGACAACACACTGGCTTCGGCTGCTGCTAATTGTGGTTTACGAAGTACCAAGCTACTTGCTTGCTCGCCTTTACCTAAGCGCTTCCAGTCAGTTTCGGCCTGCCGACCACGAGCCTGTTCTTCAAGTAAACCTTGCTCGGCTGTTAATAAGGCCGCTTGCGCTGATTTTACTTCGGCACGGTGATCTCTATCATCTAATCGCAACAACACATCGCCTTTTTCAAAAAAGCCACCTTCGCGAAATTGCTCACTTATTTCAATAATTTGCCCTGATGCTTGCGCGACTAACATACTTTGCGTTCGCGGTTTTACGGTACCAAAACTATCAATCATCACTTGATAAGTTTCTGGCGTTAAGGTTTTAACAGCCACATTTACTTTCGCTTTCGGTGGTGAAGAAAAACGATTTGCTTGCGGCGGGTTACCTTTAATAAACATGACGAGTAATACCGTCACGACAATGACAATAACTGGAATTAATATTTTACGTGTCTTAGTATTCATGATTATTGCTCTGCTACTTCGCTATTTGCTTCACTAAAGTCACCGCCAAGGGCAATGTGTAAGTTGATTCTATTTTTAATAAGTTGGTTTTTGAGTTCGATAACAGAGCTTTGCGCGTTAAAAGAGCGATCTTGCGCATCAAGCACTGTCGTGTATGTTACTAAACCACTTTGATATTGCTCAAAAGACAAACGCTCTGCGGCAATTGCATTTTCTTGTGCTTCTAAGGTTTTTTCATAACGCACTTTCAAGGCTTGCTCTTGACTGATTGCAGTTTCAACTTCATTAAATGCATCATAGAGTGTGGCAAGGTAAGCTTGCTCCTGACGTTTAACGCTAAGCCTTGCCTGCTCTTCATTGGCTTTTAAGCGACCACCTTCAAAAAGCGGCATTGAAATACTACCTATCAGTGACCAAGCTAAGCTTGAAGGCGAAAATAAATCACTCACTCTATCTGTGCTATCACCGATAGATGCTGAAAGATTTAAGCTCGGAAAACGTTGTTTGTGCGCGTAAGCAAGTCCCGCATCAGTACTTAACAACTGATACCAGCTCGCCATTAACGCTGGTTTGCGGGTGATAAGCTCTGAAGGTAAACCCAAAGGAATTGTGTTCTCAAGTAGTGGCAAATCGGCACTAACCGATAATGCCCCAGCAGGATATTGGCCTGTTAAACGCTCTAAATCACGAATTGATTTAGTTAAGGTAGCTTGCTGTGCAGCAATATTCGAGCGCTCAGTATTTAGCTCATTACGGGCAAGATAAACGTCAAGCGCTTCATTTAAACCTTGACGATAACCCGACTCAATAATATCTAAGTTTTTCTCGGCGTTTTGTTCGCGCTGCTTATATAGTTCAAGTAATTTGTGGTTAGTAATTACATCAAACCAACCCGAAACCACATCAGCTACTAATTGTTGTTTGCTTTGCGAAAATGTGGCTTTTTCAGCTAAATATTCCAGGTTTGCTTGCCGTTCAGAGGCCGATAATTTACCCCATAAATCAACTTCGTAGCTTAATTCTAATGATGCAGAACTAGCGTTGTTATAACTAACAGGGCGATTATCTTTACTACGGCTCGCTCGTGTTGATAAATCAAGGCTTGGCCATAAATCGGCCCCAGCAGCAATAAGCTGTTGCTCTTTAATCGCCACATCATAACCTGCTTGTAAAATTGCTTGGTTATGGGCTAATGCTTGCTCCACTAAATTAAAAACTTGAGGGTCCTGTAACTGCTGCAACCAATTATCTTCAACAGCAAGAATTTTGTTGTCCGTAGGTAATTGCTGCCATGTACTTGGTAAGGCCTCAAGCTCAGCGACTCGTTCATTATGAGTCGTCTGGCTTGCACATGCACTTAGCAAAATTACACTTAAAGCCAATAAACTCGGCTTATATTGCCAATTCATTCTAAAAACCTGAAAAACATCTATTTATGATTGTAATTCAAGCACTACCTTAAGTTTTGCTCAACTGACTTTACATAACATTACACAGTCTGGTATTTGGTAAGGATGAACTGTAGAAAAATAGGGATAAGCTGCGAGTTTACAAAATTGTAGCGATTTTATACCGCATAGAAATGGTTTAAATGGTGAAGAATTTAATTTGATAACACGGGGTAAACCCGCTGCTACGAGTTCGGCGTTGAAACGCCTCCAACTTCTCGAGTCTAGTTCCTTGTAACTTGCTAACTTTACTCTTTCTCCTTGCTAACTCGTATATTTTAAATCTGATGGCTGATAACTCTGAGTTCGTTGGGTTTCACTCCGTTCTACCCAACCTACAAGGAAACAGAAACAAAAAAGCCTCGCGATTGCGAGGCCTTGAATCAATGGTGCCCAGAGGCGGAATCGAACCACCGACACGAGGATTTTCAATCCTCTGCTCTACCGACTGAGCTATCTGGG
>NZ_JBPNYQ010000043.1:0-13235 GCF_051235485.1 Pseudoalteromonas nanhaiensis | reverse complement strand
TAATATCAACAGATAGAGCTTCACAGCTTATAAAAAGGTCGCCCTAGGCGGCCTTTTTTAATGCCTGTAGAAAAGCTATCAGCCGTCAGATTAGATCGATATGGTTGTTTAGTTGAGTGCATTCACTCGGATTTACCCTGTTCATTGTTCGGGTAGGTTGGTTTGAGCGAAGCGAAACCCAACACAATCCATATAAACCTGCTCTTTTATCAACTCAAATAACCTTTCCTCTGATTAGGCTTGACCTCGCCCCTTTAAATTTACCCTCGCAAATTCCCTAACTCATATCTAGCAACTAGCCTATTTATTTCCACTAAAACTAATTACTTACCTTCTTGCGCTGCTTTTTTTGGTTTCATCATTTTGTCATGAAAAGTCACTTTTTCAGTAACAAAACACTCATAGGATGGCTTCGCTAATTAACCAAGCGCAGCTTAATTAGCTCCAAACTCTTAAAAATAACGTACTAACGGAACGTAACGATGAAAATTAATAAAATTGCGACTGCAATTGGTTTAACGTTGGCATTGTCAGCGACGGCCAATGCAGGTGTGTTACCAGACAGTCAAAAACAAAATGATTGGTATAGTGCCGCTGAAGCTACATTAACAAAAAAAGAAGCGGCAGCTCAGGCTGAGCAAACGTTTAAAGCTAAAAATGTCATTCTATTTGTTGGCGATGGTATGGGTATCTCAACGCTAACTGCGTCACGTATCATGGCAGGTCAAATGGAAGGTAAGTCGGGTGAAGAAGGCTTATTAAGCTTTGAAGAGTTCCCTTACTCGGCGCAAATCAAAACCTACAACGTTGATGCGCAAACACCTGACTCTGCAGGCACAATGACAGCGATTATTTCTGGCGTTAAAACTGATGTAGGTGTAATTGGTGTTAACGAAAACATTGAGCGTGGCAAGTGTGCAACAGTTGCAGGTAATGAATTAATCACTGCTACGGAACTTGCAGAAATCAAAGGTCTAGCAACAGGCGTTATTTCAACAGCTCGTATCACCCACGCAACACCAGCTGCAACCTATGCAAAATCAGCTGACCGTAACTGGGAAGACGTATCTGATATGCCTGCTGATGCAGTAGAAGCAGGTTGTGAAGACATTGCCTCACAACTTGTTAATTTCGAGAAGAACCTTGAAGCACGCTTCGTAGGTACTGATGTAGACGGCCTTGAAGTAGTGATGGGCGGTGGTCGTCGTCACTTCTTACCGAAAGATGCGGCATTCAACTCAGCTGATGCTGTCAGTGAAGTCGAAGGTGACCGTACGGATGAGCGTGATCTAACTGCTGAATGGCAAGAAATGTATCCTGATGGCAAGTACGTAATGGACCAAGCTGGCTTCGATACGCTCAATGCTGATACCAAGCGTGTATTTGCATTATTCAATGAATCACACATGCAATACGAAGCAGACCGCGCTAACGATGTAGCGGGGGAGCCGTCATTATCTGCAATGACTGGCAAAGCAATTGATATCTTAAAGAACAACGAAAAAGGCTTTTTCTTAACGGTTGAGTCGGGTCGTATCGACCATGGTCACCATGCGGGTAACGCTTTTAATGCACTAAGCGATACTGTTGAATTTGCTAAAGCGGTGCAAACAGCAGTTGAAAATACTAACCCTGAAGAAACACTTATCCTAGTAACAGCTGACCACAGTCACGTATTCACTATTGCAGGCTATCCAAAACGTGGTAACCCAATTTTAGGTAAAGTAGTAGCCGTTGGCAGTGAAGAACCAAGCCTAGCAGCAGATGGTATGCCATACACCACAGTTGGTTATGCTAATGGTTTAGGTTTTCGCGATTTAGGTGATGAAACGGACGCAGATGCATCTTATAGCGAAGCGGCATTTGCAGGTCGTGTTGATTTAACGGGGGTTGATACAACTGCACCTGGTTATCACCAAGAAGCAACAGTGCCATTAGGTTCAGAGACCCACGCAGGTGAAGATATTTCACTGCATGCAAAAGGTCCCGGTGCGCAACTAGCACAAGGCGTTGTGGAGCAAAACGTAATTTTCCACATCATTAACCAAGCTCTAGAACTAATTGAAGAATAATGGCGACGACGATGAAAAAACTAAATTTAATTTCTCTTGCTGTAGTAGTGGCATTAGCAGGCTGCTCTGATGATGACGATAAAAGTTCAACAAAAACACTGACTGTTGAAAATACTCTAGCGGTTGGTTCTGAGCAGTGTGTAAACGGTGGTACAGAAACCCTAACAGGTGCAGATAGCAACGATAATGGTGAGCTAGACTCAGCAGAAGTAACTGATACAACAGTGTCATGTAATGCACCGGCAACCTCGTTAACTGCATCGCAATTAGCGCCACTGACTGACAATGACTGGTTTAAGTCAGCACAAGTTAAAGTTGCTACTAGCGAAGAAAATATTGCTGCAGTTGTAAAAGAGTCAGGTAAAGCGAAAAACGTGATTTTATTTGTTGGTGACGGCATGGGTATTTCGACCGTAACAGCTGCGCGTATTATGGCAGGTCAGCTAGAAGGTAAGTTGGGTGAAGAGCACCAACTTAGCTTTGAAAAACTACCATTCTCTGGTTTTGCTAAAACCTATAACGTTGACGCACAAACACCAGATTCAGCGGGTACGATGACGGCAATGGCGTCAGGTGTAAAAACTGATGCAGGTGTGATTGGTGTAGATGAAAATATCGAACGCGGTAACTGTGCAACAGTTGCGGGTAATGAGCTAGTTACTGCCACTGAGCTGGCAGAGATCGCGGGTAAGTCGACAGGTATTGTATCTACAGCGCGTATCACTCACGCAACGCCTGCAGCAACGTATGCAAAATCGGCTGACCGTAACTGGGAAGACGTATCTGATATGCCAGAAGCAGCAGTGGCAGCAGGTTGTGAAGATATTGCATCGCAATTAGTTAACTTTGAAGCAAACCTCGAAGCTCGTTACGAAGGCCTAGATGTTGATGGCTTAGAAGTTGTGATGGGCGGCGGTCGTCGTCATTTCTTACCTAAAGATGCAGCTTATAACTCAGCCGATGCAGTGAGCTCGGTAGAAGGTGACCGTACAGATGGTCGCGACCTAACAGCTGAGTGGAAAGCTAAATACCCTGCAGGTCAGTATGTGATGGACCAAGCCGGTTTTGATGCAATCAATGCTGATACCACAGAACGTGTATTTGGTTTATTTAATGAAACTCACATGCAATACGAAGCAGATCGCGCGAACGACGTAGCGGGTGAGCCGTCACTTTCTGAAATGACAGCAAAAGCAATTGATGTATTAGATAACAACGACAAAGGCTTCTTCTTAACTGTTGAAGCAGGACGTATTGACCATGCCCACCACGCAGGTAATGCCTATAATGCATTGAGCGATACTGTTGAGTTATCAAAAGCTGTACAAGTTGCTCTTGATAAAACCAGCATCGAAGACACGTTAATCATCGTAACAGCTGACCACAGCCACGTATTTACCATTGCAGGCTACCCAAAACGTGGTAACCCAATCTTAGGTAAAGTGGTACCAGTTGGTAGTGATGAGCCATCACTTGCCGCAGATAACATGCCATACACAACCGTTGGGTATACCAATGGTGGCGGTTTCCGCGACTTAGGTGACGAAACAGATGCTGATGTAGGTTATAACTTTGCGCCAGTGACCGGTCGTGTTGATTTAACTGATGTTGACACAACCACACCTGGCTTCCATCAAGAAGCTGTTGTACCACTTGGCTCTGAAACACATGCAGCAGAAGATGTGGGTGTGTATGCAGTGGGCCCAGGTGCACATTTAGTAACGGGTACTAATGAGCAAAGCCTTATTTTCCATGTGATGGATTATGCTGCCGACCTTGTTAAGCAAGCCGATGCTAAATTAGCACAGTAATGAGTTATTGGGAGGCTTTGAGCCTCCCTGATTTAATCAGTTAATTAAAAATCAAATATAAAGAGAATCCCGTGAAAGTAGCTATCTTAATTGCCTCATTACTAAGCCCATTAGCCGTTGCTGGGCAATGCGATATGAACACAGGTTACACGCAAGCTGACTACAAAGTCACTACAGCTATTGTTGCTAATAAGCAGCAGACTGAAAATACTTTTACACTTTGGCGTACACCACATCAGGTGGCTAAGCAAAATCCACAGTTTATTGAGCTGTGGCAACAGTTACGTAATCAACAAGTTCGCCCAATTCGTTACTTCCAAGACGCACAGCGTGGTATTGAGTATCAACCATCTGAAGTTCAAGGTGAGCAAGATTGGAGTAGCAAATATCAGTTAGTAAGCGATAAATTTTTAGCCTCTATGACGCACCAAAAAAGCACCGGTGAAGGTTGTGAGCTAACAGAGTATTACACCCAGCAGCAAGACCAAAGCAAAGTAGAGCTAAGCTGGCTTGCTAATCAAAAATTACTAAAATCACTTCGAATTTCAACACCCAGCTATAGCCGAGAGATTGTGTTAACAGCCAGCAATCATAATCAACAAGATGTGCAGGCAGAGTTTGCGAAATGGGATAACTATCAAACAACCGATTACGCAGATATCGGTGATAATGAAAGCGATCCATTTTTAGCCAAAATGATTAACCAAGGTTTTGTTGAACATGGTGCGAGCGGTTTTTATGATGCGCAAGGTAATCAGCTCAAAGGTGAGCATGACCATCATCACTAATTAATTATTGCAATGCCGCTTTTTAGCGGCATTTTTGTCTCTGTAACTTAGCGTTGCTAGCGCTGTTCATTGTCTGTTTTAGCTAAGGCAAAATTACGTACTTCAACGAAATACCACAACTATTGTTTGGTTTGATTGGTAAATTTTGCGATTGTTGCTTAAGTTTAACCAAGGAGGAACAGCCATGACAAAAATAAATACAAAACACCCAGCAGGTACTTTCTGCTGGGCCGAGTTATGCGCGAAAGACTGGCAAGCTGCGAAGCAATTTTATACGCAACTTTTTGACTGGGGCTTTGATGACCAGCCAATAGGCGAAGATATGTATTACACCATGCTGCAAAAGCAAGGTGATGATATTGCCGCTATGTATCAACTGCCAGCAAGTATGAGCGAGATGCCAACCCATTGGTTATTGTATATTGCTGTTGATGATGTTGACCAAAGCACAGAGCTGGCAAAATCATTAGGTGCAACTGTATTGGCAGGACCACATGATGTCATGACAGCGGGTCGCATGGTGATGCTGCAAGAACCTGGCGGTGCAACATTTGCCTTGTGGCAAGCCGGTGAGCATATTGGGGCTAAACGAGTACAAGAGCTTAACCTGCCTTTCTGGTTTGAGCTTGTGTCGAAAGACATGCAAAAAAGTCGCGACTTTTATTGTCAGTTATTCGGATGGCAGTTTGAGGTGAAACCAATGGAGGGCATGGATTACACCTTATTTACCATTGATGAGCAACCGATTGCAGGCATGCTTGAAATGACCAATGAATGGCCAGATGATATTCCACCCCATTGGATGCCTTATTTTGCGGTAGCAGATTGCGATCAGGCAGTCGCTAAAGCAACGCAGCTTAATGGCGCTATTTGTGTGCCAGCAACAGACATCCCAGATGTTGGACGCTTTAGTGTTATTACCGATCCCCAAGGGGCCGTATTTTCCATTCTTAAGTCAACCATTGATGAATTAACTTAAGCCCTTGGTTTTTGCCAATCTGTCCCAAGGTATATATATACCCAAACCACCTGAAGATGCAGAAACTCGCACCTTGAGGTGACTTGGGTATAGAAAAGCCAACTAAGGAGCAGATTGATGACTAAGCATGTGGTGGTTACAGGGGCCAATAAAGGTATTGGCCTTAATTTTTGTAAACAGTATTTAGCTCAAGGTTACCGTGTTAGTGCAGTAGTTCGCACTCCAAGCGAAGAGTTACAAGCACTCGATGTAAAAATTATTAGCGACATTGATGTATCTAACGCCGATGATGTTGCAACACTTGCCAACTACTTACACGGCGACAAAATTGATATTTTGGTTAATAACGCCGGTATTTTTCATAACGAAACATTAGCTGACATGGACTTTGCTGCCATCGAAAAGCAAATCAGCGTTAACAGTATCGCACCAATTCGCATTACTCATGCATTACTGCAAAGCTTAGGTATTGATGCCAAAGTGGCGATGATCACATCTCGTATGGGCTCAATTGCAGATAATGGCTCGGGCGGTTACATTGGCTATCGAATGTCAAAAGCAGCACTTAATGCCGCCAGTGTTAGTTTGGCCCATGAGCTAAAAGAGAAAGAAATTGCAGTAGGGTTATTTCATCCGGGCTTTGTACAAACGCAAATGGTTAATTTTGCCGGCGACATAAGCCCCGAAACTGCGGCAGAGCGGCTCATTAAGCGTATTGATGAATTAAACCTAAGCAACACTGGTGGGTTTTGGCATTCAAATGGCGAAACGCTACCTTGGTAGTTGTTTTTTCTGCTTTTTTTATCTTCAGCTAGTTAGTAGTGATTAAGCTGCTAACGGCTGATAACTTTCGCTAATTATTGAACTTATAGTTTGCTATACTCGTACAATTGAAAGTCATTTTGATGTAGAGAAAAGCACATGGAATTAGAGCAAAATAGCGATTTAACCCTTCCACTTTTTTATTTCGATGAAAATCTTCACAGCCGCGATATCGAATCTCCAGATTTATTATTACATGTAACACTTAGCGAAGAGTTACTCGCACAGCTTTGCCAAAACCCAGCTGTTGATAGCAGTGTCGCAATTGCCATTAATGAATACCGTCTTGAAGCGTTGAATGATGATTATCAAGTATTAATTGATGGTGAGCACAGCGCGCAACTGAGTTTAGTTCGTGGGCCACTATTAAGCGCTATGCTTAGCTGCGACAACGACCAAACCTTTGTGTCGCCGCAAGTAGATATGATGCCAACCTTCGATTTAGGTGATGACATTGAAGATATCGAGGAGGAAGGATGAGAAAACTCCTCACTACCGTATTTGGTCTCATTCTGTTAAGTGGCTGTGCTTATTTAGGTGCAGCACACTATGATAAATTGTTTGGTGAAGAGCAACCAAGAGAGCGTGTTGTTGCTGCATCAACCTTAGAAGGGGCTGAGTTTTTAAATGATGTAAAGCCTGTTCTTGATACTCGTTGTGTGGTGTGTCATGGCTGTTATGACGCACCATGTCAGCTCAAGCTATCTTCTGTAGAAGGTATCGACCGTGGTTTAAGTAAAGAGCGTGTTTATGACGGCACACGATTATTAGCGCAAGAGCCAAGTCGCTTACTATTTGATGCGACAACGACCGCTCAGTGGCGGGAGAAAGGTTTCACTCCAGTACTCAATGAAAGAATTCAAACAGCAGAGGCAAACCTTACCGGAAGCGTGCTTTACAATGCCTTAGTGCTTAAGCAAAGTAGCCCATTGCCTAAGCAAGCTATTTTAGGCGATGAGTTTGATTTTTCACTCGATCGTGAGCAAACATGTACCACAATGAGTGAGTTTGACTCATTTGCTAAGGATAACCCGCACAGCGGTATGCCTTATGGGTTGCCTGGTATTTCAACTGAAGAGTTTCAGCATCTGGCTAAGTGGCTTAGAAAAGGCGGCTATCTTGCTCATATAGATCCTCCTGAAAAGGACGTACTAAAACAAGTTGAACGCTGGGAAGCATTCTTAAATCAAGATGGTTTAAAGCATCAGCTTGCCGCTCGCTATATTTATGAACACTGGTACTTAGCGCATATTTATTTCCCTGAGCATGGCGATAAACATAGCTACTTTAAGTTGGTGCGCTCTTCGACGCCGCCGGGTGAAGAGATCAAACACATTAGCACCCGTCGCCCATATGAAGACCCTAAAGTTGAGCGAGTTTATTATCGTTTAATGCATGACCGTTCGACTATTTTAGCGAAAACACATTTACCTTTAGCATTAAATGATGAAAAGCTTGCACGCTTACATTCACAATTTATTGACGCTGATTATCAAGTAAACAAGCTACCAAGTTATAAGCCTGAAGTGGCATCAAACCCGTTTAAAGCCTTTGCTGCAATTCCAGTAAACTCGCGTTATCAATTTATGCTTGATGAAGCTGAGCTTATTATTATGGGCTTTATTAAAGGGCCTGTTTGTCGTGGTCAAATTGCGTTAAACGTGATTAACGATCAGTTCTGGGTAGGTTTTGCGAAGCCTGAAATGGCGGCGACACCGAAAGTCGGTGAAATGTTGTTACAACATGAAGATGCGCTAGCCTTGCCTGCCGAAGAAGAAAGTAATGCTTTACCGATTTCTAGCTGGGTGAAGTATTCAAAACGCCAAAATAAATACTTGTCTGCCAAAGTTGCACTGGCAAATAAGATGTTTGCCAACGGTCAGCACCTCACAACCGATTTACTTTGGCAAGGTGATGGTCATAACCAAAATGCAGCGCTGACGGTATTTCGTCATTTCGATAGCGCAACGGTTGTTAAAGGCTGGATAGGTCAAGAGCCAAAGACCACTTGGATACTCGACTACGCGTTATTTGAACGTATTCATTACTTGCTGGTGGCGGGTTTTGATGTGTATGGCAACATTGGTCATCAGTTATTAACTCGTTTGTATATGGACTTTTTACGCTTAGAAGGTGAAGCAAACTACCTTGCATTATTACCAGAAGCTAAACGTAAAGAAATTAAAGCCCAGTGGTATCGTAAATCGCCACCTAGCCTAACGAGTTTCTTTGAAGATGAGTTGTCGTTTAGTCAGCCTACAGGCATAGAATATAAAACCGCAGATCAACAGTCTGAACTTTATAATATGCTCAAAGAGAAGCTCAAACCAATTTTGAGTCCTCGCTACGACTATACGAAAGTGCCTGAACCACTGGCGAAAATTAACGATCTTCCTGTTAAAGCTGTTAACTTGCTGCAACAAATTTCGTTTGTGTTGGTCAAAGACAGCGATGATAAACATAAAGCCTACACCTTGATCCACCATAATGCTCATTACAATATCTCGAGCTTATTGAATGAAGAAGGTCAGCGTGCTTATGATGAAGATACCGTAACAATTGTGCCTGGATTTATAGGTGATTACCCAGAAGCAATTTGGTACTTACACAATGAACAGCAGGTTGCTGCATTTGCATCTGGGCTTGCAAAAATAACAGATGAAGCTGCCTACAGAGAGCTAAAAAGTGAGTTTGCTATTCGTCGCACGCATCCACAGTTTTGGCAATACAGCGATATTTTACACCGTGTAGCGAAAGAGTATCGCGGCGTCGAATTTGGTTTGTTTGATTATAACCGACTTGAAAATAGGTAAATTAATTTACCTATTTAGCTGATATTTAAAGCCCACCTTGAGTGGGCTTTATTGCATTATATGATCTACAATTACTCTAAAAATAAACGAGTAAAACATGTTTAAGTTAGTCACAGATATACGCAGAAGATATCGCTTCGGATTGTTAGCGATAGCAATTTTGATATCAACTTCAGCGGCGTTGATCCAAACCCTTTTGTATGTGCAAAAGGGAGATGCGAAAGTGATTAACATTGCAGGTAAACAGCGCATGCTTTCGCAAAAGATAGCTCTTTACGGTAATGCGTTAATTTATCATGAAGCTGATAGCTTTCAGCAACAGCATCGTCGATTGCTAGAGCAGGCGGTCGATCAGTTTATTGCAGGTCACCAGTTTTTAATTCAGCAAGATAGTGAAGGTGATTATATTTATCTAAACGAATCATTACAGGCTCACTACTTCTTACCGCCCACAGCTCTTGATGCCCACGTTAAACGCTACATCAGTAAAGCCCAGTTACTTCTCAATAGCCGCGAAAATTATTTAGAAATAGACAGCTCACTATTTGCCAGTAATCAGCTTGAAGCCTTACTTACAAAATTAGATCAAGCCGTAAAGCTCTTAGAGCAAAAGTCAGTGCATAAGGTCACACTACTTGCCGTTCTCGAAATGATGTTCTGGGTTATTGCAATGGTATTACTACTCATTGAGTTACTATTTGTTTTTAAACCAATGGAGAATCTAATCACAAAAGCACTTACAAGTTATAAAGAACAAAAAGATTATGCAGAACAGGTAAATAAAACTAGAGAGCGTTTTATTGCTCGCACTAGTCATGAATTTAGAACACCTTTACAAGGATTAACAGCATCCATAGAGTCTCTTGATATTAAAGAAGAGCAAAAGCTGGCTCAGCAACAAGCACTATATTGTGCTAACCGCTTGGTGGTGATGTTAGATGAGTTGCTTGATTTACAAGAAATGACTACAGGCCAGTGGCAGCCTAAACTTGACCAAGGCAACTTGTTAGAAACATTAAAACAAGCGATTGCACCCTATGAATACGCTTGTCACGAGAAAAAGATTACTCTTAGCGTCAGTTTATCTGATTCGCTTAACAGCGAATTCATTACTGATCATCCGCGGTTACAACAAGTCGTTGCTGAATTGATAAATAACGCGGTTAAATTTACGCCGGTGCAAGGGCGAATAGCAATTACAGCGACTAATCAAGGCAAGCAACGCCTGCTATTAGAAGTGCAAGATAATGGTAAGGGGTTTGACGAATTACCCTCAGATATACAAGATAATGAAAATAGAACTGAGCAACATTTTCAAGGCTTAAAAACAGGGCTATTGCGAGTCAAGCACATTGTTAAAGCATTAAATGGCGACATTCAATTTTTTAATGCGCAGCCACAAGGCGCCAAAGTGGTTATAAATCTTAACTTCGTAAGTTCACCGGGCATAGAACAGTCTGCAAAGTTGCCAGGTGCTTTAAACTGCTTAATTGTTGAGGATAATCCTCTTAATGCCACGATACTAGGTCGCATACTTAAGCATTTTAACTACAGTTTTGACGTTGCTGAAAATGGTTTAATCGCCACAGATATGGCCTTGCATACTCAGTATGATGTAATTTTTATGGACCTAAATATGCCCGTAATGGATGGTTTTAAAGCGATAGATATCATTCGTAATGAGCAAGGACAGCAAACCCCAATCTTGGTTGTGACAGCGAACACCTCTAATGATGATTTACAACGAGTATATGAACTAGGGGCTAATTTACACGTATATAAACCGATTTCTGCTGACTCGGTCGAAAAAGCCCTCAGTATTTTATTTACCGAGAGCTCACAGGGATAAACCGGTATTTAGTTAGTTACTTTGATGTCGCCGACACCCACTTCAACGTCAATAGCATATTGACCATTACCACGGTAGCTTGAGTGAGAGCTAACAACTTTACGGCTAGTGTTTGCATCATTTTTTAAGCCACGAATTTTGGTATCGCCAACGCCCGTATCGAGTTCAATACGTTTATAGTCGTCAAGCGCACTATCAATTCGAACGGCACCTACGCCTAGCTCAATATCTACCGAGTTGCTAGCGTCGTTAATTTCAATATCACCAACACCCAGCTCAACATCAATGGCCATTGACTTCGGCATTTTTACATACCAGCTTTGTTGAATGTCATCGTTATCTAGTTTTAAGTTCAACGACCCTGCGCTTTGTGAATGGCTTAATTCGATATCAGATAAATCAACCTCAGATCCAAACCAACCTTTATCATTTTTAGGCTCAATACGAACAGTAACGACCACTTCGCTGCCGTCATAGTTTTCTACTTCTAAGCTGCCTACTGGAAAATCAATTTCAAGCTGGCTTGCACCACTCACTGCGAAGTTATGATTTAATTCACGTGAATCTTTCGCCATTGCGTATGTTGTTGTTAGTGCTAAGCCAATAGCTGCTACATAAAGTAATTTTTTCATTGTCTGTTTCCTGTTGATGACCTTTTATACCTTAGTCGCAGCTATGTTCAAAAAAGGTTTAAACGATTTTTATTTTTTTGTTGAATGTTGTAACGTCAGGCTAGTAATAAGCCGGAATGAGGATTCATAGTGCAATATGTTCAGTTGGTTAATGTTAATGCCAGCCTTAAGGGGCAGGGTAATGAAGAGTATCGTTTACGTGATTTAAGTTTAACTGTATCAGCAGCGCAGCAATGGGTATTACTGGGTGAAAATGGAGCAGGAAAATCAGCAGTAGCAGCTGTAATTGCAGGTTGCTCGCGTATTGAGCAAGGCCAGTTTACCAATAACTTTGCACGAATTGCTGTGGTGTCACCTGATAGACAAAAGCAATTATTGGCCGATGAGCTAAATAAAGATCAGGATGATATTATTGATGGTCTTACGCCGCTAAGCACAGTTAAAGACATTATTTTGGCCGACAGAAGCGACCATGACATTGATACTGAGTTACTTGAACTACTCATAAAAACATTTGATTTTGATAGTAAAATGAATAATGCATTTCGTGACCTATCAACCGGTGAAACGCGAAAGCTGATGCTGATCCAAGCGCTAATTGGACGCCCTGAGTTACTTATTTTGGATGAACCGTTTGATGGTTTAGATGTAACAGCACTGCAAACTCTTAATCAGTTATTAGCTGAATTAAGCAAACACACGACGATGATTTTTGTTCTTAACAGGTTGAGTGAAATCCCTGACTTTGTTGATCATTATGCGTTTATAAAACATGCTCAGATCACTCACCAATTAGCGCAGCCAACGAAAGAGCAACGCCAAGATCTTTTTAAATTGCTACATTTAGTGCAAACCGAATTAAACGTGCCCGAGGCAGATAACGACCATCAAGCGCCAGCCCTAACTGATCCCATATTAGTAAAACTTAAAGATGCCTCTGTAAGTTTTGGCGGAACCGTTATTTTTGAAAAGCTAAACTGGCAAATTAATCAAGGTGAACATTGGCAGTTAACGGGTAAAAACGGCTCGGGTAAAACTTGCTTACTTAATCTAATTACAGGTGATAACCCGCAGTGTTATAACAACGATATTAAGGTGTTTGGCTATCAGCGCGGCAGTGGCGAGAGTATCTGGCAAATTAAACAGCATATTGGTTATATTTCAAATGCCTTGCATATGGATTATCGCGTTAATATAACAGCGCTTAATACCATCGTATCAGGTTTTTATGACAGCATTGGTCTTTATCAAAAAGCCACTGAAACACAGCTATCAATCGCTAAAAAATGGTTAGCCTTACTAGGGTTAAACGACAAACAAAATAGTTCATTTAGCCAGCTTTCTTTTGGCGACCAACGCTTATTATTGATAGCGCGAGCTATGGTAAAACATCCTAGTACTTCATCACACAAGTTCTGACTAGTTGAGGGCACCATAAGCCCTCTCAAGTTTTTCACGAGCTGATTCAA
>NZ_JBPNYQ010000042.1:0-13757 GCF_051235485.1 Pseudoalteromonas nanhaiensis | reverse complement strand
TTTACACCCAAATTTGTATGCTTATTAGCATAACATTTCTTTCTTAATGGGTGGCCAAATTAACTATGCCACTACACATATATTGCGTAAGAAACTATGTAGCTATATATATTGCGTAAGAAACTATGTAGCCCATCGAGAGTTCTAAAACTTTAATCAAACACCTTTGAATGTGCAAAAATGGCCTCACTATCTGCGTAGTGAGTTATAAAGTCACTTTCATCAAAATCAAAATCATAAAAGCAAGATGTAGTTATTGGTTTTTCACTCTCGAGTAACATTCAAATTCGGCCTGTAGTACTTCAGAGGCGCGTACAGGCTTATCAAAGTACACGTAACATTTCGAATCACCACCTAATGAATGAGTTTTTCCATCAATATTTATTTTATTACCCTCAATTACAATTTCATTGGGTGTAATAACTAGATAAGAGAAATAGTACACTGCATATAAGTAAAATATTGGAGATACAAACAGCGCGGCTTTTATCTTTATGGATCCCGTATCATGAAAGTAATATGTAGATACCAAAGATACCAATGAGAAAAGAAGTGTTATGACAAACATTGGTGTAAGCCAGTTTTTTTTAAATTTGAAGTTCAATATTGATTACCATTTTAAAGCTTAAGTTGACTCAACTGCATTGAACCAATTAGAGAGAGTAATTTTAAGGTTCTCGCCTATTTCCGCAAGCACCATTAAGCTTTTTATTTTCCATCAAGTTTGTTTTTTCTCAGCCGATCAAAAAATAATAAATCAGCAGACAATACAAATTTTGCATAAGTAGCTCGTATTTTTTTTCGAAGACAAATTTTTTGGAGATGAATATGACTAACTCAAACGTTGTGGAACTATTTCAGAAGCGACCTGCAGTTGCTAATGATGAAGAATATATTGCTTTATATGAGCAAAGTAGTGATTACATTTATTACGTAAGAAATTATGTAGCTCAGCAAGAGTTTATAGTTGTTAGCGACTCTTTTATGCAAGCACTACCTGAGGAGATGCGCCCAGCTACGAACGTGTTTTTCAGTTGTAATTTCTGCTTATTGAAACAGTTCAAGCAACTGGTGCAATCGCATATTCTCAACACTGGACAATTTCTTTATTTTTATCATTTGTTTGATAAATCAGTTAACGCGTTTTTTGACTCGTTATGACTTAAAGCCAGCTCTGCTGGCTTTTTTTTAAATCATTAAGCGTGATTTAAGTGAGGCATTAAAAGTAAAAGGTAATTTGATGGATATTTCAAGCATTCTTAAAAACACTATATCGGTAAGGCAAAGTTTGTTAGTTGATAGGGCTGGTCAATGATCGTAATAACAAAGCTAAAAAGTTGTGTTTCAATCGAACTCACTATGCTTAAAGCTGGACGAAGTTAGAATGAATTTAAGTCCAATTAACTTAAAAAACGTAAGGGAACAAAAATACTGTATTTTGGGAAGTTACTGGGATAATTATGGGGTGGCTATTTTTTAGCCTTTAAGGGCGAAGCAATTAAGTGATTGATTAGGGTGAGAAAAAATGGTCGGCATAGCAGGATTTGAACCTGCGACCCCTGACACCCCATGACAGTGCGCTACCAAGCTGCGCTATATGCCGACGTTGCAAGCCATAGTACGGCTTTTTTTATAAAAATCAATACAACTGCGGTTTGTTTGGCTGTTTATTGTCCAGCTCTAATTATAAAGTGATTAGGCTAGCGGTTAATCTAGCCAATCGTTGATCGTTTTGTACATAAAGTCGCGTATTAATGGTTGAGCATCGGCGTTAGGGTGTAAGTTATCGTTTTGCATAAGCTCTGGTCGGCCAGCAATATCGATCATAAAAAATGGCATTAATTCTGAGTTTGTTTCATTGGCAATGGTTTTAAAGCTGTCGGTAAAAAGCTTGGTATAACGCGGGCCGTAATTTGGTGGGATCTGTACCTCCATTACGGCGGTTTTCGCCCCAGTTTGTTGGCTTTTTGCTATTAAATCACGTAGGTTAGCTTGTAAGCGCTTGATTGGAAAACCGCGTAAACCGTCATTTCCGCCAAGCTCTATAAGCACGTGCGTAGGTTCAAACTCGGTTAGTAATGCATCGAGCCGTCTTAACGCACCGCCTGTGGTTTCACCGCTAATACTGGCGTTTACTAGGTATACAGATTGGTCTTTTTCATCGTACTTATCTTGTAACAATTTAACCCAGCCTTGCTCTTGTTTAAGGCCATAAGCGGCGCTTAAACTGTCACCTAAAATTAAAATTGTGTTGTCAGCTGCTGCCGTAAGTGGTTTGATTACTAACAGTAAAACGAATATAAAACGTAGGATTGGATGCATCATATGTCAGCGCTTTCTCAATTAAACATTATTCAAGTTAAAGGACTTTCTAAAACGGTCACCACGGTTGAGGGCGACCTCACCATCCTCAGTGACATCAGCTTTAATGTCAAGTCAGGAGATTCGGTTGCGGTAGTGGGCACATCTGGTTCGGGTAAGTCTACTTTATTAAGTTTATTAGCCGGCCTTGACCAATCAACCAATGGCAGTATTCATTTAGATGGTGCTGCATTACACGAATTAGATGAGGAAGCACGTGCTGCACTTCGCGCAGAGAAAGTAGGTTTTGTATTTCAATCTTTCATGCTCGTGCAAAGTTTAACAGCTCTAGAAAACGTGATGCTACCGGCAGAACTTGCAGGAAGCAAAAATGCTAAACAACAAGCACTTGAGCTACTTGAAAAAGTAGGGCTAAGTCATCGTGTTGGCCATTATCCGTCACAATTGTCGGGCGGTGAGCAGCAACGAGTAGCGATTGCTCGTGCATTTATTGGTACACCTAAAATTTTATTTGCCGATGAACCTTCAGCCAACCTTGATAGTAAAAACGGTAAGCTCATTGAGTCGTTATTATTTGAACTAAATAAAGAACACGGTACGACACTTATTTTAGTAACCCATGACGAGCAGCTTGCGCAAAAATGCCAGCAAATATTACATATTGAAGCAGGGCAATTAGTAACAGTAAAAGAAAGCGAAGGAGTGCAAGCGAATGTGGGCTAAATTAGCACTAAAACTGTTTTCACGTGAGTTTAAGCGCGGTGAGTTAACAGTGATCAGTGCAGCCATAGCTTTAGCTGTACTGACTGTTTTAACTTTATCTATGGTTACTGACCGTATCGGTCAAAGTATTGAGCAAAAAAGCAGTGCCTTTATTGCTGCAGATCGTGTCTTAGCAAGTAACCATGCTTTACCTGCTGAGTTTTTAGATAAAGCCGCCCAAGATAACATTCGCACCGCAAAAATAACCTATTTCGATACCATGCTATTTGCTGGTGACGAAATGCAGTTGGGTTCGGTTAAAGCGGTATCAAACACTTATCCATTAAAAGGCGAGCTAAAGATAAAATCTAGCTTAACTGCTGAGCCTCAGGTAACTGAAGACATTCCAACTCGCGGTGAAGTTTGGCTCAGTGAGTCGGTGTTCTATGCGCTTAATATTAAAGTTGGCGATAAAGTAGACTTAGGAGCCGCCACTTTTGTTGCCAGTCATGTTGTAGCTGAAGAGCCCGATGCACCGTTTAATGTGTTTTCTAGTAGCCAACGTATTTTAATTAACGAAGACGATATTGCAAAAACTCAAGTTATTCAGCCGGGTAGTCGAGTGTTTTACCGCCAGCTGTATGCTGGGGACGAAAGCGATATCGAAAATTTTTATAGCTGGTTAAAACCTCAAATGAAAGAAAACCAGCGTTGGTATGGCGTTAAAGACCGCCAATCGCCTATTTCTAATAGCTTAAACCGCGCCGAAAGCTACTTATTATTGGCAGGCTTACTTGGCATTATACTAGCTGCTGTGGCTATCGCGGTATCGGCAAAGCGCTATTGTGAACGCCAATACGACCCTGTTGCCATGATGAAAACACTCGGCGGTAGCCGCGCTATGATCCGTAAAATATATTTACTTCATTTGAGCCTTGTTTGTTCAATGTCGGTGATCGTTGGTTTGCTGATTGGTTATGGATTGCAAGCCATTGCAACAGATTATCTAGCACAAAGCATGGGCTCAGTACTTCCTAGTGCATCGGCTAAACCGTGGATTATTGCAATTAGCACAGGTTTAATTTGTGCAATTATGTTCTCGATTAAACCATTACTCGATTTATTTGATATTCCGCCGCTGCGAGTACTGCGTCGTAACTTAGGCGATCGTTTATTGGTCAGTAAAATACACCTTGCTATGTCGGCACTTACTGTATTTTTACTGATGTGGTTATTTAGTAATAATATTAAAATAAGCGCTATTTTGTTTCTCTCTACAGCGTTTTTAATTGCTGTGTTGTTTGGTTTATCAAAGGTTATATTTGGTGGCGGTCGAAAGCTCGGTTTAAGCCCTGGTAATAGCTGGTCTTTGGCGATTGCGTCTATCCAAAAACGCGCCAATGTGAATGCTGTGCAATTGATTAGTTTTGCTTTGGCTATCAAACTGTTGCTGTTTTTAATTGTACTTAAGAACGACATGATCTCTGACTGGCAATCGCAATTACCGGTTGATGCGCCCAATTCATTTTTAGTAAATATAACAGAGCAAGAACTAGAGCCAATTACGAGCTTTTTAGCAGAGCGAGATATGCCAACCTCTGACTTTTATCCGGTTGTCCGTGGCCGCGTAAACGCCGTTAATGGCGAACTGGTTGCTCGTGAAGTCTCACAAGAAGACAATGAAAAGAAAGATGAAGAAGCCCGTTCCGGTATTGGTCGTGAGCTAAACCTAACTTGGCGTGAAGATTTACCAAGTCAAAATGAGCTTATTGATGGCACATGGTTCACAAAAGATTCTGTCGCTGAAGCTTCAGTTGAAGAGTCTATGCTTGAACGCCTCGATGTTAAATTAGGCGACACATTAACCTTTTTGATTGGTGCACAATCGTTTGATGCCAAAATCACCAGTGTGCGCAAGGTTAATTGGACAACATTAAAGCCGAACTTCTTTATTATTCTAAGTCCTGATGTATTGGCGAGTTTCCCTGCTACTTATATTTCATCGGTAAATGTAAAAGCAGATAAAAAGCGCGAGTTCAATGAGCTAATGCGCCAGTACCCAACGGTTAACGTGATAGATGTTGAAAGCTTTATAAAGCAAATCCGCTCAACCATAGAGCAAGTATCGTTAGCGATTGGGTTTGTGTTGGCAATTGTTGTTGCCTGTGGTGCTCTAGTGCTTATTTCACAAGTACAAGCAAGTTTAGGCGAGCGTATGCAAGAGATAGTTATTTTGCGAACCTTAGGCGCGAAAGGTCGCTTAATTAAAAACGCCACCTTATATGAGTTTTTACTATTAGGGGTCACAGCAGGCTTAGTCGCAGCCATTGTTAGTGATGTTGCATTATTAATAGTACAAAGGCAGATGTTTGAATTAGCAGGCAAACTGCATCCGCATATTTGGTTAATTGGCCCTGCGGTAGGGGGCTTATTTGTGGCATGTTTGGGTTATTTAATGATAGCCAGAACAATGCGCAAAAATACTCAAGGCTTATTGCGCTCGCTGGCATAAGAGAAAGCTGTGTGAAAAATGCTCGCAACTGCGGGCATTTTTTATGAATTGCAATTGGTTACTGGTAATTTATACAGTGCTCTGGCATTATTAACTGCAGATAATAATGATAATAGACGGGTCAGTTAGTTGGCGATTATTTTAGGAATTGATCCTGGTTCACGATTAACAGGGTATGGTGTGATTGCCCATCAAGGTGCAAAGTTTACCTATTTAGGAAGTGGTTGCATTAAATTAGCCGATCACGATTTTCCGGTGCGCTTAAAAATGATTTACCAAGGTATTAGCCAGTTGGTAGAACAATTCTCTCCAGATAGCTTTGCTATCGAAAAAGTGTTTATGGCACATAATCCAGACTCGGCACTTAAACTAGGCCAAGCCCGAGGTGCAGCAATTGTTGGTGCTTCAATGGCTGAGCTGCCAGTTTATGAGTATTCGGCACGACAAATTAAGCAAGCAGTTGTAGGTAATGGTGGAGCCGATAAGTCGCAAGTACAGCATATGGTTAAAAATATATTAAAATTACCGGGCACTCCGCAAGCCGATGCTGCTGATGCCTTGGCTATTGCTATTTGTCATGCTCACTCAGAACAAAATTTAATAAAACTTGCGGGGAGCGCTAGCAAAACCGTAAGAGGACGATTAAGGAAGTAATATGATTGGTCGATTAAATGGCTTACTAGTTGAAAAACAGCCACCAGAAATTCTTATTGAAGTAAGTGGTGTAGGCTACGAAGTACAAATGCCAATGACCTGTTTTTATGATTTACCGGCAGTGGGTGAGCAAGCGATTATTTATACCCACTTTGTAGTACGTGAAGATGCCCAGCTATTATTTGGTTTTAACAATAAAACTGAACGCGCTTTATTTAGAGAGCTATTAAAAGCCAATGGTGTTGGCCCTAAACTTGGCCTTGCCATTTTATCGGGAATGTCGGCGCAGCAATTTGTAACGTGTGTAAATAATGAAGATGCGACCACTTTGGTTAAACTACCGGGAGTTGGTAAAAAAACCGCTGAGCGTTTAGTGCTTGAAATGAAAGACAGGCTTAAAAATTGGGGTAATGACTTATTTACGCCATTTAGCGATAATGCGGTTATTGAGCCTGCAAGTAATAATACACTTGTGGCAAATAACGCTGCCGATGATGCTGTTTCAGCGCTTGAAGCGTTAGGTTACAAATTACCGCAAGCACAAAAAGCGGTTAAAGCAGTTAATAAACCAGATATGACGACCGAGGTTCTAATTAAAGAAGCTCTAAAATCAATGTTGTGAGTAAACCATGATTGAAGCAGATCGCTTAATTGATGCATCTGAGCAAAGTAACGAAGACAGTGTTGACCGTGCTATACGGCCAAAGCTTCTTAACGATTACACAGGCCAGCCGCATGTTAAGCAACAAATGGAAATTTTTATTGAGGCCGCACGGCACCGTGGTGAAGCACTCGATCACTTATTAATATTCGGTCCACCGGGTCTTGGTAAAACGACTCTTGCTAACATTGTTGCTAACGAGCTTAACGTAAATATTAAAACGACGTCTGGCCCTGTACTCGAAAAGGCAGGGGACCTTGCTGCACTTTTAACAAACCTTGAAGAAGGTGATGTACTTTTTATTGATGAAATACATCGGCTAAGTCCACAAGTTGAAGAGATTTTATATCCGGCGATGGAAGATTATCAGCTGGATATTATGATTGGTGAAGGCCCTGCAGCGCGCTCAATAAAACTCGATTTACCGCCATTTACATTAATTGGCGCAACAACACGGGCAGGATCACTTACCTCACCGCTAAGAGACCGTTTTGGTATTGTACAGCGCTTAGAGTTTTATTCTGTTGAAGACTTATCAAAAATTGTTGCACGTTCTGCTAGCTTTTTAAATTTAACCATGTGTGATGAAGGCGCGGCAGAAATAGCCAAGCGCTCGCGTGGTACACCTCGAATTGCAAATCGTTTGTTGCGCCGTGTGCGTGATTACACCCAAGTACGCTCAGATGGTAAAGTAAATGCTTCGGTGGCTGAGCAAGCACTCGATATGATTGATGTTGATAAAAGTGGCTTTGATTATATGGACCGTAAATACTTGCTTGCTATTATCGAAAAATTTATGGGCGGCCCAGTTGGTCTTGATAACCTCGCTGCCGCCATCGGCGAAGAAAAAGAAACCATAGAAGATGTAATAGAGCCTTTTTTAATACAGCAAGGTTTTATTCAACGCACTCCACGCGGACGACTTGTCTCGGATATTGCCTACCTTCACTTTGGTTTAACACCCGATAAATAATCAAACCTAAAGCTTAGTAACAAGTTTTTTATTTATAAGTTTCGAGCAGCTCAAAAGGGCTGCTTTTTTAATTTAGGTAACTTGGTTTTATTTATTAGCAAGATAGGTTTTACCGCTTACCGCTTACCGCTTACCGCTTAGTATCATTTTAACATCTGTAATTCACATGCTGTTAAGTTAGCTGTAGGTATTCTCGTTCACGTTTGCTCAGGCAAAAAAAAGCCCGCATAAGGATGCGGGCAAACAACAAGTTGAAGGAAGTAATCTTGGAAACTATGGTCAATTTGAACGAGGTTTTATCCTGTGCAAATTAACCTGGAGCAATACGAAACATCATAATGCAAAAAACTGAGCTTAATGAAAGACTCTTTCATGAGGTTGCTAGCTCGGTATAGGTAAATAATACGCAATGAAGGATTTTTCTTCAAACTAGAAAAATTTTATTTTCAGATAAAAAAAACTAATGTGAGTGAAAATTTAAGTTGTGTGCTTTTTGTTCACTTTTTGGTGCTTTTATATTTAAGCTCATGAATAAAGTGGGTTTTAAAAATTTTATGAACTTCATTCAGGATTAGTTTAAGTATTCTGTAGTAGATTTGCAAAACTGCTTTTGGGTGTTTATGCGTGTTTTTTGAATAAAAGCGCTATTTTTTGAGGTTTTATCAGCTTTTTAGGATTTTTGTAATGACTTTTTATTAAGGTAAAAATATGCACAAAAAGACGAGTGAAACTTAATATGACTAAAAAATAGCTAAGCAATTTGCTTTTTACCGTTAATTGCCGCTAATTCACAGCAAGAGCGTTGTCAGTTTATAACTGACTATATACACTAGGCACAACTTTTGGCCTCATTTATGGTCAAACAGTGCGCATGTAAAAAATATAACAAATTATATAGAAATCTATTTTAGGAGTTTAACGTGGGATCAGGGCTTAACTTTTTAGATCTTATTCTAGAAGCCAGTGTACTTGTCCAGCTAGTAATGTTGGCATTAGTCGGTATGTCGGTAATGTCATGGGCAATTATTTTTCAACGTAAAAAAGCGATTTCTGATGCACTTAATGGCGCAAAGCGTTTTGAGCAAAAGTTTTGGTCAGGCGTTGATTTAAGTAAACTATATAATGAAGTGTCAGCCCGTCCTGGAGGCGCTTCTGGTGTTGAGGCACTTTTCGTCGCAGGTTTTAAAGAATTTGCTCGTCATAAGAAAAATTCAATTCAAAGCGCAAGTATTGTGATGGAAGGAACGCACCGTTCTATGCGCGTTGCTTTGTCTCGCGAAGTAGAAAAACTAGAATCAAGTCTTTCATTTTTAGCAACAGTAGGTTCAATTAGCCCATATATCGGCCTATTTGGTACGGTGTGGGGTATCATGAATGCGTTTATCGCGTTAGGCGAAGTTAAGCAAGCTACGTTACAAATGGTTGCACCGGGTATTGCAGAAGCACTCATCGCTACAGCGATGGGCTTATTTGCGGCAATCCCAGCTGTTATCGCTTACAACCGTTTTGCAAACAAAGTAGAAAAGCTTGAAGGTAATTACATTAACTTCATGGAAGAGTTTGCTAATATTTTACACCGCCAAGCAGCTACACAAATAGAGGCTAAAGCGAATGTATCAGCGTAAGAAACGTCGCCCTGTAGGGGAGATAAACGTAGTACCTTACATTGATGTAATGTTAGTACTGCTAATCATATTTATGGCAACAGCACCACTTATCACCCATGGTGTAAAAGTCGACTTACCGAAAATGGAAGAGTCTGATCTTGTTGATACCAAAGATACACCACCGATCATTGCTTCAATTGATGCCGAAGGTAAATATTATGTCAGTATTGGTACTGACCCTGAAGCGCCGATGGAGGCCCTTGATGTGGCGGCGGTTATAAAGCTACAGCTGCAGAAAAATCCAGATACTCCGGTTATGATTAAAGGCTCTGGCCGTGTTTCTTATCAAGAAGTATTGCTATTAATGGACTTTTTGAAAAACGCGGGTGTTCCGTCTGTTGGTTTAATGACTGAATCATTCGAGGAGTAGTATGCGTGCATCAATAATAAAATCGGTTATTTTGCACCTTGCTATCGTTGGTTTTTTAGTAGCGAGTGCAAACTTTCATATGCCAGCTCCTAAAGTCATGGAAGTAAACCTTAATCCAGCGTTACCTGCACCAGAAAAAGCAGTGTCTGCTGTTACCGTTGATCAACAACAGGTTGAGCAGAAAATTGCAGAGCTTAAAAAGCAAGAAGAAGCAAAAAAACAAGCCGAAGCGAAACGTATTCAAGAGCTAGAGCGTCGAGCTAATGAAGCGCGTAAGCAAAGAGAAGCTGAAGACCGTCGTCTTAAAAAGCTAGAGCAACAGCGCCGTGCTAAGGAAAAAGAAAAGGCAGAAGCTGAAGCACAAGCGAAAAAAGCACGCGAAATTCAAGAGAAAGAACGTGCAAAAGCTAAACAAGCTGAAAAGCAAAAGCAAGAGGCTGAAGCTGCAGCAAAAGCAGCCGCTGATAAACGTAAAGCTGAAGAAGAAGCGTTAAAGAAAGCGGAAGAAGAGCGTAAGCGTAAAGCAGCTGAAGCAGAAGCTGAGCGTAAACGTAAAGCTGAAGAAGCTGAACGTAAGCGTCAACAAGCTTTACAAGAACAAATGCTGCAAGAACAGTTAGCAGCAGAGCAAGCTGCACGTAACAAGGTACGTCAGCAACAAGTTCTAGGCGAAGTTGAAAAATACAAAGCGTTAATAATGGCACGCATTCAGCAAAACTTCTTAAAAGATGAGAAGATGAAAGGCAAAGAGTGTCGCCTTAATATACGTCTTGGTTTTAATGGCCTTGTGACTCAAGTAAAATCGCTTGGTGGTGATACCTTAGTGTGTGAAGCTGCAATGCGTGCAGTGCGTATGGCAGATACATTACCAGTATCACCTGATCGTGACGTATTTGAGCAACTAAAAAATATAAACTTAACCATAGCACCTAAATTTTAAAGGAATGATATGTTTAACCAGATAAAAACTGCGTTTTTTATTGTATTACTGGGCTTTCATGGCATTGCCAGTGCTGCCTTAGAAATTGTAATTACCGATGGTATCGATGGCGCTCGCCCAATTGCGGTTGTGCCTTTTAAATATCAAGGTGTTGGTCCTATCCCTGAAGAATTAAATAAAGTGATTGCAGCTGATTTAATGCGCAGTGGTAAGTTTAAGCCAATCGATGTAACAAACATGCCGCAGTTACCGGGCAAAGATGCTGATGTTGACTATGGCGCATGGGTTAACCAAGGCGTTGAGGCTGTGCTTGTTGGTCAAGTAGAGCAACAGCCAGGCGGCCGCTACCTTGTAAAGTATGAACTTATTGATGTTATTCGAGGGCAAATCACCGGCGGACAAACAAAAATGATGGCTAATGGCAAATTAATGCAAAGCCAAGATCATATTTTAGACGCCCGTGAAAGTGTGATTTCTGAAACCGGTTTTCGCCGTTATGCACACCGCATTAGTGATGTGGTTTACGAAGCACTAACTGGCGAAAAAGGCGCATTTTTAACAAAAATTGCTTACGTTATCGTGCGTGATGATGAGCCAAAACCTTATCAGCTCGTTGTTGCAGATTACGACGGTTATAATGAACAAGTTCTACTTCGCTCTAAAGAACCTCTTATGTCACCAGCGTGGTCACCAGATGGGACTAAACTTGCGTATGTAACTTTTGAGAATCGTCAAAGCCAAATTTACATCCAAGATCTTTACACAGGTAAGCGCGAGTTAATCACAAGCCATCAAGGTATCAATGGTGCACCACAGTTTTCACCAGATGGTAAAAAGCTACTTTTAGTACTTTCGAAAGACCGCAATGGTGCAACCGAAGTATACCTTTTAGACCTTGCTACGCGTAAAGAAACACGCCTAACAAATCACCGCAGTATCGATACAGAGCCTTCTTGGTTCCCAAATGGTGAAGATATTGTGTTTACGTCTGAAAGGGGTGGTAATGCCCAGATTTATAAGTTAAATTTAAAAACAGGCAGAGCTAAAAGAATGACGTTTGATGGTGATATGAATTTAGCAGGTTCTATTTCACCTGACGGAAAAGAATTAGTGATGGTGAATCGAACAAACGGTCGATACCATCTTGCTAAAAAAGAGCTAGCTACTGGTGCGTTCCAAGTGTTAACGAGAACACGCCTAGATGAATCGCCAAGTATCGCGCCAAACGGTTCGATGATTATCTATAGCACGCTTCATAATAATAAACAGGTATTAGCGTTAGTTTCTATGGATGGTCGCTTTAAAGCACGTTTGCCTGTACTAGACGGACAAGTTAAGGCACCGGCTTGGTCGCCTTATTTACAGTAATTTTACTGGTTTACTCAATATAGGAATCAATTAAATGCAACTTAATAAAACTTTAAAAGGCCTGCTAATTGCTGTGCCAGTGATGACATTAGCAGCATGTAGCTCTTCTTCTGATCTTGATGAAGGTGCTGCAAACCAATCTAACCAAGGTATGGTTGAGCAATCAAACAACAATGATACAGTTGAAGTTGCAACACTTACTCCAGAGCAGCAAGCTGAAGAAGCACTTCGTCAAAAATACGAAGCGTTACGTCAAGAGCAAATCATTTACTTCGGTTTTGATAATGCAAAAATTCAAAGCAAATATGCTGAGCTTTTACAAGCACACGCTGAATTCTTAGTACAAAACCCATCAGTTAAAGTACTAATCGAAGGTCATGCAGATGAGCGCGGTACACCTGAGTACAACATCGCGTTAGGTGAGCACCGTGGTCAAGCAGTAGAAAAATATTTACAAAGCTTAGGTGTTTCTGCTAGCCAAATGTCAGTAGTGAGCTATGGTGAAGAAAAGCCAATGGTTAAGTCTCGCACTGAAGAAGCGTTCGCGAAAAACCGTCGCGCAGTATTAGTTTACTAATAAAGAGTCATTATGAAGCCGAAAATTATTTTGGCAGCAATGATCTTAAGCGGGAGCACCCAGTTATGGGCTGCTCCCGCTCCTGTTTCAGAAGCTGCAAGCTCACAATCGAGCATTGAGAAGCGTTTAGTCGCGTTAGAAAACATGATGAAGTCACGTAATTTATTACAAGCTGAGCTTCAGCAGCAGCTTAATATATTACAAGACGAAGTAAGCCAAGTTCGTGGTATTACGGAAGAGCAAAGCTATAAGCTTGAAAAAGTACTTCAGCGCCAACGCGAGCTGTACCAAGAAATCGAGAATCGTGTAAGCCAAGCATATAGCCAACCTGCTACGCCAGCTCAACCTACAAACAGCTATACCGATGTAGGGGCTACGCAAGCGATTAGTTCAGACTTATCAGAAAACGAGGCTTATGAGCGCGCTGTAGCGTTAATCATGAAAGATAAACGTTATGAGCAAGCGATTCCTGAGTTTCAAACATTCTTAACGACTTATCCTAATTCAGTATATGCATCTAATGCACATTATTGGTTAGGTCAGTTGTTAACAATACAAAATGATCAAGCGGGTGCGACTGAACACTTTAAAAAAGTAGTCAATGAGTATCCTAATTCTAACAAGCGCCCAGATGCGATGCTAAAGTTAGGAAACTTATTAGCTGATCAAGGTTTAAGCGAGCAAGCACTTAAAACCTTTAATGATTTAATTAATCAGTACCCAAGTACGACTGCTGCAAAATTAGCCACAGAACGTCTGTCGCAAATGTAGATTTGACCTGATTAGACTGCTTTTTGACTTAAGCGGTCTAAAATTAGGCATCTAGACATAAAAACTTAAAAAAAGAGATATTTTCTGTTGCACTCAGCATTTAAATAAGTATTATAAGCGCCCGCAGCAGGCGATTGGTAACAACAGCCGAATTGCGGAAAAAAGAGCGGGTCATTAGCTCAGTTGGTAGAGCAGTGGACTTTTAATCCATTGGTCGATGGTTCAAGTCCATCATGACCC
>NZ_JBPNYQ010000041.1:0-14652 GCF_051235485.1 Pseudoalteromonas nanhaiensis | reverse complement strand
GGTCGTTAGCTCAGTTGGGAGAGCATCGCCCTTACAAGGCGAGGGTCACTGGTTCAAGTCCAGTACGACCCACCATTTACTTTTTGAAGCAAAGAGCATCGCAACTCTTTACAACGAAAAGGCTCGGTGGTTAAGTTCAGTAAAACCAACCATTTAATCTGAAAAATTTATATGTGGGTCGTTAGCTCAGTTGGGAGAGCATCGCCCTTACAAGGCGAGGGTCACTGGTTCAAGTCCAGTACGACCCACCACATATAAACACTTCATAAATACTTTCTTTAAATCTTCTTTATTTTATTTCTAATTTTCAAAAGCATCGCCACTCTTTACAAAACACAGGCTCGATGGTTCAAGTCCAGTTCGACCCACCACATATAAAACCTCTTTATTTTATCTCTAGTTTTCAAAAGCATCGCCACTCTTTACAAAACACAGGCTCGATGATTCAAGTCCAGTACGACCCACAACATATAAACATTTTCTTTAAAGGCTTCCTTATCTACCTTTAGATTTCAAAAGCATCGCCACTTTCTATAAAACACAGGCAAATGGTTTAATTTCCCCTACTGTTCAACAAGCCTAAATACCTAAAAGCTGATCTTTCATACTTCTCGCATTTTCGACAAAGACCTTAGCCAAACTTTTAATAGCAGCAAAAGCTGTAATTTGCCTTGTCAGCAGCTAGACTGTTTATTATAGTCACTGTTAATGTCACTCGGTCGCAAGTCTAATGCCTGCAAAGATTTTTTCGAACGCTAAAATTTTAATAGTCGAAGAGCAACCACTTGCTCAAAGCTATATGAAACAATCATTAGAGGGGTTGGGGTTTCGTCAGTTACGTTTTGCAGAGCATGCCAACTCAGCAAAAGAGCAGTGCCAAATAGAGCAATTTGATCTAATTGTTTGCTCTTTTAATCTGAGTAAGCAACAAGATGGCTATCAGCTATATGAAGAGCTGAAAATGAAGCGCCTGATTAAAAACTCCACTGGCTTTATTTTTATTTCTGCTGAAACAAGTGGCTCTCTTGTACACAGTGTCTTAGAGCTGCAACCTGATGATTTCCTTGTTAAACCTTTCACTATTAATGAATTAAAAAATCGTATCGAAAAAGTACTGATGCGAAAAAATAATTTACATCAAGTATATCAACTTATTGATGACGAGAACGATTCAAAAGCAATAAAAAAGATCGACGAATTATTACAAAACAAAAGCCACAGTTTTAGTGCTATTTTACTTAGACTAAAAGGCGATGCCCTACTTCGACTAAAACGTAATGAAGAAGCTAAAACCTTTTTTAAATCTGTTCTTGATATTCAAAAATTCACTTGGGCAAAGGTAGGCTTAGTTGAAGCTTTGATTGCATGTAATGAGCATTCACTTGCACAGCGAATGTTGAAAACGATGTTACAACGCAGTGAAACTCGTTTAGTTGCTCTGGACCTGCTAAGCCGACTAGAAATTAAACTTAATAAGTATGATGAAGCTCAACAACTAATTAGCCAAGCTGTTGATATTGCACCACGTAACATTAACCGTCAAAAAGCTTTGAGCCATGTATCCTTACTTAATCATGATTATGAAAAGAACTATTTAACACAAAAAGATATTGCGACTTACGCAAAATTTTCTATTCATGATCATCCTGATATCTACCTTAATGCGGCGCGCGCAGGTATCGATTTTGCGTTAACGACTGATCAAAGCGATCAGATAAACCGTATATCTAGGCAGACTAATCAATATTTAAATGATTTAAAAAAGCAATTTCCCAATAGTAATAATCAAACTCAAATTGATGTACTAAATGCTCGATTACATTACTTAAAAGATGAACACCAAAAAGCAAAAGCGCTTATCAATCAACTTGATGAGAGTGATACACAAATTCGTTCTGTTGATGGTGCCCTCGACAAAGCCAAAGCATTCCATGAATTAGGTTTTCATCAAAAAGCGCAAAGGCTGTTTAACCAAATTATTGACCATTGCGAACGTCACCCATCTGTCAGTGATCCTGTTTATTTAAGATATATTCAACAGCAACAAACAGAACGTCGAGATATCAAGTTAGGCCCTAAAGAGCTTAACAACCATGCAGTAACACAGTTTAATAAAGGACAACTTAATACAGCTCTTGAAGCCTTTACGCAAGCATTTAGGGTTATGCCCAAAAATGCCAGCATCGCACTTAATTTATTACAATGTTTGTTCGATACTAATAATCAAGGCCAGTCTTTTAATTTATCACTTGCTAGAAAATGCTTTACTTTACTTGCTAGCCAAGAGCTCGAATATGAGCAAGCAATACGATTTGAAAAAATTAAAGCACAAGCTGATAAGTTAAATATTAAGTTAACGGAGTAACCGAAAGATGGCACCGCGTTTGTCAAAACTTATCAAGCCTTTTATTACAGCAGCGATTTTTTTTTACAGTGCCAACAGTTTTGCTTCCTCTACACTGCATTACTGGCAACAAGCAAACATAGATTGGCGCAGTGAAGCCGGAAGTCATATAAATATTCTTGCAGACGAACAACCAGCATTCACAGCGTTAAAGCCTTATATACCATTATTTGAACAACTAACGGGGATCTCGGTTGGCTTTCATGCCTTAGAACAATCACAAATGCGAGCGCGCCGCCATCAAGATTTGAGTGAAGGCTTAGGCTTGTACGATGTATTGCCTATGGGAATTACTTTTTTAGGAGAAGCGCAAAGCCAAGGTTGGATAGAGCCTCTTCAGCCCTATTTAGATAATCCCAAGATAACTGATAAAACATGGTATCAGCTAGACGACATTAGCGATCGAAGCTTAGCACTATGTAAGATCAATGATATTTTGTATTCATTGCCCTTTGATTTTTCGGCGCCAATCTATTTTTACAGAAAAGATCTATTCGAGCGGTTTAACCTTAAAGTACCTGATACTTATGAAGAGCTCTACGCTACAAAGATAAAGTTACAACGCGCTATTGATGCAACGCCAGATCTTATTGGAATGCATGCATTTGCGGCGCGCACATTGCCAGGTGCGGGGCTAAACACCTGGACAGTTTTGCCAGTAATGCGTGCATACGGGGCACAAGTTATCGATGAGCAAAATATGTCTGTGTTTAATAGCACTGAAACAGCGCAGAGTCTAAGAGTGTACCGAGATTTAGCGACAGGGTATGGAAATCCTGATAATAGCCGCTTGCTGCACTTTTATGAAATCCGCCGCTTATTTAAACAAGGTAAGCTGGCATCCGCATTTTTAGCTTCCCATTTTTACAATGAAATAGACACAGCTGAAGAGTCTAATATTTGGAATAAATGGGAAGCAGCCCCTTTGCCCAAAGGTCCCATAGCAAGAGAAACCTCCCCTTGGGCATGGGCGTTTGCTATAAATAGCAAGTCCAACAAAAAAACTGCGGCTTGGCTTTTTATTCAATGGGCGACAAGCGAGCAAACGTCATCGCTACTTAGTACTGGCGGCTCCCCTCCCAGAAGAAAAGTGTGGCACGAAAAGTTGTTTACCTTGGTAAATAAACCCGGGTTTAATACTACAATGTTGTGGGTATTTGATCATGCCACAGCTGATCGCCTACAAGCTGGAATGGTAGAGTTCCCTGTCATTGGTGAAATTATCTCGCAAGCATTTAGCCAAATATTCTATGGTGCAGATATAAACCAGACAATTAAAACAACTGATAAAAAAATTAATGAAACAATGCACACATTCAAGTCAAGGAGTGAAAACTAGCAATGAGGATAAGCATTGCCCACAAAATTCTGATGATAATCGGATTCACCATTACCCTCATTTTAGGGGCGAGTACCTCATTGCATGTGATGGAGTTAAAAGAACAAACACTTCTAAACATGAGTGAAAAAGCAGATGCTATTGTGTCCCCTATGCTGTCAGAGATAAAAAAGCTAACGAAAGATAATAGTGTCGGTAGTTGGGTGATGAAAGTTCAAGGTATCTCCTTAAAAAATATTCTAAAAAATAATACATTTGATGATCTCAAAACTATTTACTTTATCGATCAAAATAACTTTATTGCTGCACACCCTGATAACAGTAAGGTTGATACTTTAGAAACTAACCAGCAAATCCTGAAGCAATTGAACCCTGCACTAAACACAATCATTCCACTGGATGAACAATATGTAGTTTCGGTCCCCATTAATAGTTACCAAAACGAAAATATTGGCTACGTGATTGTTAGTTTTTCAGATACTGACTTAGCTGCAAAGACAAAAGCTATCATCAGCAATGCTGTTTCATTATTTGCGATATACTTACTCACAGCGCTCATCATTGCTTACATCATTATTCGAAGAATCATTTTGCAGCCCATTGAGCAGCTAGTCGAGTTTTCGCATGCAGTGACCACAGGTGATTTAAATTGCCCTATAAATATTAAAAGCCAAGACGAAATTGGTACTCTTGCAAGTGGTTTTAAAATGATGCGTGCTGCAGTTAGGCAACAAATCAATAGTATGCATGAGCAACATAGCTTACTTGAAGAAACCGTTGCTAAACGCACCCAAGAGTATCTTGATGCTAAAGAGCAAGCTGAGCAATCGAATCAAGCTAAGAGCCGCTTTTTAGCTAATATGTCGCATGAATTAAGAACACCACTTAATGCCGTATTGGGCTTTAGCCAATTATTACAAGACAGTGAAACTGATAAAAATAAGCGTCGTTATCTAGAAGCTATTTCAATATCGGGTAACTCATTACTTAACGTATTGAACGATATTCTTGATTTATCAAAAGTGGATGCCGGTAAAATGCAACTTGATATTGATCGAGTTGAGATCCCTACCATGTGTCACGAACTCAACATGATGTTCTTACAATTAAGCGCTCAGAAAGATCTTGAGTTACAAGTTACTGCTCATCCTGATCTAACAACACCTGTGCTGCTAGACAGTAATAAACTTCGTCAAGTACTAACAAACTTAATCGGTAATGCTATTAAATTCACCTCGCAAGGTAGTGTAAAAGTGTTTTTTGATTTTAAAACGCATAATGACAATAGCCATATTGATATTAAAGTACATGTTAAAGACACAGGTAAAGGCATTCCTAGTGATCAACAAGAGCTCATTTTTAATGATTTTGAGCAAGTACAAGGGCAACGTAGCTCTGAGTTTGGTGGCACAGGACTTGGCTTAGCTATTTCATTGCGCTTTATCAAGTTAATGGGTGGAGAGTTATCGGTGATCAGCGAAAAAGATCGAGGCAGTGAATTTATTGTGTCGATACCGAATGTTGAATTAGCCGAATCTAAAAACGAAGTTGAACATCGTAATTACCCTGCTATATCAAGCTATCATTTTAATCCAGCGCGCATTTTGATTGTTGATGATATTCCTTACAACCGGGAATATTTAGAATCCTTCCTATCACGCTGGAGCTTTACGATAGATACAGCTATTAATGGTGAAGATGCTCTAATGAAAATTGAGCAAAACCAACCTGACCTTATCATAATGGATTTAAAAATGCCGGTAATGGGTGGATTAGAGGCAAGCCAGTTAATTCGCAGTGATGATCGTTTTAAACATATTCCAATAATCGCGGTAACGGCTTCAGCGATAAGGGATGATAAGGTGCAATCAAGTATTTTGACTGACTACATTATTAGCAAGCCAATTTACCGTGAGCACCTTATTTTTATCATCGCACAGTATTTAGATTAATCACGTTTTTTCATCGCTATGGCATTCATGCAATAGCGCAGACCACTAGGCGCTGGGCCATCAGGAAATACATGGCCCAAATGCGCGTCACAGACATTGCAAATCGCTTCAATACGCTGCATACCATGGCTAGAGTCAGCTACATAAGCAATGCTTTCAACACTGCTAGGCTGAGTAAATGACGGCCAACCAGTGCCACTGTCGAACTTTTCATCACCATCAAATAATAAATTGTCGCAACAGACGCAGGCATATTGACCAGGTTCAAATATCGTACATGAATCAGAGCTATGCGGACGCTCAGTCCCTTTTAAACGAGTAACATAGAATGCATCTTGTTCGAGCTCAGCTTGCCACTCAGATGGTGACTTTTCGACTCGACGCGGAGGTGTTGGGTTACCGTTATGGGCAAACTCTAAAATATCTTGCCAAGTTAACATAGTGCTCCCTCAAGGTTGAATACAACTATTGCACAGTACATCACAAGCACAGCCAAGAGCAAGTGGCATTAATTCGCTTGTAAACGGATATCTATTTGCGCACGTTCGCGCTCAGAAAGCAGTTGCGATAAATGGCTATTAATTTTGTCACTACTAACACTCAATACTGCTGTGCTTTTTTGTCCGTTGACGTCAGTAATATGGATAATACCTTCACCCACTTCAATCTGCTTAATTTGACCAATTAACACAAACTCAGCCTTGCGTTTAAAATCAAACAGCCCAGAAAGGCTAATGAGTGCTAGCTGATTAACATCGCGTTTTAATAAGTCAGTAATGGGGTTACGCGCTACAAATAGCGGCGTCACTCGATAAATGCTTGATAGTGTTATAAAGCCCCATAACATCACAAACAATGAAAATGCAGCACTGTGCCAAAGTGGCGTAAATACCCATATAGCGATTAATACGAATGCGATAGTAAATGAGATTTTTGCTAAAAGCTTATTAATTGCCAACATATTGCTGCCCTATTTTTTTGTTATTGGATCTGGCCAATCATTGAAAAAGACAGACAAGTATCTGCTTTTTAATAAATATAACAGTACCCATAACACCAGTACCATTTGGCAAGCTAAGAACAACGAAAACTGATAGTGGCTGTGTGCAGCCTGATAGGTTAACCAACTTAAATCTGTGATTGCACATAGAATTAATGGCCAGCGCATATAACGCCAAATCGACGCAAAACGTTTTGCACTATCTGGGTTTTCTTGTGGTCGGCGCAAGCAAAAGATCACCGCAGGTAATAAAGCAATCGCAGCAATGGCAATAGCGATAAAAAAATCAGCTTTAGATTTAAAGAACAACGACATGATATCTAGATCAGGGCGACGACTCAGCGCCGCCATCAGCCAAATAAAATAACTACGCAAAAGCACAAGTAAGGTTAAGTGGAACGCCACAGGCGTCCGGTAAGTGCCGTGTTTATCCCAGTATTCTGGGCCGTAGCGATTCATATTTGGTTCTTCTTATCAGCAATGATGCCAAGTACCAAAAAGGCTGCTGTAAGTGTAAGCGCCAGCCATTTAACACCGAGTAGCATTAGCAATTTACTTAAAAAAGGAGTCACAAACACCACAAGTAAGCCCATACCAAACCCTGTGACCAGCACAAAGCAAAGCACACGAATAATAAAGTGACGACGCGCCACAAAGCGCTTGGTCACTTTAATAATGTCGTTTGCATACAAGGATATAAAACACACCACCAGCAATAATGAAATATTGTAAAGGTGTGGTTGTAGCCAACTGCCGATTGTTAAAGCAACTGACGACAATGCCTGCAATAAACTATCCATTGTGCTCACTTAAAAGCGCAATGAGGTCTGCCTCTGTTAATACATCAATGCCTAAATCTTGTGCTTTGGTTAATTTTGAGCCCGCTTTTTCGCCCGCGATCAGTGCATCTGTTTTCGCCGAAACACTGCCCGACACTTTCGCACCTAACGCTTGTAAACGTGCTTTTGCATCATTACGGTTAAGCTCGCTCAATGTGCCGGTTAATACGTAGGTTAAACCCGATAATGGCTGTGCATCGGCACTTGGGGCTGTTAGCGCGGGCCAGTTAATACCCTGCTCAATTAGCGCGTTAACCACGTCCATATTATGCTCTTCAGTAAAAAAGCCACGAACGTGCTTGGCAACAATTTCACCTACGTCGCTTACTTCAGTTAACGCATCAACACTTGCTTGGGTGATTTTTTCTAGGGTTAAAAAATGGTTTGCTAGGTTTTGCGCTGTTGCTTCACCAACCTCGCGAATACCTAACGAATATAAGAATTTAGCTAATGTTGTTTGCTTAGCTTCTTGCAGCGCGTTAACTAAATTCTTAGCAGACTTAGGGCCCATTCGCTCAAGTGATTCAAAATGACCTTGTTTAAGGGTAAATAAATCAGCAGGTGTTTTGATAAGCTCACGATCAACAAGCTGATCAACAATCTTGTCGCCTAGCCCATCAATATCAAGCGCTTTACGTGACGCAAAGTGCTTAATGGCTTGCTTACGCTGCGCTTGGCAAACTAAGCCACCTGTACAACGGGCAACCGCTTCACCTTCAATGCGTTCCACATGTGACTCACAAATTGGGCATGTAGCAGGGAAAACAATATCTTTGGCGTCTTCAGGACGGCGCTCAAGCACAACTTGGGTAATTTGCGGGATAACATCACCTGCTCGGCGAATAATTACTGTATCGCCAATTTTAACGCCTAAACGGGCAATTTCATCGCCGTTATGAAGCGTTGCGTTAGACACGGTCACGCCTCCCACAAATACCGGCTCTAAACGTGCAACAGGCGTAATTGCGCCAGTACGACCTACCTGAAACTCAACATCAAGTAATTGTGTGATTTCTTCTTGTGCAGGAAATTTAAAGGCAATAGCCCAGCGCGGCGCACGTGCCACAAAACCTAAACGCTCTTGCAGCTTTTTGTCGTTTACTTTAATTACCACACCGTCAATTTCGTAAGCCAGCTCACTACGACGTGCTAAAATGTCTTGGTAATAATCAAGTGCAGCTTGCTGTCCTTCAACCAGTTTAGTTTCTGGGCAAAGTGGTAAACCCCAATCTGTCAGTTTAGCAAGCTGTTGGTAATGATCTTCTGGTAACTGACCATCCGCAACAAGCCCTGTACTGTAAGCGTAAAACATCAGCGGGCGTTTTGCTGTTACTTTAGAATCAAGCTGGCGTAAGCTACCTGCAGCAGCATTGCGCGGGTTTACAAATACTTTCTCGCCACGTTTTTCGGCTTCACTGTTAAGCTTGGCAAACCCGGCACTATCCATAAATACTTCACCGCGCACTTCAAGCTCTGCCGGGAAGTCATTGCCACGTAACTTAAGCGGCACATTACGTATTGTTTTCACGTTTTGGGTGATGTTTTCACCCACCATGCCATCACCACGGGTAGCTGCTTGCACTAACACACCGTCACGGTAAATAATCGATACTGCAAGACCATCAAGCTTTGGCTCACAACAAAAAGTTAACTCACTGCTGTTCATTAAACGTTCTTTAATACGGCGATTAAAGGCAGCAAACTCCTCTTCAGAAAACGCATTATCAAGTGACAGCATAGGTACTTGGTGAGTGACTTGCTCAAACTTATCAAGTGCAGCACCACCAACTTTTTGTGATGGCGAGTCAGGGCTTTGGAACTCTGGATTAGCTTGCTCAAGAGCGCTTAATTCACGCATTAAACGGTCATATTCAGCATCAGGAATGCTTGGTGCATCCAGCACATAATAATTATGGTTATGCTCTTCTAACTGGGCTCGAAGTTGGCTAATTTGCTCAAAGATAGGGCTGGACATGAAAACCTCAAAAATCTACATAAAAAAGCCACTTAGACGACTTAACGCCAAGTGGCCTAAAACTTATTATCTGTGCGTGCGATTAAGCTGAGAAGCTGCGAACTTTCTCAACATATTCACGTACGCTTTCAACCGTCATCTCTTCACGGTTGCTATCTAAAATAGTCGCACCAAATTCATCAGCTAGTTTTTTAGCTGCACTGTGCAACATATTAAATGCACTTAAACCGTCACCATCACATGGTAAGGTCATAAATAAACTGATACCCGCTGTACTAAACTGCTCCATGTTATCGATATCAAACGTACCTGGGTTATACATATTCACTAAACGAAATAACACCGGACCTGTACCAGCAGGGTCTAAATGGCGGTTAAAGAAGCCCTCTTCAGAATACTTAAAGCCTAACATATTAACGGCTGGCAATAGCTGGCTGCCATTCATAACAGCATCTTCAGGCATCTGCAAATGCACAATAATGAAGTCAGTTGGAGCTTGTGCTTCTTGCTCTTCGTCAGTTTCAGTCTGCTCTGCTTCAGGTGATTCTGAAATCTCATCTGAAACAACGGGTTCATCATTATGTTGCGCGGAAAAGCTTAAATCTCCAAACTCAGGCTCGTCACGTTCTTGCGACTGAACTGGAGCAGGCTCTGATATCTCAGAAGTTGTTTCATTCGGTTCGACCCGTTCTTGCGCTGGCGCATCTGGACTGTCCTTTTTACGCACCGACCATAAGCCGTGAATTAATAAACCACCAATGACAAATACACTGATTACGATTAAAGCCCATCTTAATTCTTCGGCCATCCCCTCACCTTTATTATTTGATATGCCTAACTAAATTTATGCATGTGCCATTTGCACAGCTTGTTCTATATCTACAGCAACCATTCGTGAAACACCCGGTTCAGCCATAGTTACACCGGTCAACCTGCCTGCCATTTCCATGGCAATCTTGTTATGACTGATATAAATAAATTGTACTGATTGTGACATCTCTTCTACCAAACGGCAAAAACGACCCACGTTTGCATCATCCAATGGCGCATCCACTTCATCTAGCATACAGAATGGAGCTGGATTGAGCCTGAATATTGAAAACACTAATGATAATGCGGTCAGCGCTTTTTCTCCACCACTAAGCAGGTGAATTGTCGAATTTTTCTTGCCTGGTGGCCTTGCCATGATGCTTACCCCACTTTCGAGTAGATCATCACTGGTCAATTCAAGGTAGGCACTACCACCGCCAAACACTTTCGGGAATAATTCCCCAAAGTCTGTATTTACTTGTTCAAACGTGGCCTTAAAACGATTTTTTGTTTCTCGGTCAATTTTTTGAATCGCCCCTTCAAGGGTATTTAATGCTTGTGTTAAATCATCAAGCTGCTGATTTAAATAATCACTACGCTGCTTGGCCTGCTCAAATTCATCAATTGCTGCTAAGTTTACTGCGCCAAGCTCATTTAAAGCTTGGGTGGTTTTAGTCAACATAGCTTGCATACTATTTAAATTGGCATTGTCAGGCAGTTCTTCAAGTACTGTTTTTAAATTTTGTTCCAGTTCTTCAAGTGGCTCTAAAGCGGCTTGTGCTTTAACGATTAAACTTTGCTCATCCAGTGCCAATGCTTGCAACTGCTCTTGTAACGTAACCAACTCAGATTGCGACGATTTCAGCGCTGTTTGCTTATCAGCAAGCTCCTTTTTAGCTTGACTCAAGGCCGCTTGCAAGTTTTTCAGCTCAACGTCACTTTGTTGATGCTTTTCAAGCAATAGCATGATTTGCTCTGCCACCTCTTCAAGCGGGATCACTAACTCTTCTAGTTGCTCATTAAGTTCTAACACAGCCTCACTTGCAGCACTTTGGGCGGCATTGGCGTGTTGCAATTTGGTTTCGCTAAGTTGACACTCACTGCGAGCTTTTTGCTCAGCCAAATTTGCTTGGTGAGCCTGCGTTTTATATTGCTCAAGCTGAGACGCAACTTGGCGATAGTTGTTATTTGCCTCAGTTTGTCGTTGTTTAGCCTGCTCTAGTTCTGTTTCCAGCGTTAATTGCTGTTCTAACAATTGCTCAAGTAAACTCTGCTGGGCTTGTTGCTGCTCATCGGCATTTTGCTTTTGCTCAGCCAGTAAGGTTTCACGCTGTTGTAACTTAACAAGCTGGTTTTGCCACTGCGTTTGCTGCTCAAGCAACATATCGCGTCGAGTGCTAGCCGATGCAATCTGCTGAGCCGCTTGGTGAATTCGCTCTCTGTGTTGCTCTTTGTCAACGATGAGCGTTTTCTTATGTGCTAGATGCTCGTTTAGCAATTGCTGCTTGGTTTCTAATTGCTCGTTGAGCTCTTCATCTAACTGCTGTGCATCGCTAAGCTGAGCATGCTTTAAAAGCAAAGAATTGTCGGCATCTTTATTGGCATCGGTGTGAAAGTTACGACCATGTATACAGCCTTCTTCATCGATCACTGCCAGCCAATATGGATCCGCTAAAATAGCGTCATCAAAACAGGATTGAAAAGCAAAACGTGCTAATAAATCTGGGTAAGCACCCGATTCGATGTAATTTGCTAATGACTCTTTTGGCACAGCCGCACACTCATTAGCAGTCCAAACACTGTTAGCCTCTTTATGTTGACTGACCTTTAGATGCTCAAGGCCAAGTAGGGCTTGTTCAACTAACGGCTCAAAGCCTGGTGTCACTTTTAGCTGCGCTAATAAAGAGACACTTCCGCTGTCGGTTTGCTCTGATAACAAAGAGTTAAGCGCTGCAATACTGGCTTTGTTTTCATTACTATGCTGTTGAACCCGTCTAAAATCTTGCTCTAAATGCTGTTGCTCTTTATCAGCTTGTTCTAGATTCTGAGTGAGCTTATTAAGCGCACTTTGCTGCTGAGCAAGCTCTTTAGTCAGTGTTTGAATATGCTGTTGTTGCTCAGCAATTTGCGCTGCAACAGGAGTTGCTTCAAGCTCACTAATTTCAGCGGCAAGTTGTGCCTGCTGAGATTCAAGTTGCGTAAGAGTCTGTGCAAAGTGAGCCTGTTGACTCTTTGCAACGGTAATATCACTAGCATGAGTTTGATTCTTTTGTAAGGTGCTTTGGTATTGCTCATCAGCACTTTGTTTATACTGATGTTGTTCAGCAACTTGTTGCTCTACTTCTGCAACTTGCTCAGTGCACAGTAAACTTTGCTCAATCGCTTCTTGTAGCAGCTCTTGTAACATTACAGCCGATGCATGTTGCTCTTCTTGCAGCTCTTTGTTTTGTAACTGCAGTTGTTGCTGTTTGATAAGGTTTTGACTAAGTGTTTGCTGTTGCTGCTTTAAGCTGATCTGTTGCTGCTCTTTACGGGTTAGCTCAGTGTGTGTTTGATGCTGAGCCTGCTGAGCATCTTGCAATTTTTGCTGCTCAAGCTGCACCTGATTTTCAAGACTTGCTAACACATCATCATGGCCAGAATGCGCTTCTTTAAAGAACTGGATTTGCTCTTTAAGTTTATTGATTTGCTCGGCTTTATCGATTTGTTGTTGGTGTAGCTTCTGCCACTTTAAGACCGCAATTTGTCCTTTTAAGGTGCGCTCAGTGGCTTTTAACTCTCGATACTTTTTTGCATCGACTGATTGCACTGCAAGCTTATCGAGCTGTGTTTGTAACTCTTGCCTTACATCGAGCAAACGTTCAAGGTTTTCGCGGGTGCTTTTAATGCGGGTTTGCGTTTCACGACGACGCTCTTTGTATTTTGAAACCCCCGCTGCTTCTTCTAAAAAAACACGTAAATCAGCCGGTTTGCTCTCAATTAAACGCGAGATCATGCCCTGCTCAATAATCGCATAGCTGCGCGGGCCAAGACCTGTGCCTAAAAAGATGTCGGTAATATCACGCTTACGGCATTTACTGCCATTTAGAAAATAAATTGACTGACCATCTCGGGTCACTAAGCGCTTAATCGCCACTTGGTTTCGATCAGCAAAGGTATTCGGAAGATGGCCACTGGTGTTATCAAACACCAACTCAACAGAGGCTTGTGAAATTGGCTTTCGATTAGTTGAGCCGTTAAAAATAACATCGGTCATGGCATCGCCACGTAAGTTTTTAGCTGAGCTTTCACCTAGCACCCAACGCACTGCATCGATGACATTTGATTTGCCACAGCCGTTCGGGCCGACAACACACGTCATCTGATCAGGAAATGGGATCTTAGTGGGTTCAACAAACGATTTGAAACCCGCTAATTTTATGGTGCTTAAGCGCATCTAATTGTTTTACCGATTTTTATTGTTATTCTTCAATTTAACCCATTTTAGGGTAAAAGGTTAAGCGTGGCGCTTAAAATTATCTAAAATAATACCCGTTGCCATTGCTACATTAAGCGATTCTGCTTGGCCATAAGCCGGAATAGTTATTTTATCAGTAACTAAGCTTTCGCAATTAGCACGAATACCATGGGATTCACTGCCCATGAGTAATACAGCATCTTGCTTAAGAGCAGTTTTGTGAATGTTCTCACCTTCTAAAAATGCGCCATACACAGGAAGGTTTAAACTAGGTAAGTAACTGGTTAAGTCGGTTTGTGTGACACTCACACGAGCAAATGAGCCCATAGTTGCGCTGATGGTTTTCGGGTTATAAGCATCGGCACTGTCTGTGCTGGTAACAATATGCTTAATGCCATACCAGTCAGCAACACGAATAATCGTGCCCAAATTACCCGGATCCGACACACCGTCAAGGGCTAAAATAAGCCCTGATGTTGGTAATGCTTGCTGGCTTGGCATATCAACAACAGCAATGGCTGCGTTGTTACTAATAAGCGTACTGGCTTTAGTTAGGCTTTCTTCGTCTGCTTCAATGACTTGATGGGCTGCAAGCGCTGTTTGATGCGCAGAAATAAATGCAGGAGTCGCAAAAATATGAGCAATACTTAAACCACTGTTTAGTAATTCAAGTACATTTTTTTCGCCTTGAACAAGGTACTGGTTATATTGTTTTCGGTACTTCTTTTGACCTAATGCACGAATTAGTTTCAGTTGGTTTTTTGAAATCATAACAGCCTCATAAAATGATTCTGTATTTTATACCCAAACCACCTCAAGATGCGAGTTTCAGTTGGAATTAAAAGCGATTTAGGCAAGGCATTGATTGCAAGTAAT
>NZ_JBPNYQ010000040.1:3097-16090 GCF_051235485.1 Pseudoalteromonas nanhaiensis | reverse complement strand
TGAATCAGCTCGTGAAAAACTTGAGAGGGCTTATGGTGCCCTCAACTAGTCAGAACTTGTGTGATGAAGTACTAGCACCTAAATCCTAGAACCTAAATCCTAGCGCCTATGACGCGGGATAAACCCGCTGCTACATGGGGTTAGGCTAAACCGTTTCATTTAACAACGAATTAAAGCTGTCGTTGTCGTGAAGGCTGGCAAAAGCGCTTTCGTGTAATAGCTCGTTACGAAGGTTTGGTGAGTATTCAAGTGCCATACGAATATCGGCCATCGCATCAGCATGTTTATGAAGTAATGCATAAGCACACGCACGTTGCCAGTATGCATAGCCATAGTCACTGTCTATTTCGAGGGCTTGATTACATAGCTCAATAGCCTCACCCGTTTCATTAATTTCTAACAGTGCATCTGCTTTATAAGCAATCGCTTCTACATCTTCAGGCTTACGTTTTAATATTTCGTCAAAAATTTCTACTTTATTTGCAACATCACTTTCTAAGTTAGCACGCATCCAAAGTGAATGAACTTCGTTAGTGATCGAGATTTTTTGCTGATTTAATAAGATCTCTTCAGATCGCTCACGTAGTTTTTCTTCAAGAACTTTTAAGCGCTCTTCGTATTCTTTAGTGATGGCACTAACACGCGTATTTACAATATCTTCTACTTTGTTTTTCACATCACGCAGTGAATTCCAACCAACTAAAACCAAAATTGAGGCTGTAATTGTAATAATGAAAAACACATTATTGATGGTGTCTGTTGTGTAGGTTAACGCGCGATCGGCTGTATCTAACTGTGTATGAGTGACCTGCTTAGTGACATCTTCTCTCAGTTTTTGCTGATCTTGGCGAACTGCTTTTAACTCATCAAGAATATAACGCTCTAAAAGAGGCTTATACATTGGTTCTTGAAGGTTATTCAGTGCTTGTTGTTGTTCGGCTTCACTAAGGGCTGGGCGGTTTTCAGGTTCATTTTGGGCTGCCGCTAGCGTATGAAAGCTCATTAAAAAAGTGATTAAAATTAAGATATAACGCATAACTTATTTATGTTTAGTGAATTCTAAGTTCACTTTAACATGCGTGAGCACTGGGGACTAGGCAAAAAAAAGCCAACTCGGGGGAGAGCTGGCCAAACTGCTTAAACAACATAAAGTCGTAAGGGGTATCAACAGGAGTTAGGTATAAATATACCTGTGTCTATCTGAACAACCACTTAATACTAAAAGGTTTTTTAAAAATTCAAAGTCAGTCTTTAAGAATGGCTATGTTCGTCTAGACTTAAGTTGATGTAAAACTAAAAGGTGATGGTATGCGCCAACAACTAGTCCAACTGCTCTATGGAGTATCAATTTCCTCTGATCTTGACAGTGGTAATGTTGAATTAGCTGAACGCTTAATCCTTAATGCTGTTCTTGATGGCCTAGAAATAGGCAGAGCTGGGATCTGGCTTTTAAATGCCGAAAACACCGCCATTGAATGCCGATTATTACTTGATAGAGAGAATAATCAGGAAATTCAGACACTGGTTCTTCCACGCGATGCATATCCAGCATATTTTAAAGCGCTCGATACCCAGCGAACGATCACCGCAGAAGATGCCCATACCGATCCAGCCACCTTTGAGTTTAGTGAAAGCTACCTGAAACCGCTTAATATTGGCGCTATGCTCGATGCGCCGATTCGCTATAAAGGTAAAATGATCGGAATATTTTGTTGTGAGCATATTGGTGGAGCAAGGCACTGGAGTGAAGATGAGTGTTCATTTATCGGTGCATTAGCAGATTTATATGGCAGAGCACTGTCGGCTCAAGAAAATGAACGAACCAATGCAAAGCTTGAACGTGCCAATCAATTATTAGAGCAACGGGTGGCAGAGCGTACTCGCACGCTCGAAGTGACCTTATCTGAATTGACGACCATGCAAGAAAAGTTGATCGAATCAGAAAAAATGGCTTCGCTTGGTAACCTTGTAGCGGGTATAGCACATGAAGTAAATACCCCAATTGGCATTGCAGTCACCGCGAATAGCTCCGCAAAAGATAAACTTAATACCTTAAATAAATTAATAGAGTCTAATACGTTAACTAAAACGGCATTACTTGAAGGAATAAATCACTTAAATGAATGTTTTAAGATTTCTTTTGCAAATCTTGAGCGCGCGGCAAAGCTAATTAGTGATTTTAAGCAAACTGCTGTTGACCAATCATCTTTGAACTTACTTGAAACAAACATCAAAGACTACCTTGAAAATATTATACATAGTTTAATGCCATTGACCCGAAGCCATAATATCGAAGTCGATATTCAATGTAATGACGACCTTAAGCTAATAACTGTACCTGGGGCATTAAGCCAAATTTTTCTGAATCTTGTTAACAACAGTTGTGTACATGGGTTTGTGGGCAGAGATCAAAATAAAATAACAATATCAGTAACCGTTGATAAACAAAGCGATACCTACTCTATTTGCTATTTAGACAATGGTCATGGCATGAGTGAAGATGTAATGCATAAAGTGTTTGAGCCATTCTTCACCACCAAACGTGGCAATGGCGGTAGTGGTTTGGGTATGTCGATAGTTTATAACCTTGCAACGCAAGCACTGCAAGGCGAAGTCAGCATCGATAGCAAGCCAAATAACGGCGTTACCGTCACTTTCAAATTGCCGCAAAAACTTGCATAACTAATTAATTTTTAAACAAGTTGCAGGCTAAATAATCTGGTGACTGGGTAATAAAATTAAAAATTAATCAGTTTGCTTGGCAAGACAAGAAATATCAGTGCATTTGTTGTCTTTGCAAAACTGCTTAATACGTTTTTTAGAATATAAATAATTTAGGCTTATAGGTGTTATTAGTAGTGCCAGCCAAAACATAACCATGCTTCGAAAAGTTAATCCTACAAGCGATGCGATTACGAGGCCCGTTAACATCAAAATAGGTAAATTGGCGATAAAAAAGTTAATGCTTAGTTGTCTAGCAACGTCAGGATTAATGGTTTTCATAAGGGCTACTCGCTGTTTAATAATACCCTTATAAAATGGACGGTTTTGCAAAATGAATCAAATCAGATTTTTCTATCGGTGCAATCGATTTAAAACCATGTTCTTAATCTAGCTTTATCAAAGTACAACTCCTATAGTTTTAAACAACAGGAACTTATTTGCTATTAGTTATTCATAACTATTAGAAAATCTCTCTTTATGACGAAAGGGATAAAAGTGAACTTTTAGCGTTTCGTCATATTTTTAGCTTATGAGGAGCATATAATGAGTAATGGAAAAACGGGCCAGTGCCCGGTAATGCATGGTAGTAACACTGTCACCGCTCAATCAAATACCGACTGGTGGCCAAACGCACTCAATTTCGACATTCTTCATCAACACGACAGCAAAACGAATCCTTACGGCAAAGACTTTAATTACGCAGAAGCATTCAAATCTCTAGACCTTGAAGCCGTTAAAACCGATTTAAAAAACCTAATGACCGAAAGCCAAGAATGGTGGCCAGCTGACTGGGGCCATTACGGTGGTTTAATGATCCGTATGGCGTGGCACTCAGCGGGTTCATACCGTTTAGAAGATGGTCGCGGTGGCGGTGGTACGGGTAACCAACGCTTTGCACCATTAAATTCATGGCCAGATAACGCCAACTTAGATAAAGCACGTCGTTTACTTTGGCCAATTAAGAAGAAATACGGTAACAAACTTTCTTGGGCTGATTTAATGATCTTAGCCGGTAATATGGCTTACGAATCAATGGGTTTAAAAACTTTTGGCTTTGCGGGTGGTCGCGAAGATATTTGGCATCCAGAAAAAGACGTTTACTGGGGCGCTGAAAAAGAATGGTTAGCACCTAGTGATGAGCGCTATTCAAATGTAGAAAAACCAGACACTATGGAAAACCCATTGGCAGCAGTACAAATGGGCTTAATTTATGTAAATCCAGAAGGGGTGAATGGTAATCCTGATCCGCTTAAAACGGCTGAACAAGTTCGCGAAACATTTGCCCGTATGGCAATGAATGACGAAGAAACTGCCGCACTTACAGTGGGTGGTCATACCGTGGGTAAAACTCATGGTAATGGTAGCGAAGAAAACGTTGGCCCTGAGCCAGAAGCGGCTGATGTGTTTGAGCAAGGCCTAGGTTGGAACAATCATAACTCACGCGGTATTGGTCGCGATACCATGACGTCGGGCATCGAAGGCGCGTGGACAACTCACCCAACCAAATGGGATAACGGTTATTGCTACTTGCTGCTTAACTACGAGTGGGAACTTAAGAAGAGCCCAGCAGGTGCATGGCAGTGGGAGCCAATTGATATTAAAGAAGAAGACAAACCAGTTGATGTTGAAGATCCATCAATTCGTTTAAACCCAATCATGACCGACGCCGATATGGCAATGAAGATGGACCCAACCTATCGTAAGATTATCGAGCGTTTTAACGATGATTTTGAATACTTTAGTGATGTGTTTGCACGTGCATGGTTCAAGCTGACTCACCGCGACTTAGGTCCTAAATCACGTTATTTGGGTGCCGATGTACCAAGCGAAGATCTGATCTGGCAAGATCCGATCCCAACGGTGGATTACACCTTATCAGACAGCGAAATTAGCGAGCTTAAAACCAAGCTACTTAACTGTGGTGTAAGCCAAGCTGATTTAATCACTACAGCATGGGATAGCGCCCGTACTTACCGTGGTTCAGATCATCGTGGTGGTGCAAATGGTGCACGTATTCGCCTAGCGCCGCAAAAAGATTGGCCGGGTAATGAACCAAAGCGTTTAGCTAAAGTATTAAGCGCACTTGAGTCAGTACAAGCGAGTTTAAGTAAACCAGTAAGCCTAGCTGACTTAATTGTTTTAGGTGGTACAGCAGCGGTTGAACAAGCAGCAAAAGCCGCGGGTGTTGATGTAACTGTACCATTTGCGCCGGGTCGTGGTGATGCCACGGACGAGATGACAGATGCAGACTCGTTCGACGTACTTGAGCCAATTCATGATGGTTTCCGCAACTGGCTCAAGGAAGATTACGCTGTTTCAGCAGAAGAGCTAATGTTAGAGCGCACGCAATTAATGGGCTTAACTGCACCAGAAATGACCGCTCTTGTTGGTGGTATGCGTGTACTTGGTACTAATCATAATGGCACTTTACACGGTGTATTTACAGATAACGTAGGCACACTTAGTACTGACTTTTTCGTTAACCTAACTGATATGGCTAATACCTGGAAACCACTGGGTAAAGGCTATTACGACATAATTGAACGCAGCACGGGTGTAACTAAATGGACGGCAACACGCGTTGATTTAGTGTTTGGCTCAAACTCAATCCTACGCTCTTACGCAGAGTTTTACGCACAAGACGACAACAAAGAGCGTTTTGTGAAAGACTTTGTCGACGCATGGGTAAAAGTAATGAATGCCGATCGCTTTGATATTTAATTTAAAATTCCTTTAAGTACAAAGGCTACACAATATGTAGCCTTTTTTAATGTAGGGAAGTTAGCGAGTTACAAGGGGAAAGTTACGAGGGGAAAGAGTAAAGTTACGAGATACGAGATACGAGATACGAGGTAGCAGCGATTTTACATCGCGTCTCAGCGCCTCGGTGCTTTCTATGGTTCCAATAACCTTTTCACAAAGAGAAGTGAAAGAGGGTACTTCAGATAATTATTAAATGTATATTAGTCTGCTGGATCTTTTTCTAACCACAGAGGACACAGAGAGCACAGAGTAAGAGAAGGAGAAACCATAATCTCTTTGTAAATATTGTTTTCTCTGTGTAGCGCGCAGCGCCTCTATGTACTCTGTGGTTCAATTGTCTTTACTCACAAAGAGAAGAGAACGAGAAGACAATGAGTATGCGAAATAGACAGCTACTCAATTAGAATCCTCTAAAGCGCAGCGTCTCTTATCCTCTTTGTGAATTTAGTTTCTCTGTGTAGTGCGCAGCTCCTCGGTGACCTCTGTGGTCCCAATATTTTTTCACAAAGAGAAGTGAATGAGCGGACTTCAGATAATTATTAAATTTGTATTAGCCTGCTGGATCTTTTTCTAACCATAGAGGACACAGAGAGCACAGAGTAAGAGAAGGAGAAACCATAATCTCTTTGTAAATATTGTTTTCTCTGTGAAGCGCGCAGCGCCTCGGTGTCCTCTGTGGTTCCAATATCTTTTTCATAAAGAGAAGACAATGAGTATGCGAAATAGACAGTTACTTAATTTAAATCCTCTAAAGCGAAGCGTCTTTTATCCTCTTTGTGAATTTAGTTTCTTTGCGGAGCACGTAGCCACTTAGTGGTTCAATGTTTAAATCTAAACAGAACCACCAAAGCCACCAAATAAAGGGAATAGCTATAAAACCTGTTTAAGCTTACTGCGCTTGTTGCGCAACATGGTCCATATATTCGTCGAACGTGCCCTGAAAATCGATAAGCTTTTTATCTTTAATATCGATGATACGAGTCGCTAATGACGATACAAACTCACGGTCGTGGCTCACAAAAATAAGCGTGCCTTGGTAATCTTTTAAAGCATTATTGAGCGCTTCAATGGCTTCCATATCCATGTGGTTAGTTGGCTCATCCATAATTAGCACATTGATGTCTTGCATCATCAGCTTACCAAACAATAGACGGTTCTTTTCACCACCCGAGCAGTTACGCGCTTTTTTGTTAGCGTCATCTGCGGTGAATAATAAACGGCCTAACATAGCACGCACCATTAAATCGTTGTGCTTAGCGGTACGCCACTGCGACATCCAATCAAATAGAGTTAAGTCGTTATCAAACTCTTTGCTGCTGTCTTGCGGGCAATAACCAATGCTGGCATTTTCAGACCACTTAACCACACCCTCGTTACTTTGTAATTCATTCACTAGGCAGCGTAATAGGGTGGTTTTACCAACACCATTTTCACCAATAACCGCAAGCTTAGCACCGGCTTCTAGCAATAAGTAACCACCACTGAATAGGGTTTCACCCTCAAAGCCATGACCTAGCTTAGTAAGCTCTAATGCTTGGCGATACATCTTTTTGCCTTCGTCAAAACGAAGTGATGGGCTAATACGGCTTGAAGCTTTTACTTCATCAAGCTTAATTTTATCCATGCGCTTAGCACGAGAGCTGGCTAGTTTTGCTTTTGATGCGTTAGCACCAAAGCGGTTTACGAACTCTTGTAGCTCGTCAATTTCAGCGCTCTTCTTAGCGTTTTCAGCAAGCAGTTGTTCGCGTTGTAAGCTTGAAGCTTCGATCCACTTTTCGTAGTTACCTGGGTAAATTCTTAGCTCACCGTAGTCGATATCGGCCATGTGTGTACACACCGAGTTTAAGAAGTGACGGTCGTGCGAGATAATAATCATCGTACACTTTCGCTGGTTAAGCTCGTTAGCTAGCCAAGTAATAGTGTGAATATCAAGGTTATTGGTTGGCTCATCAAGTAGCAAAATATCAGGGTTTGCAAACAGCGCTTGTGCTAAAAGCACACGTAGTTTCCAGCCCGGCGCAACGTTCGCCATTAAGCCGTAATGAAACTCTTGCTCAATACCCGCTTGGATCAAAATTTCTTCTGCACGGCTTTCTGCTGTGTAGCCATCCATTTCGGCAAAAACGCTTTCAAGCTCAGCGACTTTCATGCCATCTTCTTCACTCATTTCTGGCAGTGAATAAATACGGTCGCGTTCTTGTTTTACTTTCCAAAGCTCGGCATCACCCATGATAACCGCATCAACTACAGTGTATTGCTCAAACGCAAACTGGTCTTGGCTAAGCGTACCTAGCTTTAAACCCGGTGCAATCGACACATTGCCAGAGGTTGGCACAAGCGCACCACTTAGAATTTTCATAAAGGTTGATTTGCCGCAGCCATTCGCGCCAATTAAACCATAGCGGTTGCCATTACCAAACTTAGCTGAAATGTTCTCAAACAAAGGCTCTGCACCAAACTGCATGGTGATATTTGCTGTTGAAATCAACGAATTATTCCTAGAAAAATACTGACAGGGTTATGGGCGCAGAAACTGCGAAAATAAACAAGCAATAGGGTAAATAATAGGCCGCGGATTATACAGATCAGCCCCAAAGAACGCCATTAAAAAAGAGAAAGTTTCAAGGGGAAAGGGGAAAGTTATGAGATGCGAGATTCGAGGTAGTAGCGATTTTACATCGCGTCCTAGCGCCTAGTGCCCAAAATCTAGCACCTGATGACACGGTATAAACCCGCTGCTACGCGTAGGCGTGAAACTTGTTTCGCGCATCTCAGAGTTGAAGGCTGAAAGCTCTTGTCTTTTTGAATATTATCTTCTCGCTCTTCATCCAGATCCTAAAAAACGGCACAAAATACGAAAAAAACCTGAAAATATATAAATATAGTTAATACTTTAGGGAAATCGGGCGATAATATTAAGACTATGACAGCAAAGGTGGATTAAATGTCTGCAGGTTTCTCTTTCAACAACTTAAGCATTTCAAAAAAGATACATGCCATAACATGCATTGCCATAACGGCATTCGTGATTATAGTGGTAACCAACTTTATCGCTATGAACGATAACAAAATTTCACTCGATGAATTAGAAAAGTCATCTTATCAAGTCGTAAAACTTACTACCGCCAATGTAGCCTTACTCGAAAAACTAGACGAACTATATACACAGGCAGTGACATTTGGTGAATCAGATTTAGTCGATAGCGCAGCACAAACCTATAAAAAGATTAACGAAAACCTACAAGACATCATCAGCATTAACGATGGCTACGTGAATAGCGATACAAAAAAACAGTTAGAGCTTTATGCACAAACGTCTTCGAGTATTGCAAGCTCGATGATTGAAGGTACTGCCGACTTCAGCAAAATTCAGCAGCAAGCCCAACAAAAAACCAAACAGTACGAAGCCGTGCTTGAAGGTTTTAAGCGTGCTCAATCTCGCGCTGATGATCGCTTTTTTGAGCTTGTACAAGCAACCAAAGCTCGTTCAGACAATGCGCTTAATTTAATGCTGATTGTCTCGGTAGTTTCATTACTGTTACTAATTGCTACATCGATTTGGATTGCCCGTGGAATTGGCTCATCAGCCAGTGCTGCGGCAAGTAACTTACGTTTGTTAGCCGATGGTAAAGGCTCGCTGAGCACTCAACTTGAAGTACACGCTAAAGACGAAATAGGTCAGGTATCAATTAATTTTAATGCCTTTATACAGCTACTAAAGGCTGCTGTACTTGAAGTAATAGCGGTGTGTGAGCCATTAATGGAAAACTCAACCCGGCTTGTGCAAGGTATGGAACGCGCCGAGCGTGCAACAACTAAACAAACATCAGATGCCGAAATCGTAAAGCAATCGATGGAAGAAATGCGTCAAAGTGTTGCTGATATTTCTCACTCAGCGGCAAACGCATCGCAAGCTGCGCAAACCGCAGAACGGGAAGTAGAGCAAAGCCGAACGCAAATAAGACGCTCTGTAAGTGAGTCACGTACATTAAGTGATGAAATTAACCAAGCTGCTTCGACAATTAACCAGCTGGCGAATGACACCAAAAATGTAACGCAAATTTTAAACGTCATTACTTCGATTGCTGAGCAAACTAATTTACTTGCTTTAAATGCGGCTATTGAAGCTGCGCGTGCAGGTGAACAAGGCCGTGGTTTTGCGGTTGTTGCTGACGAAGTGCGTGAGCTTGCTTCAAGAACATCACACTCAACTAACGAAATCAGAGAGCTACTTACAACGCTAACCACCGCAGCAAGCGATGCGGTAACTGCTATGAACTCAGCCCGAGATATGGCTACAAACAATGCTGAAGCTGCTGAGAATACAGGGCAATCTATTGATAAAATTTCTGAGCAGATATTATCAATTAACGGCATGAACTCTCAGATTGCCGCAGCCACCGAAGAACAAACATCTGTGGCAAGTATGGTGGTTGAGAACGTGTCGAATATGCATATGTCGTTTGAAGAAACAATGGATTCGCTCTCGGCGGTACGTGATGTAGCGAAGAACCTTCATTACCTTTCTGATTCGTTACTCGACGCCACTGCAAAATTTAAAGTTGAGTAATTTATGCGCATAAAAAACCAGGCATCGCCTGGTTTTTTATTAACGTAGTGAGTATTTAAGCTAGCACTTAAAAAGTACCTACTACTTTAACTTTATCAGTTACTTTTGCTGCATCGATATAACCAATGGCGTCGCTATTGGCTGCAACAAAATCAATAACAGCTTGATCGTTTGCTAGTTTTTCAGGTGGCGTACCTTTACCTGTAAATACCAGCTTTGACCAATAAGCGTTAAGCTGGCTGCTCGACTTACCAACCACCTTATCGTTAAACTCGTCGCTTACGCTGTTGCCGTCTTGGTTTACCGGGTTTACTTTGGTGCCATCATCAAACGACTTTGCTTTGCCAAGGTAAATCTTTTTGATAGTTCCTTCATCAATAGCATTGCCATTTGCAGGGTTTACAATAACAGCAACATCAGCAAATGCAGCGTGCGAACAAACGGTGAGTGCTGTAGCGATTAATAATTTTTTCATCATAAACTCCAATTAAAAAACTAAATCAACAGCAACAGCAACAACGTCGGTTTCTGTATCTGTAATATCATCTTTAAAGCGGCTGAAATCTACTTTTAAAGCAGCTGATGGGTGGAAGTCATAACGAGTACCAATGGTATACACATTGCTCTTCGCTTTTACGCCCTCAAGCACCTGATTAATACCTGCGTTTAAAGCTGGTACTGCAGGTAGTGCGTTGTAGCGGTTGCTATCGTGTTTGTCGTCGTTATTTTCGTAAGTTAAGTGCACAATCCACTCATCCATACGGTAACCAACAGAGGTATAGTATTGAGTTTGTTTAGCAAGGGCGCTGTTTTCTACTTCAAACTCAGTGTATTCAGCATCAAATAGAATGTCGTTGTAATCAATCGAAAAGCCCACAGCGAAGAAAGAGCCATCATCTTCGTTAACAGCAATATCATCAGCTTGATCAACAAAGCCCGCAGCTCTTAGCGTTTGCTCAAGGCCATTAAGCGCAACACCTGCATCGGTGTCGTTTTCGATTGCAATTGTTGTGTTTGCTACAAAGTATGCAGCACGAGCACTGAACCAGTCGTAGCTCATCGTCCAGTTGATACCAGCAATATCATTAAGCTCTGTATCGCCATTAACCGATACCACAGCAATGTTGCCATCGAAGCTACCGTAAATAACTTGAACGGTTGAATCCCAATCACCTAATTGTGTGTTGTGTAACAGACTCAGGCCTTCATACGTTGAAAACGGAAGGTTATAAACAGATTGCGGCGGACGAACCCAACGGTATGTGTAACCAACGTCTAAGAAGTCTGAGTAACGGTAAAAAGGCACACGCATTTTACCAGCACTCACTTGTAGCTCATCGCTGAACTCATAGGTTAAATAAGCCCACTCAAACTCAGCATCAAAATCATCGCTACCACGCGCTACAATTTGTGCCGTAGCGCTTAGCTTTTCTTGTAAATCTGCAGAAAGCTGTAATGCGAACATACTTTCGTTTTTAAACGAAATATCATCATCGTAACCATAAAGCGTTGCGTCGTCGTCAAGGGCTTTACCGCCAACAATAGAAGCAAAGCCATTTATGCGAACCTCTGCCATTGTGTTTGCAGACACAAAAGCAGCACATAGAGCCAATGCAATAGGAAGTTTTTTCATTGTGTATCCCTAGTATTTAGTATGAAAATGTTGATTTCGCTTAATATTATAGTAGTGCGTAGCGAAATGGGCGACACAAGTTACAGATAAATTGTAATTACGGCAATCAGTAAGTTGTTATTTTTAAATTGAAAAAGGTACAAATTAAAGTTGGAAAGCGCCCTAAAAGCATCTGTTAGTGCTCTTAATCTTAAATCAGCCCGTAGGATTTTTTATGCGCACAGAGAGATGAATAAGGGTACATCAGTTAATTGTAATCTCTTTCTAACCACAGAGGACACAGAGAGAACTGAGGAAAACAAGGAGATCTCTAAAGCGAAGCGTCTCTTATCCTCTTTGTGAAATTACCTTCTCTGTGCAGCGCGCAGCGCCTCGGTGACCTCTGTGGTTCAAGTCTTTATTTCACAAAGAGAAGTGAATGAGAAGACAATGAGTATGCGAAATAGACTGCTACTTAATATGAATCCTCTAAAGCGAAGCGTCTCTTATCCTCTTTGTGAATTTTGGTGTCTAGGTGTAGCGCGCAGCGCCTCGGTGACCTCTGTGGTTCAAATCTTTATTTAACAAAGAGAAGTGAATGAGAAGACAATGAGGAAACCCAAATTAACTTCACCAACCTTCTTCTAAGACACAGCCAAGTAACCTATTTATCGAGACGAACTGTTTGCTAGATTTTTTTCGAACCACAGAGGACACAGAGAGCACAGAGAAAGACAAGGAGTCCTCTAAAGCGCAGCGTCTCTTATCCTCTTTGTGAATTTTGGTGTCTCAGTGTAGCGCGCAGCGCCTCGGTGACCTCTGTGGTTCCAATATTTTTATTCACAAAGAGAAGTGAATGAGAAGACAATGAGGAAACCCAAATTAACTTCACCAACTTTCTTCTAAGACAGAGCCAAGTAACCTATTTATCGAGAAGAGCAGTTTGCCAGATCTTTTTTGAACCACAGAGGACACAGAGAGCACAGAGGAAGAAACGGAGGTATTAAAGTGTACTTCTCTAAAGCGAAGCGTCTCTTATCCTCTTTGTGAATTTTGGTGTCTCTGTGAAGCGCGCAGCGCCTCGGTGACCTCTGTGGTTCAAGTCTTTATTTCACAAAGAGAAGTGAATGAGAGGACAATGAGGAAACCCAAATTAACTTCACCAACCTTCTTCTAAGACACAGCCAAGTAACCTATTTATCAAGAAGAGCAGTTTGCCAGATCTTTTTTGAACCACAGAGGACATAGAGAGCACAGAGGAAGAAACGGAGGTATTAAAGTGTACTTCTCTAAAGCGAAGCGTCTCTTATCCTCTTTGTGAATT
>NZ_JBPNYQ010000040.1:0-3000 GCF_051235485.1 Pseudoalteromonas nanhaiensis | reverse complement strand
ATTTTGGTGTCTCTATGAAGCGCGCAGCGCCTCGGTGACCTCTGTGGTTCAAATCTTTATTTCACAAAGAGAAGTGAATGAGCCAATAGTAAAAGAACTTACTGATTTGCCTCTAAAGCGCAGCGTCTTATAATCTCTCTGTAAATTAGGTTTTTGATATAAATCTGATGCGGGTTGACGCGAGTTTTAAGCCTCACGCAACAGACTAAAATCTACCTCAGGCAAACTCTCAAAACCCGGACGTGCAAATAAATAACCTTGCATTAAACTCACCCCAGCTTGGCGTAACCATTGATATTCCTCAATCGTTTCAATACCCTCAGCCAGCGTAGTGATATTTAATTCATCAAACATCGCAATACAATGGCTCACAATTGCTTGACGAGTTTTATTTAAATGAATATCTCTAATTAGTGCCATATCAAGTTTAATAATATTGCTTTGAAAGTCAGCTAATAAATTTAAACCCGAATAACCAGAACCAAAATCATCCGTAGCCGTAATAAACCCCAACGACTGATAATATTCAACAACACGTTTAATGTGATTTGTGTCTTCAACTTGCTCAACCTCGGTAAATTCAAACATAATCTGCTCTACCGGAAAGTCATATTGTTTAGCCGCTTCAAGGGTTGTTCTAATACAGCGCTCAGGTTTGTAAATCGCGTTAGGTAAAAAGTTGATACTCAAAATAGAATCAAGCTTTAGCTTTGCTGCAAGCGAAATAGCTTTGATACGACAAAGTTGGTCGAAGGTATAGCGGTTCTCATCGTTCACTTGTGAGATAACAGAATAAGCCGACTCATTATTAAGCCCGCGAACTAATGCTTCATAACCAAAGATCTGCTTTGCTGCGCAGTCAATGATAGGCTGAAAAGCCATGGTGAAATCAAAGCCAAGTTCTAGTTTGTCTTTACAGTTATTGCAACCTGTTGGCTGGCAATGAGTTTGCTTGTCGTGCATGCTTACCTCAGACTAAAGTCTTCTTAATACATAATAGTGCTAGTAAATTGCCAATTGTGCAATGTTGTTGAGTTAAAAGTATAAAACTATAGAGAAAATATGTAGCTGCCGTTTTACATAGTGTCAAACAGGCATTTATTTACTGTAGGTTCTTTATGCACAAAGAGAAAACAATGAGGTATAAAAACTTACTTCTCTAAAGCTCAGCCTCTTTGTGTGTATTTGTTTTCTCTGTGTAGCGCACAGCGCCTCTATGTACTCTGTGGTTCCAATATTTTTTGCACAATGAGGAGTGAATGAGAAGGCATTGAGGATTTATCGTATTTACTGCCAGTATATTTTCATAGACATATTAGATTTTCTCTAACCACAGAGGACATAGAGTGCACAGAGGAAGACAATGAGGTATAAAGAATTACTTCTCTAAAGCGCAGCGTCTCTTAGCCTCTTTGTGAGTATTGGTTTTACTCTGTGTAGCGCGCAGCGCCTCGATGAACTCTGTGGTTCAAATATCTTTTTGCACAAAGAGAAGTGAATGAGAAGACAATGAGATACTAGTTAATCCTATTAATTTTTCCTCTAAAGCGCAGCGTCTCTTATCCACTTTGTGAGTATTATTTCTTCAATATTGTGCCTCATCTATTACGCTGGAGTATAAAAATATTTCCCGCCAAAAATACTTAAAATCAATTTGATATCTTTTTAGTACCTAGCTTTAATGGTATTTTAGCGCCAAGCAATCTTGCCCCTATAAAGGAAGTAAAATGGCATCCAAAACCGTCGAATACTACAACCAAAATGCGCAAGCATTTGTAGATGCCACACTCGATGTAGACCTCAATGAACTTTATGACGAATTCTTACCGCTGATCCCAAAAAAAGGCGCTTTACTCGATGCCGGTTGTGGCTCTGGCCGCGACGCCTTCATCTTTAAAGAGCGTGCTTATAGCGTAAATGCATTCGATATCAGCCCAGCTATGGCAAAGCTGGCGTCAGAATACTTAAACCAAGACGTAGCAGTAAGCAGCTTTCTAGAGCTAAACGACGTTGCCAAATACGACGGCATTTGGTGCTGCGCAAGCCTTATTCACGTAGCAAAAAACGATTTAACCGACGCATTCAACAACCTTGCCCGCGCATTAAAGCCACAAGGCATCGTGTATGTATCGTTTAAATACGGCGACGGCGAGCGCGAACACAACGGTCGCGAATTTACCGATCTAAACGAACAAGCCCTTGAGAGCATAATTAAAGGCACAGACCTATTTATCCTCAAGTCGTGGCAAAGCGCCGACCAACGCCCAGAGCGCGCTACAGAAACATGGCTAAACGCCATTTTGCATAGAAGAACGATATAGTCGTTTGGCTGCGTTTTCGAAGTTCAAATAACAAAAAAGGTCGGCAATTGCCGACCTTTTAGCTTTAGTAATTAAACTCTTTTGCATCAAATTCACTTCTGCGTTCTTGCAGTGTTAATTGATGCTTTTTTGAATTCCATTTATTCTTTCTTGGGTTTGAGCTAAGTGCAGAAGTAATACACTTCGCAGTGTTAGCATAAAAACCAATTTTGTTTTCAAGTGCACAGCACCAATCGTTTTTGCTATGACCAAAGTAAGTTTGGTTAACAATTTTACTTTTTAGTCTAGCGTAATGATGACGCCTTAATGAGCGCAATTTTTTCATATTTTATCTCCACGTTGGAAGTGGCTACTGCTTCCAGTAACCGCCTAATCGGGAGATGAAGTTCAACATTAGGTATTTGCATAGAGCTTGATATCCTTAAAAGCTCAATAACACGTGGTTATCTTTAAAAATTGCACAGGGTTTTGATGATTTTTAGTCTGATAAAACTAAAGTTGTAAAATTATTGTACGTCTTTTTAGTTAACTTTTCACTTAATTTCACTTGATTACAATAGAAGCTATAATTTCATTTGTCGAAAAAACCTATATTTTTCATGCTGATCTGATTTAATGGCACCGCACACTTTTGTGAAGGATAATTAGTCCAACAACAAAGGTGTGAAAATGACCCAAC
>NZ_JBPNYQ010000039.1:0-18209 GCF_051235485.1 Pseudoalteromonas nanhaiensis | reverse complement strand
ATTATTGATTGAAAAAGATCAGTTACCTGAATTTAAGTAGGGGCAACTGATCAAAATATATGTGAAAGAGTACTAGTATAAAAGGTGTTATAAAGACCAAGGTTATCACCTGAGCCCACCGCATAGGCGTAAGAGCCATTCGTAGTTGCGCGGTTTGCTTGCACATGTGCATAGTTGCTTGAGGTGGTTTCAGTGCATTGGTAATCACCATTCGGTGTTGAGTCACACGCATCACCCACACCATCAGCATCACTATCTAACTGATCACTATTGGCCACCAGCGGGCAGTTATCTAGGCTATCACTGACACCATCGCTGTCGGAGTCACTCGTTTCACCATTAGGAGTACTGTCACACACATTACCAATCCCGTCATTATCGTTATCGGCTTGATCAGCATTCGCTACATTCGGGCAATTATCTGCGCCATCGAGCACACCGTCGTTATCTGCGTCATTAGTCGGTTCGGTGGTGGTTTTGCATGCCTGCAATGGCCCAGCACAACTTGAATCATCATCAGCAATCCACTGACATTGATTTGTGCCCGCAGAATACTCGCGCATAGTAAAGGCTGCGGTTCCAAACGCTAAATAACAGGCAGAATAACCTTCGCCCCAGCTAATATGGCCTTCGTTGATATGAAGATTGTAATCGCCTGTCACGCCAGCATCGATGACAAAACTAATGCTATCTGTTGATGTCAGCAAAGTATCATCGCTCGCGGTGATCACTGCGGTATTATTGCCACCAGCCAAATTGCATTGCTCAGCAAAGTACTCAAGCCCATTTACTGTAGCCGTCACATCACCATTGCTAAAACTTACCACAACGCTACTTAAGTTTTGATTATCATCAATCACCGTGCCCGTTACTGTAGCGCACTGCCCGTTTACACTTGCCGCAGTATCACTCAGTACCGGTGCTGTAGCCGCAGGTTCTGGCCCTACACGTACCGTAAGATTAGCTTCATCACCTTGTTTCGCTTCGTTATCTGTAGCACTTACACGCACTTCATAAAGACCATCGCTGAGTGCACTTGTCACCCCGCTAAAGGTATTATTCGCATCGACTTGCACGTTCAGTGACTCAATTAAGCTTGCCGCGCCACCAGCTAGGCTATACACGTTAATATCAACATTCGTTACACTGCCTTCTGGGTCGATTGCACTGCCAGTAATGGTGAGCTGGTTATTACTGTCTGTGGCAGTTAAATTACTAATTTCAGGGCCTTCATTACGATCAACTCGTTTATTATTAGCCGCAAAGTACTCACCGAGATAGGTTGCAAAATTAATGCTGTTTGCCGCAACATAATCGCCAGACGCACCTTGCCCGCCCGACCACGAATGATCCAAATTATTAAACCACAGCATAGCAACCCGATTGTCTTGCCAAAGTGACAGCTCAGCGGTACGCGTTGCATCATCACTTATTGTCGTCGTGCCTGAAAGTTGATTAACCCCATAAAGCGCAGCAAAGCCATCTGCGTTTTGCTGGTTATAACAGGTATTGACTGTGGTATCGGCAGTGCCGTGACCTATTGCCGCTATTTGGGTGGCAAAATGATCTTTATAACTACCAGCATAGCTTTCACAGCGGGATACAAAGGTGTTTTCAGACACTGTTTCACAAGTCGAAATTGCCCCACTTGAACTTGTGCCGATGGTCGGCCCGGCGCTTGGTGCAACCCCGGCAAATACATCAGGCGCTACACAAGCCGTTTGTGCAGCCATTGCCGCCCCAGATGATAAACCTGCAATGTACACTTGTTTAGGGTCAATATTTCGCGCCGCATCACCACTTAATGCATTGGCTAAATTAATCAGATTTTTATAATCGCCAGAGCTACGATTGATTGCTCCTTGCCAATATGACCAGCAGCTATAGCCTGCTTTATTCATAGCATCAGGAACGGCTATTACCATGCCATGGGCTTCGGCTGCATCTTCAAGATTCGCTGTTAAGTAGTTATTAATGGGTTGTACGCAGCCATGCAGTACCAGCATCAAAGAATGGCCATTGCCTATGCTTGATTGCGTATCAGGAGTGTAAATATGAACATTATTAAAACCGCCGATGCTGACATTTTGCTGCCAACTCCCTGCAAAACTTGGCTGTGAGAAAATAGCAGCACAGAGCACTGCGAGCGGAGTAAACGAAGCTGATTTTCGTTTACATAATTGTGTTACTTTTTGCATATATCGCCTTTATAGTTGTTATCATTGTTGTCTGTCAGTTGATGACTAACCCAATGTAGTAGAACTATTAAAAAAGCGAACTATAACTATAGTGCTATACAATCATTAAAAAACAACCCAAAAGTAGCGCCACTCAATTTATTGTTATTTTTAAAATTAAAGTCAATTATATTAACAAAGCCAACATAACTCGTTGGCTTTGCTTTTGCTAATGAAGAGCTTAAAAATTAAACCCTACTGATAGCCAATAACGACGACCATCTTCAACATAGCCGTATTCAGCTTCGGTAATTTCTTTATCAAACAAGTTATAAACACCAAATCCTAACTTAATGCTGCGGCTTAAATCGTAGTTACCACCAATATCAGCCAAGGTGTAATCTGGCGCAATTAAGCTGTCTTGCGATGGGCCTGTTGTCGGCTGGCTTTCTTCACCGCGGTAATGTACACGCAACCAGGTGCCTAATTTATCAACCGGGCGCCAATTAACTGAAGTTTGTAAAATATGCTTAGGTAATTGGTTAAGTGGGCTGCCTTTGTATTCACCGGTTTTTTGCTCAGAATCGGTGTAGGTGTAGTTGGCACTGACATCAAGCTCACTGGTAATGTCGTAAGATACTGATAACTCAAAGCCTTGCGTAACGGCTTCATCCACATTGACATAGGTCGTTGGCATTGAACCAAACTGGTTTGGTCCATCAGTACACTGAGTGAGTGGGCACGAAATACGGGTAATTTTATCTTCAAACTCGTTGTAAAATACGGTGCTTGAAAGCGATAAATCACGGCTGGCATCATAGTAGATACCCATTTCGTAGTTTACTGATTTTTCAGGGCTTAAATCTGGGTTACCGTAAATATTACCACCTCGGCTCACTTGCCCCCAGGCCGCGGTAGATTGACGAATATTCGGCGCTCTAAAGCCTGTTGAGATACCGCCTTTCACCGTCAACGAATTAGTTGCTGTATACACACCATATAAACGCGGGCTGAAATGGCCTGAAAAATTACCATCATGGTCATAACGAAGACCGGTAGTGAGTTTAAATTGCTTCGTTGCTGCCCACTCATCTTCTGCAAATACTGACCACTGCTCGTTCTCAACGTGCGTTAAATCACTAATGCGGTTACTGGTATAATCGTCCAGCTCTTCTTTTAAATATGACGCACCAAATGCTGCATTATGATTGGTAAACGGTAAAGTCCAACTTGTTTGCGCATCGGTATTTTCGACGTACATTTCACGAGAGGTATTATCGAATTTATCGTACTTTAAGTAGCTGCGTGATGAGCCAAAATCATAAAAGCCATTATGGCTTAGTGAGTAGCTTTCTTGGTCATATTCTGTGGTTGATGACTCAGGGCAACCATTTCGACCACAACTTTCGCCTTCTGCTAAAGGAGCAACTGTTTTACCTAATGTTTCGTCGAGTTTTTGTTTTGCAGAGCCGACTTCAAGCATGATTTCGTGGTTATCAGAGGGCGTTAAGATAAACTTTGCTTTGATATTGCTTTGCTCTTTACCACGAAAACCGGCTTCAAAATCGTCTTCGTCACGTTTTGAGAACTGACCCGATAACTGCATACCTAATAACTCAGGAATTAAGCCACCCGCAGTAAAGAAACTACCTTGATTAATATCACCCGATTCACTTGATTCTTGAATGGTGCTATCTAAACGTAGTTCGCCGTACCACTTTTCTGGTGTTTTACGGGTTATAATATTTATAACCCCACCAATGGCATCTGAGCCATATAACGACGACATAGGGCCACGAATAACTTCAATTCGATCTATCGCTGAAATAGGCGGAGTCCATGCCCCTTCAATACCTGGGCCATCACTATTTGGTCGTGTTTCACGTGAGGTTTGACGCTGACCATCAATTAAAATCAAAGTATATTGACTTGCCATACCGCGAAGACTGATATCTTTTCTGTCGCCACCACCTGTAACAACCACACCGGGTACGTCAGTCATCGCATCGGTTAGATCACGATAAAAACGTTTTTCAAGTTGTTCACGATCAATAACGCTGATACTGGCTGGCGCCTCTTTTAGCATTTGCTCGTAACCGGAAGCCGATACAACGATGACCTCCATGTCTTGTTTTTTGTCATCAGCGTATGCAAAATGGGAAAGACCTGCTAACACAGCAGCGGTGAGTGGTAAAACAGAAGAAACAACCCTCGTCATAATAATACTCCGTGACTTTTTGTTTATAAATGATAATAATTAGCGTTTGCATACTAATGAGAAGTCCCGATTTTCACAATTTACGATTTCTTAAAACTGAATTAAGAAGGCCTGAACCATGAATTCCAAGCTGATCAAAACATTGCGTGTATTTTCTCGTACTGTTGAAACGGGCAATATGAGCAGTGCAGCGGCAGAGTTATCGATGACCACATCGGCTGTCAGTCAACACATTAAGCAATTAGAACAAGAAATCGGATTGAGCCTATTTAACCGCAGCCCTCGCGAACTCACTTTGACCGAAGCTGGCCACCTGTATTATCAAAGCTGTTTAAAAATGCTAGCACTGGCAGATCAAGCCAGTACGCAGTTACAAAATCTACAAAATAAGCCAAGTGGTGAGCTCAAATTAGTTGCGCCGGTGGGTTTTGGTGGTGGATTGCTAAGCGAACCACTAGATCGCTTAATTAACGAGTTTGATGATTTACGTATTCAGTTAATTTTGACTGATGAGCCAATTGATATGATCAAATGCGGCGCTGACTTAGCGATTGCGATTGGCCCATTAACTGACTCAAATCTCGTTGCTCGTAAGTTAGCAACTTGGCCGTTAAAGTTATGTGCTCATAAAGATCATGCAATTAGCAAACTTGATAAAGCCAGTTGGGATGACCTTGGTAACTTTGCCCGTATTGCACACAGCAATGCCGACAGCAACGCGTTTAACCCATTAACGCTGGCAAGCAAGCCATTACCAAAAGCAAAGATCACCGTAAATAATATGCAAAGCTTAATTAAATTAGTGTGTGATGGTGTTGGCTATGGCGTGCTACCAGAGCCAGAAGTAAGACATTTACTAAAATCGAAAGAGCTGGTTGAAATTGCACCCGAATGGGCAATGCCAAATTACACTGTTTATGCCGTAACACCTGCCAGAGACAGCTTAGCGGCAAAAACAAAAACTGCCATTGATACGTTAAAACTGTGCTTTAACCATGTGTCTAAGCAAGTTGAGTTAGTTGATTAAGACGCTACAAGGATAATACCCATTTGCCGTATTCGGATGGGTATCATCCAAATTAGTATTAACCCAGCGCCAGCCAAACGCCCACACACATCATTAGCGCGCCAGCAATACGGTGTAACCACTTCACATTATCGCCTTTATCTAAAAACAGCCTTAAGCTCTTTCCGCCTGTTGCGTAAATCAACATACAGATAAATTCGCTCAGCATAATAATGCTCACTAATACCGCAAGCTGAGGGGCAACCGCTAAATCAACATTAATAAATGGTGGCAATAAAGAAATCATAAATGCCCACCCTTTTGGGTTTGCAATGGCAGTGATATAACCCTGCGAAAATAATTGCCCACGACCAATTTGTTGCTGTGTATCATCGTTAGGTTTAAAGCTGGTTTTAGCGCGCCACATATTAACACCTAGGTAAATTAAGTACGCGCCACCTAGGTATTTTAAAAAGGCAAATAAGTCAGGGTAATTAAGCATAATACTGGCAACCCCAATCACCGCAGCAATGGCTACCGTGGCAACGCCTAACACCTCGCCTACCATCATCCAAAGCGTACGTCTAACGCCCACACTCATCCCTAACGTCATGGCGAGCGTCATACACATACCAGGTGTAATAGAAACAAAGAAAAAGGTCGGAATAAAAACCGCGAGTACTGCTAAATCGAGCATAAATGCAATCACATGTTTATTGCTTAAAAAGAGAAAGCGATTAAATCACATTCACTTAAATAAGCAAACAAACACGCGATTGCTAACAGGCTTATAAAAACATACCGCCCGATGCTTCAATGCGTTGCCCGGTCACCCATCGGTTTTCATCACCGAGTAATTGCGCAATCATAGGGCCAATATCATCAGCTTGGCCAACGCGTCCCATAGCTGTAAATGAACTGACCAATTGAGCTACATGCTCATTATCACGGACAGCACCACCGCCAAAATCAGTGGCAATTGCACCAGGTGCGACGACATTCACGGCAATATTGCTTGCAGCAAGTTCTTTTGCCATGTATTTGGTCAATACCTCAACGGCACCTTTCATGGTGGCGTAGGCCGCTTTTCCTGGTAATGCAAAACGTGTCAGCCCTGAAGATAAGTTAATAATACGCCCGCCATCATTGATCATCTCATGCAATGTTTGCGTTAAGAAAAACACACCTTTTACATGTACATTCATCAAATTATCAAACATAGCTTCGCTGGTATCAGCAAATGCACTGTCACTGCCATGGCCTGCGTTATTAATTAAATAATCAAATCGAGATGTTTGCCATTGTGTTGTTAAGGTACTTTCAAGTGTTTGTTTGAATTCAGCAAAACCTAATATATCGCTCACATCAAGTTGAATGGCGACGGCTTTTGCCCCCAGTGCAGCTACTTCTTCTACAACCTGCTGTGCTTCATCTTTATGGCTTCTGTAAGTAAATACGCAATCAATGTTCTTACGTGCCAAACTTAAAACAGTATTTTTACCTAAACCGCGATTACCACCTGTGATCACTGCAATTTTGTTGCTCATCGTGTTTACCCTTTTGCTTTGAAGTAATTGTGAGCAACCAGTATATTTACACTGCAAATTCAGATAAACCATGTAAAATTGAATTAACTGTTCGCAAATAACAAACAATCATGAATGAACTAAATGCCATGAAAACCTTTGTTCAGGTTGCAGAGCTAAAAAGCTTTTCAGCTGCAGCACTTGCGTTGAGCATGCCTAAATCATCCGTCTCGCAGTTGGTCAAACAACTCGAAGATACGTTAGGTGCTCGGCTTTTAAACCGCACAACAAGGCGAGTTACGCTGACCAACGAAGGCACGGTTTTTTATCAACGCTGTAAAGATATGCTTGCTGATATAGACGAACTACAAACCCTATTTCATAAAAAAGACGAAGCGTTATCAGGGCGTCTTAGAGTAGATATGCCACAGCCAATTAGCAGACGTTTAGTGCTGCCGAATCTAGACAGCTTTTTATCTGCACACCCGCAATTAGAGATTGAACTGAGTAGTTCAGATAGACGAGTTAACCTAATTGAAGAAGGCTTTGATTGCGTAGTGCGAGTCGGTCAATTAGAAGACTCATCGCTGATTGCGAAAAGAATTGGCCACTGCCCGATGATTAACTGTGTAAGCCCAGGTTATATTAAAAACTATGGCAACATCACAAAACTTAGCGATTTAGCCGAGCACTACATTGTTCGCTATAGCCAAACACTCGGTCGACTTGACCCCGGCTTCGAATACCAAGATACACAAGGCGATTGGCAAACCCTCACCATGAAATCACAGCTCACAGTCAACAATACTGATGCTTATAAAGCAGCGTGTTTAGCAGGGCTTGGCCTTATTCAAGTGCCTCGTCATGGGGTTCTCGACGAGCTCAGCCGTGGTGAACTTATCCAAGTTTTACCTGACTATAATTTGCCGCCCATGCCTATGAACATAGTCTACCCAAATCGACGTCATTTACCAAGGCGCACCCGAGTGTTTATTGATTGGTTAAGCGAGCAATTAAAACCGATTATCAAACAAAAATGATAAGCGTTCATCAGCTTTAGATGGCGTTAACTCAATGATTTCAGATTTAACTACATTTTCGATTACAAAAGGATCTTCAGCTATAATTTCTTCGATCTCCTGTTTTGAAACATCGACTGCAATAATGCCGCCGCCTGCGTTAGGCTGCAAGCTTCCAGATAATACAAAAATACCTTTATCAAAGCCTGTCTGAAGCCACTTTTTATGGCCTTCCATGAAATCTTTAGCTTGAGACTTATTATCAGAAAACGTTAGTTGAATTATAAACATTTCATTATTCCTTTAATGTATTAGTGAACTCACTTTCAAATTGCTGTAGCAATTTTAAACAAAAGCTGAAAATTAAAAAATAAAATTAGAAGCTTAAACCACGTTCGTGTAAAAATGGCGGTTTATTATTGACTCAATTCAACCAATCCAATGAGTGTTTTTTACTCTTCATTCTGCTTTTGTGTTATAAGAAACAAAGCACTGAAACCTATAGAAAATTCCAATATAAAATATAAAATTAATAGCCAGTGGGGCAACCCGTCTAACATGAAGCTTAATAACCTACCCATTGCTAAACCAAGCATAAATATAGATAACGCGATTAATGCAATACGACGATACGATGCTCTTACAACCCCTAAAAGCCAGAACGCCAAATTAAATATGTACAAAAACATGACAGCTCTAAAAATATGATTGCCATTAACATTGTTTATATCTAGCTCAAACAGGTAATTTAGACTTAGCTCAGGATTTACTCCATAAGAAAGAGCTATAGGAATTAAGCCAAAAGACGCAATAAGAAGTAAGGCACAACTTTTATCTATTTTCATCTTTACCATTGGTCAAATCTCTTAGTATGAAAATTTAGTTCCGGCCGATACTCACCCCACAACCAGCATCAAAAACCATATACATGACTGATAACTAGAACATCATTTATCCTAGAGTTGGTAAACTGCTTGTTTCACCATTCAGTCTAAATCTACTACCACTTGACGGACTTAGTAAGAATATTTTAATTAATATTGGTTAAATCAGAAAAATCTTACATTCTCATGCTTATGATCATTTGCCAGTTTTTAAATATAAATCGATAAAAGAATATGCAAGTAGCCAATACAAAAATCCCCGCTTAAAGGGCGGGGATTTTTAATATAAGTAACTAAATAATTACTGAGTGTCACCTTCAACGGCAACTGGCTCTTCGGGTTTTTCGTCACTTAATAAGTATTTATCTAACCACTGTTCTTGCTCCCAAAGCACATGTAGCAGGCTCTTACGAGCGCGATAGCCATGCGCCTCATAAGGTAACATCACTAAACGAGCCTCTTTTCCTAGGCCTTTTAATGCAGCGTACATACGCTCGCTTTGCATTGGGAAGGTACCCGAATTTGGATCTTCTTGACCGTGGATCATCAGCATAGGCTCATTGATTTTCTCAGCATGGAAAAACGGTGACATCGCCGCGTACACATCTTGTGCTTGCCAAAAATCACGCTCTTCACCTTGGAAACCAAATGGCGTTAGGGTACGGTTGTAAGCACCACTGCGTGCAATACCTGTTTTGAATAAATCGCTATGCGCTAATAAATTCGCCACCATAAAGGCACCATACGAGTGACCGGCAATGGCTATTTTGTCTTTATCTGCCACACCTTTTTCTACAAGTACATCTACCGCAGCTTTAGCACTTGCCACCAGCTGCTTACGGAATAAGTCGTTTGGCTCTTTACCGTCAACTCCCACAATTGGCATTTTCGGGTCGTCAAATACGGCAATACCTTTTGCAAGATAAGGCATTGGACCCCAATAACCGATGTAGGTAAATTCATACGGCGATTCGCGCATTTGTGACGCAACAGCTTTATCTTTATATTCAAGTGGATAAGCCCACATTAGAACTGGTAACGAGCCTTGAGTTGCATCATAACCCGGCGGCAAATAAAGCGTACCACTTAGCTCAACGCCATCGTCACGTTTGTATCGAATTAACTCTTTAGTCACTCCTTTAAATTCTGGGTAAGGGTGCTCAAAGGTCGTAAGTTGAGTGAGGGTTTTATCGTCTAAGTCGCGAATAAAGAAGTTAGGCTGCTCAGTTTTAGATTCACGAATGGTAATTAAACGTTCGCCTTCGTCATCAAGCATTGCACGCACACGCTCATAGTATGGCGCTTCTGACTGCCAAACGCGTGTTGTGGTATTGGTTTTTACATCATAACGGTCTAAAAACGGAATATTGCCTTGTTCAGATGCACCGTTACCGCGTAAGAAAAGGTAACGACCGCCAACCACTTTTAATACATCAGCACCTAAGTCATTCTTTTCATAAATTGGATAGCCGGGATCTTTGTAGGCATCGTTATAGCTACGCTCAGAAAATAGCACGCGGTTTTTATCTGCATTACGCGGTTGAATAACAAAAACTCGTTTTTGTCGGTCGCTAAAGCGCCACTCAGATAACAAGGCTACATTGCCATTGCCCCAAGCAATTGAGTCAAAACGGCGTTCAACTTTGGCAAATAACTTAGCATCGCGTTTAAAAGGGGCTTTTAAACTATAAAGATGATCGTGATAAGGCACGTCGTTTTTCATATCACCGCCGTCTTGGGCCTCAGCCCAAATAACCTCAGCCCCTTGATCTGCTCGCCATTGAAAATCACGGCGACCAGTACGCACACTGTCATAACCTTGTGGAATGTTATCTGCTAAAGGCTGTTTTGCGAGCTCAGCTAAAGTATAACCACGCATGCCCCAAATTTGCCATGTAGCAGCAAAACGACTGAAAGGTACTTGATATGAAAAAGGCTCATCAATCATACCAACCAAAATGTTGGTTGAATCAGGCGAGACCGAAAACGCTTTAATTAACCCAGGTTGACCAATCGGTTGGCCCTGACCACTGAGCGGAATATAAGTTAATTGGCTTTGTGCGTAAAACTTAAATAGGGCTTCATCAAATGGGCTGGTTAATAAGTTTTGATAAGTTCTCGCTGGTGCTTTCTCACCACTACTTTGTTGAATAACAGGCATCACTTGCGTGCTATCGTTTGTTAAGCGAGCTTTACCAATATTAACCGCTGCATTAGCAACAATGGCGCTGCTATCTGGTAGCCAAGTATAAGGTGTGCTGGTTAAAACCGAATTAAGCGAGGTGTCACTTAACTGACGGGCTTGTTTAGTACTAACATTATAAACCCATAAATTAGCACTGGATGCTTGCTCAACCACAAACGCTAAGTACTGACTGTCACTTGACCAACTTGGTGAGCGTAAAATGCCATTTGGCAAACCCGATACAACAATTTCAGAGCCGGTTTCAACATGCTTAAGCACTAAAGATGTAAACTTATTACGTACCCGAGAGCGCGAAAAATTAGCAGGGTTAAGCTTAATACCCGCAAGTTTTAACTCTTCTTTAGCCAAGTCTTGTAGTGTATCAATGCGTTTTCTATCAAATAACGCCAGCCACTGACCATCATTTGATAAATAACTACTCGGCGCAAGCTTAGCGTCAACCACAGCAGCTAGCGCTGGCGATGGAGTTTGATAACCTTGATTAGCAAAACTGGGTGTGCAAACAGCTGCGCCAATGACTAGCGCAAAAAGCAATTTAAATGCTTTCATGTTCGTTCCTTTTTCGTTTTTATTTTCGATTATGTAAACAAGTAGAACATGTTTGCAGCATTTCATAAAGAGTTTCGGCTCTTTTGGCAGCCAATCAGTGACTTAAACACCTACTTTAAGCTAAAATAGACACACGCTATTCACCACTTTTGCTAATAAAAATGAAAAAATCGACAGGCAAAGTCACTATCTGGGATGTTGCTGAACAGGCACAGGTTTCAAAATCAACCGTGTCTTTGGTCCTTACCAACAGTGATAAGGTCAGTAAAAAGAGTAAAGAAAAAGTGCTGGCAGCCATTGATAAGCTAGGCTATGTGTATAACCGTGATGCAGCAGCGCTTCGCAGTAAACGATCAAACCTAGTCGCGTTGGTTATAAATGATTTAACCAACCCCTACTCAGCTCAACTTGCTGTTGGCCTCGAAAAACACATTTTTGAGCTTGGTATGTTGCCGATGCTGGTAAATATTGCAGAGTGCGTAGAAAGACAAACCCAAGTGGTGAAAACCTTAAAAGAATATAATGTAGCAGCATTTATTATGTGTCCGGCTCCGGGCACACAGCAGCAGTGGCAAGATGATCTCATAAATAGTGGTTTTCCGGTTATTAATATCATGCGCGAAATTCCATTTTCAGCAGCGCCATGTATTTTGCCTGATAACAAGAAAGGCACACACATTTCAACCAGTCATATTTTATCGCAAGGCATTGAAGATATAGCCTTTTTAGGTGGCACCGCAGAAATATCTGATTACCATGAACGTTTAAGTGGTTTTTTATCTGCGCTGGAGCAATTTAATATCACTGACGAAAAACCTGTTATTCAAGCGCCGACCAATCGCCAAGGTGGTCGAGAAGCCTTTAATACCCTTATAAAGCAAGCTCCAAATACCAAAGCCATTGTCTGTTTTAATGATGTTATTGCCTACGGCGCGATTGAAGCAATGCGTCAACACGGTCTCGAGCCGGGTAAAGATATCAAAGTTATTGGCTTTGATGACTTAGAAGATTCACGCTTAATGCTGCCTTCTCTTTCGACCATCGCTATTAATGCCGACGAGATCGGTAAACGCACCTGTCAGGTGTTAAAAGAACTATTAGATAAATCAACACCCCCAGTTCGCACCTTGGTGGATGTTAACTTAAAAATACGAGACTCAAGTCAATGAAAAAAGTGTTAGTGATCGGCTATGTTTGGCCTGAGCCTAATTCGTCTGCAGCCGGCACCCACATGATGTCACTCCTACGCGCCTTTCGTGCAGAAAATTGGCAAGTTGAATTTGCAAGCCCAGCGCAAAAAACCGAACATATGGTAGATCTCAGCGAAGATGGCATCACCACGCAGGTAATTGCATTAAACTGCTCAAGCTTTGATGAGTACGTGCAAGCGTATAATCCTGATATTGTGATGTTTGATCGCTTTATGATGGAAGAGCAATTTGGCTGGCGAGTCGATAAATACTGCCCTAACGCACTTAAAATTCTTGATACCGAAGATTTACAGTGCCTCAGAAATGCACGCCACGAAGCTCACAAAGCAGGCCGAGAATTCAGCCATAGCGATTTACACAGTGATATTGCAAAGCGAGAAATCGCCGCTATTTTACGCTCAGACATCAGCTTAATTATCTCGCACTACGAGATGCAGCTACTCAATGACGTTTTCAAAGTTGATAGCGCCCTACTTCACCACTTACCATTTTTGGTTGATTTGCAGCATATTCCTACCAGCACCAAAGCATTTGCAGAGCGTAAACACTTTATGACCATAGGTAATTTTCGTCATGCGCCAAACTGGGATGCTGTTTTGTACTTACAACAAATTTGGCCGCTGATCCGCAAACAATTGCCCGATGCCGAACTTCACATTTATGGCTCTTACCCGCCACCAAAGGCAACAGCGCTGAACAATCCAAAAACCGGTTTCTTAATAAAAGGCTGGGCTGTTGATGCCTACAAAGTCATGGAAGATGCACGCGTGTGTTTGTCTCCACTGCGTTTTGGTGCAGGTATTAAAGGCAAGTTACTCGAAGCAATGATCATGCAAACACCAAGCGTAACAACTCCGGTTGGCAGTGAAGGCATGCATCAAAACGAGCCGTGGTCAGGTGCAATATGTGAAGATGCACAGCAATTTGCTGATGCAGCAGTGGCACTTTATCAAGATGAAGCGTTATTTACTCAGGCACAGCAAAATGGCCAGCTGTTATTGCAAAAATATTATGATAAATCAAAACTTCAGTCGCAGTTAATCGCTAAAATCACCGCCATTAGTGAGTCATTAGCACAGCATAGACAGCAAAATTTTACCGGCCAAATGCTCAAACATCACACCATGCGATCTACCCAATATATGGCGCAATGGATTGAAGCTAAAAATAAGTGATTTTGCTGTAAATAACACTAGACATAGCGGCTTTTGTCGCTAAAATCGCGCTGGTCAATTTAAGCGATATTGTCTTACGACTAGACTATATCTTATTGAATTTTGGTCTATCCTTAACTGAACAATTTAACCTTTGGTTCAAAACGCCTTTGAAAACCGCAACGTTTACTGAAAAACGAAAATTTATCGTGAAGCTTGGCAAAATGCTTCATAAATACGGTACACCTGCTTACCGACTAGAAGCGCACTTAATGGAAGTTGCGACTTACCTCGGCTTAAAATCATCTTTTGTTATGTCGCCAACATCAGTGACCTTTGTTATTTGGACAGATGGTCACGAAGAAGAGTATACCCATGTTGCGCGTGTTGATCCGGGCGATCACGACTTAGGCTCGCTGGCAGATACCGATGATTTAGTAAACAAAATGCTTAACGGCGAGCTAACGCTACAAGAGGTCGATAAACAACTCGACATCATTTACAACCTGCCAAACCCGTATAATAAATTTATGACCGGCGTTGCTTTTGCAACCTCTGGCGGTGCATTTGCCATGTTAATGGGTACCGGTTGGAATGATGTGTTTTGGTCAGCACTGATCACCTTAGTGGTGTACTTATTTGTGCTTTGGTCGACACGCTCAAAACGCGTCGCGCATATGCTTGAGCCTTTAGTGGCCATTGTTTCTGCAATTATCGCGTGTGCAGTCAGTGTTTACCTAGACGCCGAAATAAACATACGATTGGTGGTGCTATCAGCCATCATTGTGTTTATACCCGGCTTAGCATTAGCCCTTGGATTAGCTGAGCTTGCAGCACGGCACTTGGTGTCTGGTACAGCACGGGTGATGGACTCATTCATGCTGCTGTTTAAGCTGTATTTTGGTGCTTTTATTGGTATTGGAATTGGTTTCGCTATGTTTGGTCAAGCAGACTACGTGCAACCAGATCCTTTACCAAAATGGACAGCATGGCTTGCTATATTCATGCTATGTAGCAGCCTAATCGTGATTTTTAGAACCAAACTAAAGCATGCGGGTTGGTCTATTGCGTCTGGCTTTATCGCCTATGGCACAAGCATTGGATCTGCCATGTATCTAGACTACACACTTGGCACATTTGTTGGCGCTTTATCTGTAGGGGTTTTTAGTAACTTGTTTAACCGTGTTGCTAATGCACCTGCCTCCATTGTTGCTATGCAAGGTTTAATCGTATTAGTACCGGGGAGTAAAACCTATATTGGTTTGAACTCATTAATTGAAGGTCAAGATTTCGTCTATGCAGAGCATATTGGCCAACAAACCTTCTTGATATTTATGTCATTAGTGGCGGGGCTTATTTTTGCTAACGTCGCGCTTCCACCGAAGAAAAGTCTATAATCTACTAAGCCCGAGTTTATCGGGCTTTTTTACACCCTCGTTTTAATAAGCCGACTTTGCTTATCAGTAACAAACTGATATAACTCATAAGTGCATGTGGTAAAAATAAAAAAGGATTTATTTAGTGATAAGATTGGCTTGGCTGCTATGCAGCTTGTTCGCATTTAGTGTGTTTGCAGAATCCCAGTGTGTTAACTGTCATCAGAGCCAAGTTGAAGACTGGCAAACATCCCATCATTTTCATGCTATGGAAAAAGCCACTCCCACTTCGGTGCTTGGTAATTTCAATGATCAAACTCTAGACTACCAAGGCCAACCAGCGCGCTTTTATCAACAAGACCAACAACTTTTTATAAGCATGCCAAACCTTGATGGCAAGCTAACTGATTACCCGGTTTTATACACATTTGGCTATGAGCCATTGCAGCAATACATGTTTGATATGGGCCAAGGTCACATTCAGCTGTTTCCATTTGCATGGGACTCGCGCAGTAAAGCACAAGGCGGTCAGCGCTGGTTTGTATTGCATCCTGAGCAGAAACAGCATGACCTATTTCATTGGTCGCAAAAAGGCCAAAACTGGAATCACATGTGTGCCGATTGCCACTCAACTGATTTAAAAAAGCAATTTGACCTTAAAACGAATAGCTTTGATTCAACTTATTCAAGCATTAACGTGAGCTGTAAAGCGTGTCATGGCGATCCACAAGCTCATTTAAAATGGGCTGATGGCGATAGCAGTATTGCCGATAAGGGCTTTACCCATAATATTAAAAAGCAAACTCCGCTTTTTACCCAAAAAGCCGATGGCAGTATGCAAAGCGTGCAGCCACTAGTAAAAAGCGAGCAAGTGCAAGTGTGTGCAACCTGTCATGCTCGCCGCTCACAGCTTGATGACCGCAAAGACCCACATAGCTTTTTACAAAGCTTTCAAGGCTCATTACTCACTCCTGAGCTTTATCACGTTGATGGTCAAGTGTGGGATGAAGACTATGTTTGGGGTTCATTTTTACAAAGTAAAATGTTCAATGCCGGGGTAACATGTAGTAACTGTCATAACCCTCATTCGGGTAAATTAAAGCTACCGGGCAATCAAACCTGTACGCAATGTCATAGCCAAGAGGTGTTCGATACGCCGAAACATCACGGTCATAAAGTGGCAAGTGAAGGTAGCCAATGTGTTGATTGTCATATGCCTGCCAACACCTATATGCAAGTTGATGCAAGGCGCGACCACAGCTTTCGGGTACCACGCCCAGATTTAACATTAAAAACAAATGCTCCAAATGCCTGTAATAGCTGCCATGAAGACAAGACGCCGCAGTGGGCGGTTAGCAAAATAAAAGACTGGCATCCAAATTCAAAACACCTTGGCACTGCGCATTTTTCTGAGGCGTTTTATGCCGCCGATAACCGTTTACCAAATGCCTCAACCATGCTGACCAAAATCGTGCAAGATAAAGGCTTTCCTGACATTATTCGCGCTTCAGCATTAAGCCGTTTAGCCGCAAGCCCAGATAACAACGCTGTCGTTGCGATTGCTCGCTCAGTAAAAGACAGCGAGCCATTAAAACGCCAAGCAGCTATTGAAGCGGCCATGCCATTTGATATCAATCAGCGCTGGCGCTTATTAAACCCGCTTTTAGATGATGAGCATTTACCAATCAGAGCTGAAGCAGCAAGAGCTCTGGCGGCCATGTTAACTCAGCCGTTCCCAGCAGGCCTCAATGAGCAAGACACTAAGCGCTTAAATTCAGCGCTCGATGAGTACAAAGATATTCAACAATACCAAGCAGAGCGCGGCTACTCGCATACTAATTTAGGGAATCTGGCGCTCACATTACAAAAGCCAGAACAAGCCAAAGCATATTATTTACAATCCATCAGTATTGAACCTATTTTTGCTCCCGCTTATGTAAATTTAGCTGATTTATATCGCAACCAAGGCGATGAAAAAGCAGCGCAAGCTATCTTAAAACAAGGCTTAGACGTTAACGCAGAAAGCGGCGATATTCATTATGCCCTGGCAATGAGCCTTATTCGCACAAAACAAAAAGACACAGCTCTTACTCATTTACAAAAAGCAGCGCAGTTTGCGCAAGAGAATGCCAACTATCAGTTTACCTACGCGCTACTATTACAAGATTTAGGCAATATGCCAGCTGCAATATCAGCCCTTGAGCGCGCTTTTAATCTAACACCGAATAACCCAGATATCAGCTACAGTTTGGCGCAGTGGTATGTGGCAGAAGAAAACTACAACCAAGCGCTGTTTTATGCCAGAAACCTAGCCCGCTTGGTACCGGGTAACCAGCAAATTGAGCAGTTTGTGAAACAGCTCGAAATGATGAATAGTATTAATCATTAAAAAGGGCCAAGTAGGCCCTTTTCAACTTAACTTATGGTTAATAATTAATGACCATAGTTTAGTGATTTTGCTTTTTCGATTGCTTCATTCACGTTAAGAGACGCTGACTCTTGACGCGGTGGGAACTCTACAAAAGATTGTACATGTTCGTTTAACTTAGCAATGATTGGCTGTAGCAACCAGCTCTTACGCATGATTTGATGGAAACCTGTTACTCCATCATAGTGCTCTAATGGATCTTTACGTAAGTTAAATAGTTTAGGCATGCTATGAGTTACCATGTCTTCGTAATATAAGCCATTTGGTTTAGTCGCAAAATGCATTTTCCATGGGCCAAAACGAACTGCTGTAAGCTGAGACTCATAGTAATAGAAGAAATAATTACGCGCAGACTTATCAGCCTTACCTGTCCAATAAGCTAGTACTTCATCACACAAGTTCTGACTAGTTGAGGGCACCATAAGCCCTCTCAAGTTTTTCACGAGCTGATTCAA
>NZ_JBPNYQ010000038.1:0-22300 GCF_051235485.1 Pseudoalteromonas nanhaiensis | reverse complement strand
TTTACACCCAAATTTGTATGCTTATTAGCATAACATTTCTTTCTTAATGGGTGGCCAAATTAACTATGCCACTACACTTAGCCTTATCATGCTAGATGTAGCATCTAAAAAGTCTATATTAAATGCAATACTCAAGCTTTGCCGTGATTTATAAGACGCACCACCTTGTAAAGGATGAATCCTCACTTTCCGTTCTACACTAGCTAAAAACAACCTATCAGATTCATTTTTAGTATGAGTAAAGTTTTCAAGAACATGCTTTCTCAACCTTAAATATAATCTAAAGTCATCTTTAAACTCATTTTGAATTTCAAATTTAACCTTCTTTCCATTAGCTCTCATTTTTACTGACGTAAAAAACATTGAACTCTTGGTAAGTTCGTAGTCTTCATTAAAATATATCCTCGCTGCGGAAGAATCATTCATGCCCGTTAAAAATAGAAAATGCATAAAATAAGCTTTCAATGAATAACCAATCAGTAGCTGTCTGACTTTTGAATCAACCTTTTGTGCTCGTTCAAATGCTTCATTGCCTTTTGTTGATATTGAATTAGCCTTATGTTTCTTTATACTATATAAGGAGCATAACTCTTCTATTGAATAAAAGCGTCCATCTTTGTAGTTAAATGCAGCCCCAGCCTTCTTATTACTAGTAAATAATGCATAAGCATATGGCGCTAGCCAGATTTCCTTATCAAGTAAGATAACTTTTGAAGGCAGAGTTTCTGGTTTCAATAGAATATCTGTGAGTTGTCGGAATAATTGAGTGTAGAAAGTGAATTGCTTGTTTAATTTTTCATTGCTTATAGTCTTTCCTGAGGTAAGTTGATTCCGGTTTTCAGAAATGAGCTGAACTCCGTTTTCAAAAAATACTTTATCGCAACTCTCACTAAATACCTCCTCCAGAAAAAGTAATGAGCTATTTTGTCTGGCCCTTGCCTGAAGGCTTGATATCCCCAGTTTTTTAGCTTTGTCATATAGTGCTATTTCATTTCTTAAATAATGTAAATAATTAATAAAAGATAACTTTGCTTGGTTGGGGGTTTCCGGAAAACTCTCCTTTATGCACCATCGAATATAATTGAGAATATATCTACATTGATAATAGATTGTACTTTTCTGCTTTAAGTCTTGATGCATTCTATTTACTAAAGATAGAACAGACTTAACTATCACTTTATGGTTTGATAGGAGTGAGTTATCAACAACATAGGCTTCTGTACTATCTAACCGGTTTTTTTTAGATAACTGGTAACAAAAATCAACAAGTGATAGTTTTACATCTAACTGGATAATGATGTTATCTAGTCTATTCAATTTATCTAGATGAGAATCCTGATTAAATAAATTTTGTAGCTCCTCTAAACTAATTAAATTAGTTTTTAATTTAGTATAGCTATATAAAGGAGCATCCTCTTTCATATCAAACCATCCATCAGTAACTTGAGGTGCTTTTCGTAAGAATTTTGAACCTCAGAAATTAAACTAAACTTCCCATCAAATGTAAGATATTGCTCTGTAGTTTTTAAACTAGAATGATTCAAAAGCTTGTGTACAAGTCGGAAAGTCTCCTCAAAGACCTGAGACTTTGAAAGGCCAGCTTCTGACTTATTAAAAAGTTCTAACCCGAACCTCACATAGTTCATACCGGCAGTTGCTCTTGTATCATGAAATTTATAATGATTTTGGAAACCTTTCCGTTTGAGAATAGGTTTTAATTGTTTATTTATGAAGGTTTCCAAAGCTTGGCCGTTTGGTGGTTGCTTGAAACTCCCTCTATAAATATCAGCTTTGCCGATATAAAGTGGATTGCCGAATTTTGAAAGAAAAACATATTGGTCGTCAGAATTTATACTCTTATATTTTCCTTTCGCTTTTTCCAACCTAGTTAAAGCTCTAGGTGATTTAATATATAACTGAGTCTTATAATAAAGCTCAACAGGCATCCAGATTAATTCAGATTTATTCATATTCCGACTATCTTTACAATCTGCAATCAATCGAGAGTTTGAACTTCCTCCTGCATGTAAGCACACCATTCCAAATTGGTTAGGCTTTGGCTCACCAAGAAACTGGTTTCTTCTATAAGTTAAAATTGTTTGCTTTCTTGCACCTGATAATAGCCCATGAAGATGAATCAATGTCATTTCTATATGGTTAATTTCTTTTAAAGCATCAACCAGTATTAGTTGTTCTTCTTTATCTAGAGGCCGAAGCATCCCTCCATCAATAATTTTTCCTTCATATGCAGCAGTTTCAATTTCAGCTCGATTGGTACCAGGAAATTTAGCTACATCGTAGGACCTTACAGCCTTACTTACCCCTCTTCCTTGAACATTATAGTAGGAAATATAATGCTCTTTTTCTTCCCAAGGAGGAAAGGTGAATCGTACACCTTCATAACTTATTAGAAATTGATAAAACTTAACTAGATTTGACATATACAGTTTTGCTGTATTCGCAGAAAGTACCCTTCTCATAACCTTATCATTCAATTCAAATCTAAACCTTCTCAAGGGGCTTCTCGCTCTTGAATTACATTCTTTATAATCAATGTTTTCAGATACTATAAAGTCTGCAAATTTTTTTAAGGCAAGAGCTTTTCGATATAAGTTTTGATGAGAAGGTGGCTTTAAATAGCAGTCTTTATCTTTGATTAAGCTTATCAAAACCGATTTGCTTCTTCCCAAGGGGAATTATCATGCAAAAGTACAATAGAGAAATGGTTATATGTCTGCAACTCTCTCTTCTTATGAAGGTACTCAACAGAACCATTAACTAAAGAAACATCGGAAATTTTAAACTCTGGAATTATTAGTACTCTTGATTTGCAGTTTTTTTTACTCAGCAAATTTAACTTAGAAAGCCTCATCTTTTATTGCTCTTTCTAAAAACACTTAGAAAAACTACAAGTAAATAACTAACATTTCAATGCTTTTTCCTTAAATAACAAATATGTCCATTTGTTTTTTTCTTAATGATATGTCTGTTTTTTGTTTATCTTATCTGTGTGGTGTGGATTTCGAAATGGTCGCTCGCGCCAATTTGATAGATCTACCGATTGACCTATAATCGAATATAATGCTGCGGTACTAATGGCTTCTTCGTCAGACATGGTAGGCATAATCGTCGGCATACGCTGTGCGAGCATTGATTTTCCTGTACCAGGGGGGCCAAGAAAAAGTAAGTTATGTCCACCAGCGGCAGCGATTTCTAACACTCTTTTTGCGCCGGGCTGCCCTTTCACATCACTTAGATCAAGTAACGACTCTCGGTTTGGCTGCTGCTCTGGGTAGTGGATATTCAAAGGCAGAGGTTGTTGATTTAGTAAGTCGTTCCAGACATCTTGTAATGAATAAACCGCTTTTCGTGATACGCCAGAAACTAAACTAGCTAAGTTATCGTTTTCGACAGGTAAAAAGCAACAGCGCCCTTGCTCTTTAGCACCCAACACTGAAGGTAAGATAGCATTCACACCTCTCACTTCACCGTTTAAGGCAAGCTCACCATAAAATTCATAACGATGTATGTCGTTGCAGGTGATCTGTCCAGAAGCGACTAGAATCCCTACTGCTATGGCTAAGTCAAATCGCCCGCCATCTTTTGGTAAATCAGCGGGCGCAAGATTAACGGTTATACGTTGATCAGGAAAGCCAAACTGCGAGTTTTCGAGCGCGCTACGTACACGGTCTTTGGCTTCTTTTACTGAGGCTTCAGGAAGACCAACAATATGAAAAGCATTCTTTTAAGCCATATGAAAAAATAATAATAAAAAGCAATAACTATAGTCATCACCGCCACAATAAAAATGAATAAAAACCACCAAACACCCACCTTATTTGCATAAGTATTCACATTGGTATATAATATTAATTATAAACACTGATACCCCTAATCAGTTCAAAACAACTCTCCCACTTTCAGCACAAACCATCTGTTTCCTCAACTAACTAACGACATAGGCAGGTGGTTTTGTGCGCTTTATTCATAAAAACAAAAGGTAAAACAAACATGACAACATTTGAGATTACAACAACCTTAAAGAATATTTATTCACTTCATACAGGTAAGCTACTTTGCTCAGAAGTGATTAAGCACCATACTTCTCTAAAAGACGTACTCAGAGATCTAGACATTGATGTAGACGCTTCTCAGCGTGGCAAATACTTGAAAGCCCTGTCATTGCTTAACGATGGTGTGCCATTAAACAAAGTCATTTCAGCAATCGCTGGAGGTGCTGATGAGTAAGAAGTTACCAAGCGCACTACAGAAACTTTTAGAAGAACATAAACAAGCTTGGCAAGTAGATGAGCAAGAACTCGCCAAACGTATCAATAACGCTCATATAAGTTATTTAAAGAGTTACCCCAATCTTGGGGATAAAGATTCTAATGCACTTGTTATATTACCATTCAGAAACTTTTCTGATGCAGTTAAAGCTTTAACAACAGAATTAAAAGATTGTGATATTGACTATCAACGAACAACCGTTGTCTCAGGTGGTACATACAGAATTGCATATACAAAACCACTGTCAGTACAATCCGCAGATTTAGAGCGTATTGAAAAGCAAGTTAAGCAAAAGTATGAGTCAGAGCTCGATGCCGTCAAGCAAGAATATGTAGAGAACTTATTGTTTGAGCATGAGCAGAAACAAGTAGCAGCAAAACAAGTACAAGAAAAACAACAAGCAGCAAAACTTAAAGAAACATTGCTCAGCTTACTAGATTAAAGCCCCTGTAATGCTCTGTAACGAATTTTAAAGCACTCACCAATACAACTAACACCAATATACTAAAAAGCTCTTAGAATCACTTCTGAGGGCTTTGTTTTTATATAAACGAGGAATATTCACTATGTCAGATAACAAAACAAATATTAAAGCTCTACTGGAATATTTAGGGTATGACTTCACTACCAATACACCGCCAGCGTATGCTTTTGCATTAGCATTAGAGAAGTCGGGGTTCTCGAAGTTAAGAATCGTACAGCTAGTATCACTAAACTTTCCGATAAAAGTTAATTTTTAAGCCATTCAATGTGTCACCAACTCCATTTATGATATTATATCGTGAACCACATGCAAGTTTTTGAGTTACGCCCTTTTGTTATATGGGCTATAGAGCCATTACAACTTGGTAAATAAGCATATAAAAGTATCCTAAAAATTCTTTTGGATCTTGTAATAACTACCTACTTCTCAATAGTAATTACCTTTAAAAAGGAGTTTATTTAATGGGTAACAAATCTAGTAAACGAACATATAAAAGACGCTTTTATCATTGTGAAACTTACAATACGTTAGCTGTAAATAACTCACTTGATAAAAACGGAACAGGTAATTTAATAGAGAAAAGACTCAGCAAAACTTACTTAACTATCGCCAGCGCTTTAGAATATTGTTACTCAAGTGTTTTGCAGCAACATTTCACAATAACATTACCAGATGATTTCCCCGCTGAAATTGACATAAAAGATTTATACAAGCGATTCAAAGATAAGCTAGATAGAGACTGGCGACTTAACAATAACAAACGCAGAAAGCTATTCTACATTGCAACGATTGAAAAAGAGAAATCCAAAAAGTGTCACATTCATTTTATGACATTTACTGATAGCAATGTTAATACTGCCATAGGTGTAATAAACCTTATTGAAGAAGCTTGGAAACACGCAATCAACCATCAATTCATTGTGAATGATGATTTACTAGATTTAGAGTTATATAAAAAGGGCTTAGTACACTACAAAACAAACGAAGAATATGGCATTGAGAAGTATCAGCATCTCATTAACAAGCATAATTTTGAATCAATTAGCCAAGCTATGTTTTGGGCGAGTTATCTATGTAAAAATAGAAAAGGTACAGATTTAGATAAATTCAAATCATCATCTGTCAGTAAAACAGCAGGTCAATTTATGAGTGATATGCTAAACAAATGGCAAACGGCATCAAAGCCCAGCGCGCTTAAAAAATAATCAACCTTATTAAACACAACTGTAAACCCCGTAACCATCTGAAAAATAATAACTTTCCACTAGCTATACACTAAAACAACATTATTATACTCGTTCATAATTTATACAATATGTATTTAAGTTATTGAATATATTGGTTTAATTGCTGGTGGATTGTTACAGGTAATCTCTATCATAAGACTATAAAGTTTTCGATACTCTCCCCACCACAGCCAACCATGCTAATTTTCACTTCATAACATATACGGAAAATATGTTTACAAGAATTCTCATAAGGTTTACTATTCAAACTAAGTTAATGAGAATCCAAGGGCATATTATGAATACGAGAATTTATCTAAGAGCATCGACAAAAGAGCAAGATGCAGAACGCGCTAAAAGTCTATTAGAAGATAAAGCACAAGAACTTGGGCTAACTATTGTTGAAACTTACATCGAAAACTATACAGGTACTAAACTTCACCGCCCAGTGCTTAACAAGCTATTAGAAGAATCTAACGCTGGCGATGTGTTACTTGTAGAATCAGTAGACCGTCTTAGTCGCCTTTCACAGCCAGATTATGAAACTCTTAAAGACCAACTAAAAGCTAAAGGATTACGATTGATAGTTGCTGACTTACCAACCACTCATCAAGTGAATGACGGCTCAATCGCAGGGCAAGTATTAGATTGTATCAACAATATGCTGGTTGACTTGATGGCAACAATGGCGAGATTAGACCAAGAAAAGCGTGTAGAACGCATCAAACAAGGCCAGAAGCGCGCTAAAGAGCTAGCAGCCGCAAAAGGCATAGAGTTAGACAAAGGTGGTCGTCCAGCTAATACAGAGCTAATCAACAAAGTTGACGAATACATTAAGAAAGGACTAGCAGCTAAAGAGATTATGCAACTAGCTGGCTGTAGTAGTGCTACATTCTATAGAATAAGAAAACAGCTAACCACCTGATATAGCTCATATATTTCAAAATAAGCTCGATATTTCCAGTACTGGCTGTAGCCCTCACTAAGTGAGTCGAGCAGACTTTCTCACTTTTTATACTTTTCTAAAATTTTAGTTAAAAATCTTCTTTTGCGTTGAGAAAATTAGCTCTTTGTCTCTTTAAATCCATTTGTGGGAGTGTAAAACTTAACCTTATATATGAATTACCTTCTACTGTAGTTATGTTATATACGATGGCTCTTATATTCTTTGGTGTTGACACGATAGCGCTCGTATAATCATCAGCATTTGCGAAATTGGCGTGTTTTTCGATAAATATATAAGATATTTCTCCTTGATGTAGTGCTGTGTTTTCGAATTTAACCAATTCATCTGTAAAGTTATTCTCACTTTCACTTTTACTTTTACTAATTATATCGAATAGCTCGTCTTTCCCTTGAATTGCGCTCATATTGAAACCTCTAATGAGGTTAGCAAACAGTTTTTGGTGTAGCTCATTAGTAAAAAGATTAAATAGAGTGACACCCACAACCTTTTTATCTTCATAAATTAAAGCTAATTCAAAACTTGTATCGGTGAAATCAACACCACTTAAGCATACAGCATTATTTTTAAGCTCAAGCGAACAATCATAATATCCCTTGCTCTCCCTAAAATTGGCAATGTGTGTCCCATAGTAATAATTTTTGAACAGCTTAATATCATTATCTAAGTTTGCACTAACTGTAGGAGAAATAAGAATAAATAGAAGGGTCATACACATAGTATTGAAAGCTCTACCCTTAAAGACTTTCGCTTTATTAAGAAGTTCTTTTATGAAATCCATATCAAACTCACTTTGTTCATTTATCATTCAGTAATAATACTACAGTAAAAAGGTGCTTTGTCTAATTGCAGAGGTAGTTAAAAACAGGCTAATAATTACTTTATAATATATAGATATTTGGATCGATTGGAACAGGGCTATCACCTGAAGAGTCCATAAGTTTTATAATTTCATATGTGTCTCCATACGTTAAAACTCCATCTTCATCGACTGAAATATATAAATCTCCATCCCACAGATAACTAGTCATAGCTTTAGAAGAACGATGCGGCTTTTTCATAGTCATAATCAAAGTATCTTTATTTTCATACAGTGAGTATTGGAAATTAGAATGTAGCTTTATGATATTGCCTTTTGACTTAAGCCATTTATTAAGATTGATAGCATCAGAAAGTGGAACAATCCTCCTAGTATCTCCTTCTAGGTACAGCCGCCAATCTACTCCATGGTCACCAATTGCAGTCATAAGAAAAGTTTTATTCAATCTATTGAGTACCTCATTTTCTTGCAACCCTTTAATCTTTAATTGAGTGTCAGCCAATTCACTTCTTAAAAGGTTAATCTTATTTTTTAAGTTCTCTCTCTCTACAGAGTCGACTGCATCTATAGCCAGTTCAGATGCAGTTGTTATTTTATCTCTTAAATTTGCTTCTTCGGATTTTAGAGACTCTAACTCAAGTGCATTATCTCTTGCATCATTCATAATCCAATTTTTCTTTTCTCTCCGAGTATTATTAATTAGAGCAGCATCTAAGGCATGACCAAAGTGAAAAACTAAGTCTGATTTATTCAAGCCACTACTACCGATAGGGCACATACCCCGCGCCCTATTCCTGCATTGATAGATATAGCTACCTGAACCTTTATTATATAATTTGGCTTCTGCTCCACAATCACAGAAAACAATACCGTTATATATGTCAAACGGCTGAACATTCTCACTATTTTTAACCCTGAAATTCTTACTTCTTGCCTCTTTCTGTTGTTGTGTCAGTAAGAACAACTCAACAGAAATGATTTTAGGATAATAGCCTGAAAATACTTCATCATTTTTACTTTTCAACTCACCTATAACTTTTCTATCAAAAAGAATTTTAGCAATATAGCTACCATGCCATCCTTTACCATTGAAACATTTAACCTCATCACGATTTAGTCTATTAGCTATAGCTGTAGTCCCCAATCCCTCTAAAGCATATAATTCGAATATTCTATTAACCGTTTTAACTCTATCAGCTAATTCAATAAAGCAATCATCTTCTTCTGACCACTCAAGCCAAGCAGGGCAATTTTTAGTTAACTTTTTGGTCTTACCTTCTCGTAGTTTGGTGCGGGTAGCCTCTCTAGATATAATTAGACGTTCAGAGAGTTGCTTAGAATAGTTATGTGCTTGCTGTATCTTTGCTTGTAGAGAAAAAGCAGCATGACCATCAAAAGATTTAGAATCATAGCGCTGATTATCCTCTAACGTAACAACTGTTACATACCTAAAAAGATCAATAATTAACTCAAGGAACTCAACACCGCGTAAGCGTCCTAATCTATCAATAGATTCAACAAGTAGAAAACTACCGACAGGGACTTTTTGCTGCTCACATGCACTCAAGAACGCGCCTAAAGCGCCAGCCGATTTATGTTTACCTGTATAACCTGACACACCTAAGTCTTTGTAAGATGTATCCTGTAGTTCAATGTGAGGATTATTAGATAAATAGTTAGCTAATAGTTGTTCTTGACGCTCAAGAGAATTACCTTGATTTTGTCGCTCACTAGAGAAGCGTATGTAAGAGTAGGCAGGGATTTTATTCATAGTATATAGCCACAGCTAAAGACGTTAATACAACAAAGTAGAGCATACGGCATAAAAGAACGCAATATGAAACGCTGGCAATCCATTACCTAAATGCACTTCAACAATCACTTCAGGAGCTTGCACGCCAACCTGAGCACGAGAAAAAATTCGGGCTAAAGACACGATCCGATATGTCCCTATAGTTCATCCATGAATACAGTTTAGTCAGGATATTTAAAAACATGCAACGTTAAATGCCACCTCATTGCAGCTAAACGAAGCATCAGTGTCATTAACATTGCCATAATCATGGCAAGCTCAGTGACTAAACCTAGGGAAATACTTACTGTGTAAACAATACCACCAGCGATACATGTTATCGCATACAGCTCGCCTTTTAACAGCATGGGTATGTTGCCTGCTAATACATCGCGAATGACTCCGCCAAAACATGCCGTGATAACCCCCATAATAATCGAAGTCGTATCTGGCATACCGGCAAGCATTGCTTTTTGAGCCCCCATAACAGCAAAAAACGCGAGTCCAAATGCATCTGCAATCTGTAGTGCACTTAGCGAAATAGAGCGCTGTTTGTTTATTAAACGCGTAGTGATAAATACCGAGAGTAAAATAGCCCAAAAATAGCTTTGATCATGCAGCCAAAAAACAGGAATGTCTAAAATAACGTCGCGGACTGTGCCGCCACCAATTGCAGTAACAGTGGCTAATACGACAACACCAAAGCCATCCATCTTTTTATCATATGCCAGTAGCGTCCCTGAGACCGCAAACACGGCTACGCCAAATAAATCAAACCAATGGTAAAGTTCAGTCATGTTTGTAGCTAAAAAGTAATATTACTGACGTTGTAACATAAACCTTTCTATCTTTTAAGCGAAGATTCATTACTCGCACAAAGCCACTATCATAATAAAGAAAAGCAACTGAATACTCAGCTGCCAAAACTCAAAGGAAGGAAAGCTGAACTGTAAGAGGTTAGGATCTCAGTGATGCTTTAACCATAGCTGTTATTGAGCCATGTTTGCCCGTCAAATACTTACACAAGAGATCCTATCAAGGTACAGCCTAAAGCCATACTTTAAGATTAGTTCAGTCAGTTCTGATATGTAAGTAAATTACGACAAAAAGAATGAAAAATAAGTAAAAAACACTTCTTTTAATTTTAATTATAATAATTTATTACTAAAAGCTAATACATATAAATTAAGTTGATTTTTATAAAGCATTTATCAATTTACGGGTGGATATCAAGCTATCAGGAAGGTGTTAGAAGGATTTAACATTAGCAGTTGATGCAAAGCAACTTTTTGCAGGCACAAAAAAACACGCTATAGCGTGTCTAGTATTACATATTAATTTTTTAATTTCAGTTGGTTGCGGGAGCTGTGAGTTTTGAGGGCGAACCGACGACCTTCGGGCTCTGAACCTGAATTTCAGACATAAAAAAACACGCTTTTGCGTGTCTAGTATTACATATTAATTTTTAATTTCAGTTGGTTGCGGGAGCTGTGAATTTTGAGGGCGAACCGACGACCTTCGGGCTCTGAACCTGAATTTCAGGCATAAAAAAATACGCTTTCGCGTGCCTATTATATAATTTCAGTTGGTTGCGGGAGCCGGATTTGAACCGACGACCTTCGGGTTATGAGCCCGACGAGCTACCAGGCTGCTCCATCCCGCGCCTGTATGTTTAGAGTCCCAGAAGCCGGATTTAAACCGACGACCTTCGACTTCAGGATTAGCGAGTCCGACGAATGATTTATCATTCTGCTCTATCCCGCGCCTGTAATCTCTAAGTAACATGAGCATGTTAACGATGCCTTGTTCCGAAGAGAGCGCTATAATATAGCAATAAAATTAGAAATCAAGCGTTATAATCAAAATACGGGCTTAAGCGAACAAAAAGCACACAAAACCTCACTAAAATGCGCGCTGATGTGGACTAATCATTTTTTGCCACTCCCAATCAGGGTGCCCCATAACAATAAAATCAGGATTCTCGGTACTTTCTCGTTGATTGTAAGTTAACGGATTGAATTCAGCGTCCGTGATGCAACCACCCGCTTCTTCAACAATGACTTGCGACGCGCCTGTATCCCACTCACCTGTTGGCCCTATTCGTAAAAAACAATCAGCTTTACCTTCCGCGATAATGCATGCTTTTAATGAACAAGAACCTAATGCAACCGTCGCAAACTGGGTATTTAAATATTGGCTAACAGCTTCAATTTTTTGTCTTCGGCTTACAGCTAAGGTTAAATTATCCGGCGTTGCTACCGAAATTTGCTGATCTTGGCCATTTTCACGTTTAAACGCGCCATTTTGATAACTAGCAAAATAAGTCACTTGTTTCGCTGGCCAATGAATAACGCCAAGCACTGGGCGATTATTTTCAACTAAAGCGATATTTACTGCAAAATCACCACTTTCTAAAATAAACTCGCCAGTGCCATCCATTGGATCAAGTAACCAATAACGCTGCCAATCTTTTCTATCTGCCAGCGCTGGAATAGGTGTTTCTTCTGACATAATTGGAATATCAGGCGCTAATGCTTGTAAGCCTGCCATCAACACCTCATTCGAGGCTAAATCAGCTTTAGTAACAGGCGTATCATCTGACTTTTGCTCAGCACCTATATCATCCTGTTGATAAATGGCCATTATAGCGTCGCCAGCTTGTTCAGCTAACCGAATACACGGCTCTAAAAAATTATTCATTGCCTGCTCCCGACTCTAAGTACTTTGTTAATAATAGCAAAGCTGCGACACTTCGTGCTTCGGTAAAGTCTTCTTGTTGCAATAATGATTGCCAATCACTTATTGGCCATTTCACAACGACAAGCGGTTCAGGCTCATCACCAGGTAAGGTTTCAGGGTAGAGATCTTCGGCGTACAAAATATGCATAGTGGCATTAAAGTAACTCGGTGCCATGCTGACTTTTTTAAGTTCAGCAAAGTGCTTCGCGCCAAAACCAACTTCTTCTTTAAGCTCACGATCTGCAGCTTGCTGTGGTGTTTCGCCTGGGTCAATTAAGCCCTTAGGAAAGCCCAACTGATAATCATTGGTGCCTGCACAATACTCTCGCACTAATAGCAGTTCATTATCGGCCGTTACTGGCACAATCATCACTGCCCCTCTGCCACCGCCACGAATTCTTTCGTATTGCCTTTGCTCGTCATTAGAGAACTTCAATTCGAGAGACTCAACAGTAAATAGTCGACTTTTAGCGACAACTTCATTAGACAAAATTTGCGGTGGTGTAGGATGCTTTTTCTGTGTCATTGGCATTAATTTGCTATCATGGCAGTTATGCTCATCATAAATCTTTTAAAGTGAATTGCCTATGTTAAATTGGTCAAAAATCGATACTGTGTTGTTAGATATGGATGGCACCCTACTCGATTTGCATTTTGATAATTACTTTTGGCTAACCGTTATTCCCGAGCAATATGCGCGTAAACATAAAATCAGTTTAGACCAAGCAAAAGCTGACATTTTACATCGTTATCAACAAGTTCACGGGCAAATTAATTGGTACTGCTTAGATTACTGGCAACAGCAACTTGATTTACCGATTATGGCGTTAAAACGTGAAATTCAACATTTAATCAGAATTCGTGACGATGTTCCGCCGTTCTTAACGGAGCTAAGAAAAGCAGGCAAGCAATTGATCATGCTTACTAACGCGCACCCAGATTGTGCCATGTTAAAGTTTGAACACACGGCTATCGATAATTACTTAGATGGGGTTATCTCAACTCACCAATATGGCGTGAGTAAAGAGCATCAACCATTGTGGCAACAAGTACACCAAGAATGGCAGTTTGATAAGGAACGGACTTTATTTGTGGATGATAGCCCTGCCGTGCTAGATGCGGCTAAAGAGTTCGGTATTGGCCATATACTTGCGGTTGCCAACCCTGATAGTCAGCAACCGCATAAGCAGTTCGATGGCTTTTTATCGACCATCGATTTTCGCGAGTTTATACCCGTTAAATAATTACTTCGGGTAACGCTGCTCTAGGCCTTGGTATACAAGTTTTGCAAAATCAGCATGCTCTGTATCCAGGCTTTTAACCACTTCTACTAAGTGCTCGTTATCTTCTTGGCCATTCCAGACTTTGATATAACTACCGTCTTTGTAACCATGATCTTGGCGGAAGAAGTTCAAGGTATTTTTACCAACATAACCACGGTATAAATCATCGATATCCATACCAATTTGCGCCATACAACCTGCAAATGCAGCTGCATTAAAACTCTTTTCAGCGACTGCTGACGCGGCTAATAATTCGAGTGTTTGTTTAAAGTCATCAGCTTGAATTGGCGCACTTAACTCAGCTTCAAGTTGCGCAGCTAACTGCTCATAGCTGGTTTCACCATCAATACGTAAAGATAAACCAAAATGGAAAATATCAACTAACTCTAAAATAACTTGTTCAGTATCTGGGGTTTGTTTTTTCCACCACTTCCAACCGTAGTGGTCAAGCATTTCAGCACACTCAACCCAAATTGCACGATACCACTCAAAACCTTGGCTAAACCATTGCTCATGAACTTTGGTATTCATCGCATTTTGCATCTCGAGCATAACAACGAGTTTTTGTAAATTAGCAGACATTCTTTATCCCAACTTGCATTTTTTATTTGCCTATATACTACAGTTAAATTTGAGTTTGATGTAGGTAAAGATGAAATTAATCCCGCAACAATCAGGTCATCTTTGCAGTTGAAAAAAATAACCGAGGAAGCCCATGTTTAAATCTCTACTCATTAGCGCGTTGTTTGTACTATCAAGCCAAGTTATCGCTGCAACTGCGACCAATATTGCCGAATCTGCTGAGCGAGTCAGTCCATTATTACCAGGATTAACGGTGCCAAATATTGAATTAAAAGACCAATACGGCAAAACAGTGTCTTTAACTGAACGCTTTAAAGAAAAAACCACGGTGCTGATTGTTTATCGTGGCGGTTGGTGCCCATATTGTTCAAAGCAATTGGCTAGCGTACAAAAAATTGAGAAAGAATTAGCAGATTTAAATGCGCAATTAATTGCCGTTTCGCCAGACAGCCCTGAAAAACTCGCTGAAACAAAAATTACAGCTCCTAGCTATCAATTGCTTTCTGACGACAGCCTCACTTTGGCGCAAACGTTAGGTCTAGCGTTTTATTTAGATGACAAAACAGCAAAGATTTACCGTAATAAGCTTGGGGTTAACTTTGTCTCGTTAGAGGGTGAGGCGAAAGTCGCGCTACCAGTACCCGCTGTATTCGTGATAGACACAAATGGGTTAGTTCATTTTCAATACGCTAACCCAAATTACAAAGTACGCTTAACAGAAGATTTATTACTAGCCGCTGTTAAATCAGTGAGTGAGCAATAAATTGGCAACCGATAAGCAGAACATGTTTCTGCTTATCGGCCTTGTGTAAACTCTTGCCAAGATTCAATTAAATCAACAAAGTCTTCAAAGCCGCAGCCACTGCACAGACCTTCTTCTTCAAGCATTAAATCATCATCTTGATAGGCAACTAGGTCTTCGTTGTCTTGATGTAATGCATGTGCTTCGAATAACGCTTCATCTTTACTTAAGATCAAATCAATTTCTTGACCTTGTAAAGTTAATGGCTCATTGCTGCTCTTAACCGCAGAGATCAACGCTTGCACCATCGCGATTTTTTCTTTACCGACTTCTTCGTTTAGCCAACGGCCTATGACGGCATGTTCAGAGGAAATTTTAATGCGTAAACCGCTAATTGGGTCGCGGATAAATTGATATTCCATGAAGGGTACTCGTAATACGTTATGTGCTAATTATACCGTTTGCAGCTAGACGTGGCGAGTTTTGTAAGGTTAAAACAATACGAGCGCCCATGCGGGCGCTCGTATTTATGCTATTTAAAATAGCTAGAGTCGCGATTTGAAGCGCGCAGCATCAATAATCGCCCATAGGTATACGATTGGCAGTAAAATAAAACCTACTGCAACATATATTAGTGCACCACTAATCACCCATGCTAAAAAGAATGCAATAGCCGCCATTAAACGACCTTGTACCAATTGTCCTAAACCAGGAAAAAAGATATTACATATTGCTGCGATTACATTACCGCCAGAACCTTGCTCTGCCATACTAACCTCTGTAGTTTTTAATGATTATACTTTTTATAAACACACTTTATGCCAACTTATTATGACTTACAAATCAAAGTGTTAAAAAGTAGCGTTATTTTGATTTTAGTTCTTTTTGCTAAAAATCGGTCAAATTCACAATTTTTATATCGTAATTTTAATGACTTGCCAAAATAGCTGTTTATAAAAACAGTATTTTATTTAGCCTTGCATAAACACCTGTTATACTCCACCCATTATAGATTGAAAAGGCGTAACGATGGACGTTTCTGAATTACTCGATGGCTTAAATGATAAACAACGGGATGCAGTCGCAGCCCCATTGCAAAACATGCTAGTACTTGCAGGTGCAGGTTCTGGTAAAACTCGAGTACTTGTTCATCGCATCGCATGGCTCATGCAAGTTGAGCAAGCTTCTGCATACAGCATCTTTGCGGTAACCTTCACTAACAAAGCCGCGAAAGAAATGCGCACCCGTGTAGAAGAAACCTTAAAAGCACCGGTTGGCGGTATGTGGATTGGCACTTTCCATGGCTTATCTCACCGCATTTTACGCGCCCATCACCGTGAAGCGAACTTGCCTGAAAGCTTTCAAATCTTAGATTCTGACGATCAACAACGTATGATCAAACGCTTGCTTAAAGCGATGAACATCGATGATAAAAAGTGGCCAGCAAAACAATTTGGTTGGTATATCAGCGCGAAAAAAGATGAAGGTCTACGTCCTAAAGACATTCAAGCCTACGATATTAATGAGCAGATGATGCTGAAAGTCTACGCTGCATATCAAGAGGCTTGTGATCGCGCAGGTTTGGTCGACTTTGCCGAAATTCTGCTACGCTGCTACGAAGTACTTAAAAACCACCCAACACTTTTACGTCACTATCAACAGCGTTTTGCTCACATGCTAGTAGACGAGTTTCAGGATACTAATACAATCCAATACGCTTGGTTAAAACTACTCGCGGGTAATACGAACAGTATTATGATTGTGGGTGATGATGACCAAAGTATCTATGGCTGGCGTGGCGCAAAAATTGAAAATATCAAACGCTTTTTAACTGACTTCGAAGCCGAAACCATTCGCCTTGAACAAAATTACCGCTCAACGGCAACCATCTTGAAAGCCTCAAATGCGCTGATCAAAAATAATGCTGAACGCATGGGCAAAAGCCTTTGGACAGACGGCAATGATGGTGAGCCTATTTCTGTTTACGCTGCGTTTAATGAATTAGACGAAGCGCGCTTTGTCAGCAGCAAACTGCGTAGCTGGCTAAATGCAGGTAATGCATTACAAGATGCCGCGATTTTATACCGTAACAATGCACAATCTCGTGTACTCGAGGAAGCAATGCTACAAGAAGGTTTAAAATACCGTATTTACGGCGGTATGCGCTTCTTCGAACGTCAAGAGATCAAAGATGCACTTTCGTATCTACGTTTAGTGGGTAACCGTCAAGATGATGCAGCTTTCGAGCGCGTTATTAACACCCCAGCCCGTGGCATAGGTGATAAAACACTAAGCCACATTCGTGATTGCGCGCGAAATGAATCATTGCCACTTTGGTATGCCGCAAAAGCAATTATCGAACAACAGCATTTATCTGGCCGAGCTGCAAGTGCCGTCACTAAATTCTTAGAACTTGTTGAACATATCGAAGATAAGATCAGCGATCTCACTTTAGAAGAACAAGCGAAATACGCCATTCAAACCTCAGGGTTAATGGCAATGTATCAAGCTGAAAAAGGTGAAAAAGGCCGTGCCCGGGTAGAAAACTTAGAAGAGCTTATTAGTGCTTGTGGTCAATATGAACTCCCTGACGATGAAGAGTTCAGCTCGCCACTACAGGGCTTTTTGGCATATACCTCTCTAGAATCTGGCGAAGGTCAAGCTGACGAGCACGAAGACGCGGTGCAAATGATGACCCTGCACTCAGCAAAAGGCCTAGAGTTCCCGTTGGTATTTATGGTCGGTGTTGAAGAAGGCATGTTCCCATCTCAACAAAGTAATGAAGAGTCTGGCCGTTTAGAAGAAGAGCGCCGTTTATGTTATGTCGGTATGACTCGCGCCATGGAAAAACTATACATTAGCCACGCAGAAAGTCGCCGTTTATACGGACAAGAAAAATACCACAGCCCATCACGCTTTTTACGTGAAATGCCTGAAGACTGTATCGAAGAAATTCGTATTAAAACACAGGTTTCAAGACCACCTGCAGCAGGTCGTTTTAGTCCATCAGTGACACATGCCGCATTTGAAGATAGCGGCTTTAACTTAGGTCAACGCGTCTTGCATGCCAAGTTTGGTGCAGGTACCGTACTCAATTACGAAGGTAGCGGCGCACAGTCACGTATTCAAGTGAACTTTGATGACCTAGGCAGCAAATGGCTTGTAACACAGTATGCAAGACTTCAAGCCTTATAATGAGTATTTAACAGCACTGTGCAACGAGCTGGTGATTGCAAAGCATCGCCAGCTTGTCATAGTGCAAGGAAGCGAAGCTTGGTGCTATCAGTTTGCAAACCAATTAGCGCTTAAAAATAGCTATGTTTTCAGTAGCAGCTCATTATTAGCAAATAGTGAGTTTCCAAAACATGCTCACCAAATTCTTGGTCAAGAGTTTCAATACGCAATTTTTGATGGTTTTAGCGGCTTATATGCCGATAAACTAGCCGCACTTGCAGGCACCGTAAAAGCAGGAGGTGTACTGATACTATTGCTGCCTGATGATAGTAATTGGCAAGACCCTGCACTCACAAGTATTACCTCCTATGGCCAAGTGATTCAACACAGCTTTTTTAATCAGCGTTTATTCGCCAAGCTAAAGTTGCAGCTACATTATTTTACTGAGCACTCGCTCCCTGCTTACCAATCAGTATCACCAGCAACTGCTGAGATAAATTTTCAGCAACAACAAACATGTGTTGAGCAAATTATTAAAACCGCAACAGGACGCGCTAATCGTCCTTTTGTGATCAGTGCCGACCGAGGTCGTGGTAAGTCAGCGGCTTTAGGACTTGCAGCAGCCAATCTTCAAGATAAAAAAATCCTTATTTGTGCAACCCAAGCCAAAGCTGTACAAACAAGCTTTAAACATTTAGCTGCTGAGCTTGGTGTTAGCAAAGAGCAAAACTGTAAGCAATTAGCTAACCTTAGCTATATTGCGCCAGATATACTGCTAAATGAAAAACCTGATTGCGATCTGCTGTTTGTCGACGAAGCAGCAGCGATTCCAGTTCCACTATTATTGCAGATCCTGAAAAGTTATCCACGAATCGTATTTGCTAGCACTATGGTTGGTTACGAAGGGAATGGGCGTGGTTACACGTTACGTTTTTTACATTACTTACGTAGCCAATATAAATCTCTAAAGACTATTACTTTGGATGAGCCAATTCGTTTTGCTAAACATGACCCCCTCGAAAATAGCCTACGCGAACTATTACTTCTCGATGCAAAGTACCTACACACAAGTAAAGAACAATCTCTCAATTTTGCACAAGTAAGCAAACAACAACTTGTTGATAATGAGCAACTGCTAGGCCAGATAATAGCCTTACTTGCTTTGGCACATTATCAAACCAGTGTTAATGATTTACGCCAATTACTTGATGCGCCTGAATTACAATTGTTTATTTGCACTCAAGCAGATGAGCTCAAAGGCGTCTGCTTGGTTGCTCTCGAAGGTGGACTGACTAAAGATATAGCAGATCATGTTAAAGCCGGTCAGCGTCGTCCGCATGGCCATTTGATGGCACAAACACTTACTCAACTAAGCAAAGACTCACACTTTCTGACAGAGGTCTCTGCTCGGGTTGTAAGAATAGCGATAGCACCCGAATGCCATCAGCAAGGAATTGGCTCAGCCTTATTAAAATACTGCGAAAGACAGTTAGATAATTGTAGCTATTTTGGGGCAAGTTTTGGTGCTAATGCATCGCTTGTTAGATTCTGGCAGCACAATGGCTTTCATGTCGTAAAACTCGGTTTTAGTCATGATAAGGCAACAGCTGAACACCCTGCTTTAGTGATCAAATCACTTTGCAAACAAAATAGTTCATTGGTACAGCAACTCATTAATGAGTTTAAGTTAGACATATCAGTGCAATTGTTAGGGCACTTTAAAAGCTTACCTTGGCAGTTAGTTGATCAATTAGTATCGCATTTGCCAAGCACTGCTTGCCCTACTGCATTATCCACTAGAGCAGAGCGAATAATCAGTGATGATTTCAATCTTTTCAATATACAACCTTTACTGTGGCAACTAATATGGCACACACCAATTAGTCTAAAATTATTAGATGAAAATACAAAATTCATCCTTATTAGACTAGTATTACAGCAGACATCTGTGAATAGCTTTATTTATGAAGCTAATTTTGCTGGCCGTAAAGAACTCGATTCACAGTTTATAACCGCAGTAAAAGGTTGGTATGCTCACTATAAATCACTTAACACTAAAAGTACTCAATGCCCTTTTAATAACCCTGGTGTTGATACCAACAACTAGCTTAGCGCAACATACGCAACCCCCTATAAAGTTAGGCATGTCTACCGCATTAACAGGACCTGCCAAACAAATCGGTGAGCAACTTGCGCTAGGCAGTAAAATTTACTTCGATAAAGTTAACAAAACCCAAGGGATCAATGGCCAGAATATAGATCTTATACTCGCTGACGATGGATATGAGCCAAAAAACACCGTTGTAAATACAAGACAGTTTTTGTACACCGAAAAAATTCACGCGATTTTCGGCTCGATGGGAACACCCACCGCTCACGCCATAAAACCATTACTAGATAGGCACCGCATTCCCTTTCTAATGCCGTTTACAGGCGCTGATTTTCTGCATAATAGCTCAATGCCCAATGTGTTTAACTTACGAGCTAGCTATCAAGATGAAGCTATTGAACAGATAAACTATTTGATAAAAGAACGTAACCATCAAAAGATCGGCTTAATCATTCAAGCTGATGAATTTGGCTACATGGTTGAAAGCAACTTAATCACTGCTTTAGAAGAGTTTGGCATCAAACCTATCGAAGTAGCTCGTTTTAGAAGAAATAGTTCAGATATATCGAAAGCCTTAGAAACCCTGAAGCAAAGCGAAGTAACGGCTGTTTGTATGGTAGGAACCTACCAACCGCTAGCAGAATTTATAAATACCAGCTATGAGCAAGGTTTCAAACCTGACTTTACATCCGTTTCATTTGTTTCTAGTCACGATTTATTTGCTCTTGTAAAACACCCAGCAAATATAATGGTCACAGAAGTGGTCCCCAACCCTAATAAATGTGAAAACGCCTGGTGTAATAGCTTTAAGGAAGATATCAAACCTTATAATGTGACCCCTAATCGAATTATTTTTGAAGGCTATTTGAATGCAGCAGCTTTAGTAGAAGCCGCAAAAGAATGCCCTACACCACTAAATAATCAATGCTTACTAATCCAGCTAAACAAAACCTTTGACAGAGATAGTGAGCTAGCCGCTCTGTTTAGTGACCCCGATAAAGATAAGATAAAAAAAATCTATCGCTCATACTACAAAAGTAATTAAATTTAACTACAACTAATTAGCAATAATGTTCTATGCTATAAAGACTTAACAAGGCTTTGAGGAAAATATGGATCTGATTAATTTTCGTGTCGGGCAAAAGACCATTTCATTAAAAATTCTCGATATACTTCTAACTGAACGTTATGAAGGAAATTTGACATCTTTGCCGAATGAAAATAAAAGCTTCATTGGTGTAAAAGACTACATGGATACACCCACCCCTATCTTTGATTTAGGCATCGTTTTAAACAACCAATCAACAAGTGATACAAACACTGCACTTTCAGATTTATTAGTAGAACGAGAAAAAGAGCACCTAGAGTGGCTAAATGCGCTGGAGCACAGCTTAGTAACAGGCACTCCATTCACTAAATCAACAGATCCTGATAAGTGTGAATTTGGCCGCTGGTATAATAATTTCAAAACAGATAACGAGGATTTACACAGCATTATTGTTAAGTTCGATGCACCTCATCGTGAACTACATGCTATGGCCAGAGAATTATTAGAGTTACAGAAAAGCCAACCTCAAGAAAAAGTTATTAGTGTTTTTGAAGAAAAAAAACGTCAGGTATTTAATCAACTTGTCAGATTATTTGAGTCAGCCCGAGAACAAATTATCCTTGATTACAAGCCAATTATTATCTTCACAACAAAAGATGGTATCACGCCTCATATAGGTCTGTTAGTTGACCAAGTTGAAGATAACATAAACGTAAAAAAAGAAGATATTAAACCATTAGAGCAGCTCACCTCTGTGGGTTTCGATGTTGATCCTCAGACGAAAAATATGATGCGTGGTTTAATCAAAATGAAAAATAAACATAGCCTGTTGTTAGATCCAAGCGCAATATTCCGTCCAGAACACCTCATGCGCCATGAAGCTGAAGAAACCGAAGAATACGGGCTTTTTTAGTAGCAAGAGTAAAGTTTAAAGCCTGCCGTAGGTTGAACAGGGCACGTTGTGTGGATAGCTAAAACGCAAAAAAGCCCGACTCTTTCGAATCGGGCTTTCTTTAATTTGGAGCCTGGCGATGTCCTACTTTCAC
>NZ_JBPNYQ010000037.1:0-25195 GCF_051235485.1 Pseudoalteromonas nanhaiensis | reverse complement strand
GCCATGTGAAAGTAGGACATCGCCAGGCTCCAAATTAAAGAAAGCCCGATTCGAAAGAGTCGGGCTTTTTTGCGTTTAAGCTATCCACAAAACGTGCCTTATTCATTCTTCAGGTAGGTTGGGTAGAGCGGAGCGAAACCCAACACGAGTTAGCGAGTTGCTAGTTAGCGAGGGTAAAGTTGAACTGTGTGGTTGTTTAGTACAGAGTCACCTTCAGAAACAAAACTCCGTAGAAGGCACTTCAGTGCCGAATAAGTTAAACAAAAATATTCATGGTTAAAGCCATTCCTACGTGATGTGTATCTCAGACGGCAGATAATAGATGTCAGTTGATCTACCGAGTTGTTAGGTAACTGAGTCTCCCTCAGTAACAAAGCCTCGTAGGAGGCACTTCAGTGCCGAATTCAAACTATAACAAACACGTTCATGGCTAAAGCCATTCCTACAAGTACACTTTGCCTAGAGCCTAGAGCCTAGAGCCTAGAGCCTAGAAGTTACAGCCTCCGGCAGATGGAGACGCAGTACCAGACACCTCCACTGCGCGGCTGAAAGCTCTATTGATGTTGGGTTTCGCTTCGCTCTACCCAACCTACGGTAGACTTCAAACGTAACTCATGATCCAAAAACAAAAACGCCAGCATATAGCTGGCGTTTTTAAATCTGAAGGTAAGCTTGATATTAAGCTTTTGGACCTGCTGATTTGATTGCTTCTGAAACATCGTATTTAGCGAAGTTTTCAGTGAAGTCTGAAGCTAGTTTGTTTGCGTATTCTGCGTACTTCTCTTTATCTTCCCATGTGTTGATTGGGTTAAGAAGTTGGCTGTCTACACCAGGTACTGCCACTGGTACATCGAGGTTAAGTACGTCGATGTGTTGAGTTTCTACGTCAGCTAGTTTACCAGATACAATGGCATCAACTACAGCACGTGTCGTTGGGATATCGAAACGTTGACCAGTACCGTAAGGGCCGCCTGTCCAGCCTGTGTTAACTAGGTATACTTTAGCGCCGAATTCACGTACACGCTTCATTAGAAGTTCTGCGTAAACGCCTGCAGGGCGTGGGAAGAACGGAGCACCGAAACATGTTGAGAATGTAGACTCGATGTCGCTAGTTGAACCGATTTCAGTTGAACCAACTTTCGCAGTGTAACCGCTAAGGAAGTGGTACGCTGCAGCTTCTTCAGTTAGTACTGAAACTGGAGGTAACACACCGCTCACGTCACATGTTAAGAATACAACGGCTTTTGGCTCGCCAGCTCGGTTTTCTACTTTACGTTTTTCAACGTGCTCTAGAGGGTAAGCTGCACGGCTGTTCTGTGTAAGGCTGGTATCATGGAAATCTGGTACACGGTTTTCGTCAAGTACCACGTTTTCTAAGATTGTACCGAAGCGAATTGCATTCCAAATAACTGGTTCGTTCTTTTGTGATAGGTCGATACATTTCGCGTAACAACCACCTTCGATATTAAATACGCTACCAGGTGCCCAACCGTGCTCGTCATCACCAATAAGGAAACGAGTAGGATCCGCTGATAATGTTGTTTTACCTGTACCAGATAAACCGAAGAATAAGGCTGTGTCGCCTGCTTCACCTACGTTTGCAGAACAGTGCATTGGTAATACACCTTTTGCAGGAAGTAGGAAATTTTGAACAGAGAACATTGATTTCTTCATTTCGCCTGCGTAGCGCATACCAGCCAGTAACACTTTACGTTGTGCGAAGTTGATGATTACAGTGCCATCACTGTTAGTGCCATCACGCTCTGGGTCACATACAAATGAAGGTACATTCATTACCTGCCACTCAGGGAAGTCAGCAGTATTGTATGTTTGAGGTTCGATAAACATGTTTTTGGCAAAAATATGATGCCATGCAGTTTCTGTTGTAACTACAACTGGTAAATAGTGCTCAGGATCAGCGCCAACTTCTAGGTGAGAGATGAAGTGGTCGTTGCTTTTCACGTGTTCTTCTACACGTGCCCATAACGCGTCAAACTTGTCTGCATCGAATGGGCGGTTTACGTTGCCCCATTGGATTTCGTTTTCAGTGCTTGGCTCTTGAACAATAAAACGATCTTTTGGAGAGCGGCCAGTGCGTTCACCGGTTTTTGCAACAAAAGCACCATTAGCGGCTAGAGTCCCTTCGCCACGACGAATAGCGTGTTCGACAAGTTCAGCTGCAGTAAGATCAACAAAACTAGTAGCGTTTGCAGTCATGTTTATACCTAAATTGTGAGAGATTGAACGGGATAGCTCTGGGGTTCTTAGTTTTCCCTTTTGCTAAAAGAATAGTAACAGAAGGATTAGGGATATTCGAGTGTCTGAAGGGCTTAAAAAGGCATATATTTGGCAAAAAACATGAATAATTTCAATGATACCGGTGTCATAAAATGTCACTTTTTCATGATACCGGTATCATTAGTTTTTAAACTTTTTTTAATAAAAAAGCCGCACTCAGTGCGGCTTTTAATATAATAATATTATAGTTGCAGTTTTAATTGAAAATAGACTTTATTTCTTGTTCATCGAAAATGTAGTCTTTTAAGCAATAGTGGCAGCTAATTTTCACTTCACCATTTGCTTTTACATCTGCAAGTAATTCGTCTTGGCCTACATTAACGAGTGCAGCAATAGTTTTGTCTCTGCTGCAACCACAACGGAAATTGATTGCTTGTGGCTCGAATAACTGCGGGTTGTCTTCATGATATAGACGAGTCAGTACTGTGTTTGCATCTAAGTGTAATAATTCATCATCTTTGATGGTATTACTGATAGCTTCAAGGTGCGTAAAGTCTTCAACTGACTTTTCTTTATTTACAGGCAATACTTGTAAAAATAAGCCAGCAGCTTTTGCTGATTCTGCTGTAACCTCAGTTGCAAACCAAAGGCGTGTTTTTAACTGCTCTGATTGTTCAAAGTAGTTTTCAAGACATTTATCTAAGCTATCGTGCTCTAGTGGCACAATACCTTGGTAACGTTCGCCTTTTGTAGGTGTAATAGTAATAACCATGTAGCCATTACCAATTAGTTCTTTAATAGTGCTGCCTGTTACTTCACCCTGCAGGCGAGCGACACCACGCATATTTTGTTTATCGTCACCATTAATTACAGCGTATTTTACAGGGCCATCACCTTGTAGTTGTACGGCGATTTCACCTTCAAACTTTAATGTGGCTGTTAATAAGCATGTCGCAACGAGCAATTCACCTAACAGTGTTTGCACTGCAACAGGGTAATTATGGTTCGCGATCATTTCTTGATAAGTTTTGTCAATTTGTACGAGTTCACCACGTACATCAAGCTGATCAAATATATAACGATGAAGTAAATCTTGTTGCATGAGTTGCATTACCTAACTTGATTTCAGTTTTAACAGTTCACGTCTTTGCTTTTTATCTGGTTTACGCTCAGGATGTGGAGCAAAGAAGCTGTTGTTCTTACGGGCGATAGCATTTGCTTCGCGTTTCTCAATACTTGCTTGAGTTTCTTGGTATAAGGTTTGTGCAATGGGGGCGCCTTGACGTTTTTCAAGGATCTTTTCTATTATCACAACCTTTTCGTCGACTCCTTGCAGCAGTTTTACGACTGCACCCACTTCGACGATTTTGCTGGGTTTTGTTCGTTGTCCATTATAATGTACTTTGCCACCTTGCACCATGTCTCGTGCGACTGAACGAGTTTTGTAAAAGCGGGCAGCCCATAACCACTTATCAAGGCGCACGCTTAACTCATCTTTAGTATCTTTCGACTGCTGAGTGTTACCTTTTGACACAATTGTGCTCTTTTAAAGCTGCTAATATATAGACAAAATCTACCATGAAACTTAATAACAAAGAAATAGTCATAGCTATTCCTTACCTGCTTTGTTCTGCAAAATAACCTCGTTTACAAAGTTTAATATAGGTGTGCTTGTTGAATGAAAAATGAAAAGGTACTATAGGCCAGCTATCAAGCTGTAAATTAAAAAAAGAAATAGAGTATATGGAACAACACTTACAACAAGTTAGACAGTTTTTAAACGGCTTACCACACGCCAAGCTAAGTGCATTTGTAGTGCTGTTAGTTGTTGTTTATATTGCATTTTTATCTTCAAAGTTGTTTTGGCTAGTTTGGCCTGAGCCTGATACCAAAGCATTGCCAATCAATAGCGGTTATACCACTTCAAAACGAGTTGAAACCGTAAACTCGAGACAAATCATTGAGCAAAATTTATTCGGTAAAGCAGTAGCCGAAAGTAAAAATGATACAAAAAAACAGAATAAAGTTATTAACAATGCCCCTGAAACTCGCCTCAGTATAAATCTGACTGGCATTGTTGCGGTAAGTCAAAATGATCAAGCTGGTCTTGCAATAATTGAATCACAGGGTAAACAAGAAACTTATGTGGTTGATGATGCTGTTCAAGGCACACGCGCAAAGCTAGCTCAGGTATTACCTGACCGTGTCATTTTAGATGTTAATGGCCGTTTCGAGACTCTAATGCTAGATGGACTCGACTTCACTAAAACAGTATCTATGCCAGTATTGGCAGAGCGTGAAGAGCCAGCTTTAATGGATGGTCCTCAGCTTGATGAAATTGAACAAATTAACGCGACAGAAGATGAAGAGGTAAAAGACGCTCTTATCGAGACCCGCGAAGAAGTATTAGACGATCCAGGGAAATTATTTGACTACATTCGTGTTTCTCAAGCGATGGTAGACGGTGAATTGGTGGGCTACCGCTTAAGCCCAGGAAAAGACCCTGCGCTATTTAAGCAAATGGGATTAATGAATAATGATTTAGCTATTGCAATAAATGGCTATCAATTAAACGATTTAAAACAGGCAATGTCAGCAATTAACGAATTACGAAATAGTACTGACGCCAGCATCACTATCGAACGCGATGGTGAGCAAATTGATGTGCAATTTAGCCTGCAATAACTAGCTTTGGAGTTTTTATAGAATGGTTCACGCGCTACACCTCAGAAAAATTAAGAAAGGGTTAGCAAAATATGCAGCGCTTTTTTTATTAACAGGATTATCGCTTTCAGTTTCTGCTGTTGAATATGCAGCAAACTTTAAGGGAACAGATATTAATGAATTCATTAATATCGTGGGTAAAAACCTAAATAAAACGGTGATTATTGACCCTAGTGTGCGCGGTAAAGTGAATGTGCGCAGCTACGAATTAATGGATGAAAAACTCTATTATCAGTTCTTCTTAAATGTACTCGAAGTATACGGTTATTCAGTTGTAGAAATGGATAACGGTATTATCAAGATTGAGAAAAGCTCAGACGCAAAAAAATCAAACGTCCCTTTGATCACTGAAGATAATCAAGCCAGTGGCGATATGATGGTGACGCGTGTTGTTAGAGTGAAGAATGTTAGTGTACAGGAATTAGGCCCACTCATTCGTCAGTTTAATGACCAAAAAGATGGTGGCCATGTTGCTAACTTTAATGCTGCAAACGTGATGATGTTGACAGGCCATGCTGCATCGGTGAACCGCTTAGTGGAAATTATACGCTCAGTTGACCAAGCGGGTGATAAACGCGTTGATATCGTAAAACTTAAATTTGCTACCGCAGACGATGTAGTGTCTGTTGTTGATAATATTTACAAAGATGGTGGCAAAGGCAGCATTCCAGAGTTTTTGATCCCTAAAGTTGTTGCTGATGGACGTACTAACAGTGTGATTGTCAGTGGTGAAGCACAAGCACGAACTCGTGCTGTTGATCTTATCAGTCGCTTAGATGGAGAGCTTGAAAACCAAGGTAATACCAAGGTTATCTATTTAAACTACGCAAAAGCTGAAGATCTTGTAAAAGTATTACAGGGTGTGAGTAAAACGCTAGCAGAAGATGCGCAAGGTGGTGCAACTAAGACTCGTACGCGCAACCAAAACGAAACAAGTATTGAAGCGCACCCAGATTCTAACTCGCTGGTTATTACTGCCCAGCCAGATACCATGCGCTCACTTGAACAAGTAATAGACCGTCTTGATGTACGCCGAGCGCAGGTACTTGTCGAGGCTATTATCGTTGAAGTGTTAGAAGCTGATGGTATCAATTTAGGCTTGCAGTGGATTTCAGAGCAAGGCGGGATGATGCAGTTCAACAATGGCACAACAGTGCCTGTTGGTTCGTTAGCTGTTGCAGCTGAGCAAGCACGTGATAAAACGGTACAAAAAACGATTACAGGCAGTGAGACTGGTAATACAACGCCATATGAAGAAACTGTAGAAGGTGATTTAGGTCCTTTAGGGCAATTGCTTGGTGGTATTAACGGACTCGCAATGGGTATCGTGAAAAATGACTGGGGTGCAATTATTCAAGCAGTATCTACAGATACTAACTCAAACATTCTTGCCACACCGTCTGTTACGACCATGGATAACGAAGAAGCGTCGATGATTGTTGGTCAAGAAGTACCTATTATCACAGGTTCACAAACAGGCTCAAATAACGCAAATCCATTCCAAACAGTTGAACGTCAAGAAGTGGGTGTAAAACTTAAAGTAACACCGCAAATTAATGACGGCTCTGCAGTACAGCTAACAATTGAACAAGAAGTATCAAGTGTTAGTGGCGCTACAGCAGTTGATATTTCAGTTAATAAGCGTGCTATTAAAACCACCGTTATGGCTGACGATGGTGGCATGGTTGTGCTAGGTGGCTTGATTGATGAAGATGTGCAGGAAAGTGTATCTAAAGTGCCATTGTTAGGTGATATCCCTGTAGTTGGTCATTTATTCCGTTCAACAAGTACAAATAAACGCAAGCGTAACTTGATTGTATTTATTCGTCCTACCATTGTGCGCGATGGCATTAGCATGAATAAACTGAGCCACTCGAAATATAACTTTATCCGTGGCGAACAACATAAACAAAAAGAAGATGGTATTGATTTAATGCCGTTGACGGATGCACCAATCCTTCCTGAATGGAATGACGCTTTGGTATTACCGCCAACTTACGAAGAGTACCTAAAACAACAAAACGCGAATGAGCGCAACGATGACTAATGCAATTACCGAGATTAATGACGAGTTAGTCCATGACACGACAACTACTCATGATGAGCTTTTAACAAGTGATGATCTTGTTAGCTTGCCAACGAAGCGGTTGCCGTTCTCGTATGCACGTCGCACAGGCGTATTGCTAAGCAAAAATCAAGATAACTGGACTGTGTTTTATCGCGGTGAGTTAAACCTAGATGCACTGCTTGAAGTACGTCGTATTGCCGGTCATGGTTTTTCGTTAGAGCAATTACCAGATGATAAATTTGAGCTATTGCTAGAGGCTTCGTACCAGCGTGATAGTTCTGAAACGCAACAGATGATGGAAGATATTGGTAACGAGGTTGATTTATTCTCGTTGGCCGATGAATTACCGCAAACTGAAGATCTTTTGGCTGGTGATGACGATGCACCAATCATCAAGCTGATCAACGCGATGCTGAGCGAAGCAATTAAAGAAGGTGCCTCGGATATTCATATCGAAACATTCGAGCAAGAACTTGTTATTCGCTTTAGGGTTGATGGCGTTTTAAAAGAAGTATTAAAACCTAATCGTAAACTCGCTTCATTGTTAGTGTCGCGAATTAAGGTTATGGCAAAACTCGATATCGCAGAGAAACGTATCCCGCAGGATGGTCGAATTAGTTTACGTATTGCTGGTCGTGCTGTTGATGTGCGTGTATCAACGATGCCATCAAGCTTTGGTGAGCGTGTCGTGCTGCGTCTACTTGATAAAAATAATGCGCGCTTGAATCTTGAAGATTTAGGGATGACTGAGCGTAATCGAGAGCTATTTGCTGATTTAATTAGTAAGCCGCACGGTATTATCTTAGTAACCGGTCCTACAGGTTCTGGTAAAAGTACCACCTTGTATGCGGGTATGAGTCAAATTAACTCACGCGATCGCAACATTCTTACGGTTGAAGATCCAATCGAGTACGAGATCCCAGGTATTGGTCAAACTCAGGTAAATACTAAAGTAGATATGACCTTTGCACGCGGTTTGCGTGCCATCCTTCGTCAAGACCCTGACGTAGTAATGGTTGGTGAGATCCGTGACCTTGAAACAGCACAAATAGGTGTTCAAGCGTCATTAACTGGTCACTTAGTAATGTCGACTCTGCACACTAATACGGCAGCCGGTGCAATCACACGTATGGAAGACATGGGTGTTGAGCCTTTCTTACTTTCATCGTCGTTATTAGGTGTATTGTCGCAACGCCTAGTGCGTACTTTATGTAATACTTGTAAAGAAGGTCACATTGCCGATGAACGTGAGTGTCAGCTACTGGGTGTAAACCCTGCAGAGCCACCAACAATTTACCGAGCTGTGGGTTGTGAAGAGTGTAACTTTAACGGTTATCGCGGTCGTACAGGTATTCATGAATTATTAGTTGTTGATGAAACAATTCGTGAAATGATCCACAGTGGTAAAGGTGAGCAAAGCGTTGAGAAATACATCCGCAAGCATAGCCCAAGTATTCGTCAGGATGGCTGTAGCCGTGTATTAGCTGGCCGTACAACCTTAGAAGAAGTCTTACGTGTAACACGTGAGGAAGGTTAACTATGGCAGCGTTTGAGTACCGAGCCTTAGATGGTAAAGGTAAAGAGAAAAAAGGCATTCTTGAGGCCGATACGGTAAAACAAATTCGCCAAACTTTGCGTGATCAAGGCCTAATGCCTTTAGAGGTTGTTGCTGCGGCAGAAGGCGAAAAACAAGTGAAAGGGGCTAAAAAGTCTCTCTTTAGTGGTTTTTTTAAGCCTAAGATCTCCACCTCAGATTTAGCTTTAATTACCCGTCAGCTTGCCACCTTGATTCAATCGGCTTTACCTGTGGAAGGGGCTGTAATGGCGGTCGCAGAGCAATGTGAGAAGCCACGCTTAAAGCGCATGTTGATGGCCGTACGCTCAAAAGTAGTTGAAGGCTATACGCTTGCCGATGGCATGAGTGAGTTTCCGCATGTGTTTGATGATTTATATCGCGCAATGGTGGCAGCGGGTGAAAAGTCAGGTCACTTAGATCAAGTTCTTAATCGTTTAGCTGATTACACGGAACAACGACAGCATATGCGTAGTCAAATAACACAAGCGATGGTGTATCCGACTATCCTTGTTGTATTTGCAATTGCTATCGTATCTGTGTTGCTCGGTACTGTAGTGCCTAAGATTTTAAAGACATTTGAAAAGTCTAAGCAAGTTTTACCTTGGACTACAGAATGGGTTATGGCGGCCAGTAACTTTGTACAAAATTACTGGTTTATTAGCTTGGTGGTCATAACTGCCCTAGCGGTAGGCATAAAGCAGGCGCTGAAACGACCGCATATTCGCTATTGGTTTGATGAAAAAGTGTTGTATTTACCGGGTATTGGTAAAGTAGCCAGAGGTGTTAATACTGCCCGCTTTGCACGAACATTAAGTATTTTATCATCTAGTTCGGTGCCCTTACTTGAAGGAATGCGTATTTCAGGTGGAGTATTAGTGAACGAAAAAATGAAAAAATCGGTGCAAGATGCAGCAACGCGTGTCAGTGAGGGTGCCAGCCTTCGTGCTGCACTTCAGCAAACGAAGCTGTTTCCACCGATGATGCTACATATGATTGCCAGTGGTGAAAAATCAGGTGAATTGGAACAAATGCTAGAACGCGCGGCAAACAACCAAGATCGCGAGTTTGAAAGCATGGTTAATGTATCGTTAAAGCTCTTAGAGCCAGCGATGATAGCTTCAATGGCTGTTATTGTTTTGTTTATTGTAATGGCGATACTGCAACCAATTATGGCAATGAATAAAGCTGTAGGTCTTTAAATCAGGGAACGGTAGAGTAGCAGTTATTACTGTCGCTCTATAATAATTTATTGAAGTAAGTTAGAGGTATTTTTTGTGAACAAACAGTCAGGTTTCTCATTATTAGAAGTCATGGTGGTACTGGTTATCATCGGTATGATTATGTCAATTGTGGCGCCAAATATTATGGGGCAGCAAGAAGAAGCAGCAATCGACAAAGCACATCTAGATATTCAACAAATCGAAGATGCGTTAAGTCTCTATAAGCTTAAGAACAAAACGTATCCTACGACAGAGCAGGGACTTGAAGCACTTGTTACTAAAACGAGTATTGAGCCTATTCCTAAGCGTTTTCCTGATGGTGGGTTTCTTGAAAAGCTACCAGAGGATCCATGGGGTAATCCATACCAGCTAATCAGCCCAGGAGAAATCGGTAAAGTTGATATTTTCTCGATGGGTCCGGATGGTGAAGCCGGCACTGATGATGATATCGGTAACTGGGATGAAGAAAAGCAATAATGTATATGCTTAGCCATTTGCTCAATGTTATTACTGAACAAGGCTTACTGTTATGGTAAGCCTTGGTCGTTTGCATTTGGCTTCTCGGGCAGGCAGTGCCAAAGGGTTTAGCCTCATCGAAATTTTAATGGTACTTGTGGTAATTGGCTTTGTTACCAAAATGGTCGCTTATAGTTTCGATGGGGGGGCAGAGGAAGAACTCGAAAAACAAGCGCTCAAAATACATACCGCGATTAATATGGCATCTGAGTTCGCCATCTTGAATCAAGTTGAGCTCGGTTTTCATATTGATAAAGAAACACTTGAATTTTTGGTTTTTGATGGTGAAAAATGGATAATCTTTGACCGTGAAAAACTATTTGCACCAATTAAAGTCGATGAACGGTTTAAGTTAACACTAAATCTTGATGATTTAGCATGGGCTGAACAAAACTTACTTGAGCAGTCTAACTGGCGCGAGTTAATGAGTGGCGGTGATGAAGATAGTTTACTTGAGTTGCAAAAGCTGAAAATACCGCAAGTGCTTATACTCTCTTCTGGCGAGGTGAGTGCGTTTCAATTGGTTTATGAGCTTAAAGATGAGCGTGAGCCGCAATACTTTATTGAAGGCGAATTCATGGCCCCTGTTAAGCTTCGTAGGGAACCAGAATAATGATTAAATCAACAGGTTTCACGTTATTAGAAGTAATGGTTGCACTCGCTATTTGCGCAATGGCGGGCATTGCCGCTATGCAGGCGACTGGTGAGCACATTAATCATCTTTCGTCGATAGAAGAACAAACATATGCATCATGGGTTGCTGAAAATGTCATGGTTGAGCAACGTGCCAAAGGTGAAAAGTGGGCAGGGAAGAACGGCACAAAAGGGACGCAGACACTTGCAGGTTTTGACTGGTATTGGCGACAAGATGTCGTGCCAACTGCTGACAAAAGCTTTGTTAAAGTGACTATTAATGTATTTTCAGATGAAAAGTTAGAATACCCAGTTTATGAGCTTTCTACTTATTTAAATAAAGGTGATAAGTAGTGAAGCAACGCGGTTTTACTTTGCTTGAAGTGATTATTGCCATGGGCATTTTAGCTTTCGTGGTGCTCTCAACACATCAAATTTTAGACTCGACGACCAAAGCCAAAGATGCCTCAGATGAAACCATTGCTGAACTTAACGGTTTACAAACATTGTTTCGGCTGATGGACCAAGATTTTAGTCAGATGACTAAGCGCCAAGTGCGCAATGAAGCCGGTGATTTTCAAGATACGTACATTTTAGCAGGACGCTATGTATTAGACAGCCAATACGATGGCATTGGCTTTGTACGAGATGGCTGGGTTAACCCAATAAACTTACTGCCACGCTCTGAATTACAAGCTGTTGGTTATCGCGTTATTGATGATAACTTAGAACGTGTTTACCGCGTTTATGTTGATCAATTAGATAATATTGAACCACGCTCTCAAGTGATTCTAGAAGATATTGAAGAACTTAAGTTTGAGTTTTTAGATGATAAAGATGAGTGGCAAGAGCAATGGCAAATAAAAGCACTTCCTAAAGCGGTTGCCGTCACCATTAAAAAAATTGAGCAAGAGCCAATTCGTCGCGTATTTTTAGTGCCAGGTGAAGGTAAAGTTACGACCTCAACACAAGGAGCGAATAGTCAGCCATGATTAGTTTTAAACGCTCTCAAGGTGCTGCACTCGTGATTGTGTTATTTATTGTAGCGCTTGCTGCTATGTTAGCTGTCGAAATGAGTGCTAATTTAATGGTGCAGGTACAGCGCAGCAGCAATATTCAAAATCATCAGCAAGCAAAGTGGTATGCGTTTGCCGCTGAAGAATTAGCAATTAAAGCGCTAAAACAAGCTAAAGAAGATGATCCAGATAAAACACATTTAGGGCAAGTGTGGGCACAACTAGGAGGGGTTCCTTATCCAGTTGATCATGGCATGTTAACTGGGACAATCACAGATTTACAGGCGTGCCTAAATTTGAATGCATTGCATGCTGAACCTGACCTAGAAAAAGATCCTAATAACAAAACAAATCCAGCACATAAAGCGCTTTTAGCACTATTAGAGAATATAGAGGATTTACCCTCTGATGAGTCAGAAGAAGCCATGGCTGATAGCGTTTATGATTGGCTAGATGCTGATAGCATTACCTATCGCTCAGGTGCCGAAGAAGACGAATACTTATCGCGAGATTATCCTTATATGACAGCTAACAGTTATTTCGCTTCTCCATCTGAACTGCGTTTAATAAAAGGTTTTAACCCACTAGTGATGGAAAAAATACTACCATTCGTGTGTGTGATCCCAGGTAGTGAACTCATGGCTATTAATGTAAATACGCTACCGACAGAAAGTGCGATTATTTTAAGCTCACTCATTGAGGGGCTTAGTCTTTCTGGCGCAGAAACCGTTTTATCATCACGCCCTGAAAAAGGCTTTGATGATTTAGAAGCATTTTTTGAAGAGGTAAATCAACAGGGCGCACAGAATGTGAAAGCAGTTGAAGGCCTGTTCACCATCAACAGTGAATACTTTAAACTACAAACGCAGGCTGAATTTGCAGAGCTGCGTTTTTCGATGACCACCTTACTCCATGCCAATAATGGTAAAGTAACGATACTGGCGCGAAAATTTGGAGGCGTACAGTGACAGAAATATTGTTGATCCGTACGGGTCATACATTAACAGACAGCCTTAACTGGCTTATTTACTCACCAACAGAAGAAGAAATAATTGCTAGTGGCGATATTGCCAACGCGGCACATCTTGGTGAACTAACAGAAAAAGCACAATCACGTGAGGTCGTTGTTCTATTGCCAAGCGACCAAGTGCAATTAAAAACAGTAGCACTGCCAACTAAGTGGAGTCGTAAGCTAGAGCAAGCACTTCCTTACATGCTAGAAGAAGAAATAGCTTGCGATGTCGACGATTTATTTATCGCAATCGCTGAGCCAACAACTATCGAAGAAAAGCATGCAATTAATATTGCGATGACTGACCGAGAGTGGTTTGAGCAATGGTTAGCTCAATTTAGTGAGCACGCTATTGAAGTATTTAAAGTACTTCCTGACGCATTATTGTTGCCACGCGTTGAGGATCATACTCAGCTTCGCGCTGTAGAGTTAAATGGTCAGTGGTTATGTAAGCTTGGTGATTGGCATATAGCAGCTGTAGAAAAGAGTTGGTTGCACGGTTATTTAACCGCTATAGGTAATCCTAGTGTTGCTCATTTTAGCCCGGCAACTGACTTTCCAGACACGGTCACACTGACAGCCAAAACAGAGCAGTATGATTTGCCTTTAGCCTTGTTTGCAAAGCAATTACCTGAAGTAAGTTTTAACTTACGTCAAGGTATTTACCAGCTAAAGAAAAAATCTGCTATTTGGTGGGGCTATTGGAAAAAAGCGGCGATTGCTGCTGGCATCGCTTTAGTGTGTAGTGTAGGTGTTAAGTCTCTCGAACTTTATAAACTTAACAGCCAACTAGAAGCAACCAAAGCAGAAGTCGTCTCAAATTATCAACGTGCTTTTCCCAATAAAAAGGTACGTCCGCAATTAATTCGAAGCCAAATTCGTAACGAGCTGGCACTTATTGAGGGCGGAAACAGTGCAGGTTTCTTAGACTTAACTAATGATCTGGTTGCAATCTTTGCAGAAGTGAAAGATTTTACCCCAGAGACACTCCGTTATGATCATGGCCGCAATGAATTACGTATTCGTGCGCGAGGCAAAGATTTCCAATCATTTGGCAAGGTGAAAGCTATCTTAGAACAACGTGGTTTAACGGTTGATCAAGGTTCCTTGAATAATGATGGCGATTATGTCGTTGGTGAAATTAAGTTGCGAGGTGCTGCATGAAAGACCAATTAATTAATTATTGGCGTTCATTAAAAGAACAAGAGCAGCAACTTGTCATGGTTGCTGGCGTTGTGTTTGTGATTTTTGTGCTGGTAATGGGTGTGTTCAGGCCTCTCAATACAGCAATAGAAAAAGCTGAACAAGACAATATTAAGCAGCAAGAACTACTTGCTTGGGTAGATGACAGTATCGTCAAGCTTAAAGCCAGTGGTAGCGCGCGAGTCACCAATAACCGTAATTTAAGTCAAATTGTCAACAGTACTCGTAACCGTTATCAGATCACGATTAGCAAAATGCAACCAAATGATAATTCATTACGCTTAACAATTGATTCTGTTGAATTTAATAAACTTGTTGAGTGGCTTGATGAGCTGGTCAATTCGCAAGGGGTTCTCATCGAAAATTTAGATTTAAGTAAAGATGACAAGCCGGGCTTTGTGCGTGTAAGTCGTTTGGTACTAGAGAAGTAAGCGATGAAAAAAATTATTTTATTAATCACTGTGTTTGTGATGTGTTTTTTGGTGTTTACGCTTATTAAAACACCCGCCAGTGTTGCACTCGATTTAGCGGCACCTCATTTACCAAAACAATTGCAGTTGGGTAAAGCCAGTGGCTCACTGTGGGACGGCCGTGTAATGCAAGTGCGTTTTGATGGTGAACAATTAAATAATGTTCGTTGGCAATTATCGGGCTGGTCACTATTTACAGGTAAGTTAGTAGGTACTGTTCGCTTTGGAGACCCACGTGATAAGGCTGATATTTCTGGTCGCGCAGACTTTTCATATGGGCTATTTAATCAGTCAGTCACCGTTAAAAATACCACCTTACGTTTAACTGTTGAGCGTGCAATGGAGCGCCTAAAGCTGCCATTACCTATTAATGCTCAAGGACGTGTGATTGTTGACCTAGATGAATACAGTTCTGGTCAGCCTTACTGTGACAGCTTAGCAGGTGAAATTGCCAGTCCTAATATTGATGTGCAAGGGATGAATGGCTGGTTCAGTATTGGCCCGTTAAGTGGTCGCTTAAGTTGTAAATCAGGTGATATTGCAGTACTGGTTGATCCTGATAATCGTTTAGGGCTTGAAGCTGATGCAACATTAAAAGCGAATTTAGATTTTAAAGTTGCAGGTTATATTAAACCAGAGGCAAGCTTACCAAAAGAAGTGCATGATGCTGCAAAGTTTCTTGGTCGTGCAGATAATGAAGGTCGATATCCGCTTAACTTTTAAACTGGACTAATAGAACAATATGCAATTACCTGAGTTTTCAAAGCAGCAAAGTGATTTACTGAGCCAATTTTTGGCACAGCAACAAAATGCTCTTTCATTAGCACAAACCCAAGGCTATTTGTTTGCAGTAATTTGCGCACCAGAGCCGCTTGATGTTCATCAGTGGTTAGAAGAAATTGCGCCAGGCTGTGATGGGCAAATGGATGAGCAAGTATTGTTTGCTTTTATGGCCTTGTATCAAAAAATTAGTGAACAAGTATTTGAAACCGGCTTTTCATTACCTGTGAGCTTGCAATTTAGCTCACAAGGACAGGACTATTTAGATATTCAAGAATGCCAGCATTGGAGCCAAGGCTTCATACACGGAGCACAAGGCTACCTGAATAAGCTATTGGGAGCGCCGCACTTAGCCGATGAGCTCAAAGAAGCATTAACAACCGCCTTACAGAGCTTAGGTTTTTTTACCATTGAAAGTACTGAAATCGCCGCTATTGCAACCGAAAATGGTTTATCTGAAGGACAGCTTTGCCAGCAGCAATATGAAGTAATGAATGAGTTTGCCACTGGTTTTGCTGAACTAATAGAGGTGGCTGCGGTAAATAGCCAGCTTTATAATGATGAGGGCTGGAATTAACCCAGCTCTAATAGAATATCTGTGCAACCTTTTGCACAGCGCACAACGCCTTTACCTGGTTGATCTGTTTTTAAATCTAAGGTGAGGGCACCTTTACATGTTTCACAGTACAAGGTTTGTCCTTTGCTCAGCTTTTTTAGCATATTGCGTTGCTTTGCAAATGAGTCACTCGTTCTTTTATTAAGCGCTGAAAAATCCACTACTTGTTTAACCTTTCTTCCAATGCATTTGCGACAATACTACATACGCGGTTTAGGCGCTCGCCGTAAAAGTATAAATTAATATCTTTTTCTCGGCAGTAATGCAAATGGAATACTTGCAGCTTTTCATCGGTTGTAAATGTGTCTTCAACATACTCTAGCTCAGAGTTTGATAAATTAAGTTGGGTCTTAATATTACTTTTAGCTAGATTAGCCGCTGGGCTTCGATTTACTTTACTAGCATCAGAAAGCAAGCTTATGCCATCGCCTAATAAGCGCTCTCTAGGCTCTTTGATCAAAGGGTGGTCAATCGTGAACAATGCTAAAACAATAAGCACTAAAATAAGAAATTTTTTCATAACACAATCATCTTTGATCTAAGTAAAGGAGGTTTAGTGACAAGTTTAATAAAATGGTTGTTTTAAAAGCAAGCAGATAAGATTAAATAGTTAAAAATAATAGGTGAGATCAAAACCTGAAATTTTTTATAGATTGAGTATAATAGCAACGATAGGTTAGAAGTTTCAGAAATCTTTGAATGTAATGAGATGTATTCTGATTTGCTTAGTTGATTTTGCAAGCCTATAAATGAAAAACATATTTCCTAGTGGCGTTGAGGAATTTTGATGGATAAACAAATTAAAGTTAAAAATATCCCAACGGAAGTAAAAATCCAAAAACCGGAAAATGCTTCCCTTGATGATAGGTTTAATCCACGTAACCGAATTTATGTAAGAGCTGTAAAAGGTTTACATCAATTACTAAGGCAGCGAATTGGCTTTGTAGGCATGCTTGCGTTTATGCTTCTTCCTTGGATTAATTTTCACGGCCAACAAGCTGTATTGTTTGATTTAGTAGGTCAGAAATTTAATATTTTTGGGTTGACGCTTTGGCCGCAAGATTTGACTATCCTTGCTTTCATTTTAATGCTGGCAGCGTTTGCATTATTCTTAGTGACTACTTTTTATGGACGTGTCTGGTGTGGCTATACCTGTCCACAAACCGTTTGGACTTTTATTTTTATTTGGTTTGAAGAAAAGTTTGAAGGTAGTGCCAATCAACGTAAAAAGCTTGATCAGCGTCCTATGGACTTTGATAAATTTTGGCGTAAAACTGCGAAGCACACCAGCTGGTGGTTATTTTCACTTTATACCGCCTTTACCTTTGTCGGTTACTTCACACCTATTCGCCAGCTACTACCAGATCTGTTTACGCTTGATGCAACAGCGTATTCGTATATTTGTTTAGCGGTATTTGCGGTATGTACTTATGGTAACGCGGGTTGGATGCGTGAAATTATGTGTTTACATATTTGTCCTTATTCACGCTTTCAATCAGCGATGTTCGATAAAGATACCTTCACGGTAAGTTATGATGAAGCGCGCGGTGAAAGCCGTGGCCCACGTTCACGTAAACAAGATCCAAAAGAGCTTGGCTTAGGTGATTGTATTGACTGTAACTTGTGTGTGCAGGTGTGCCCAACCGGTATCGACATTCGTAATGGTTTACAATATGAGTGCATTAACTGTGGTGCGTGTATAGATGCATGTGATGGAGTAATGGATAAAATGAATTATCCACGCGGGCTTATTTCGTACACCACAGAGCGCAATTTAGAAACGCCTGATAATAAAACTCATGCGTTGCGTCCTAAATTAATTGGTTATCTCGTTATTTTAGTAATCTTAACCGGTGCTTTGATCACTAATATTGCGATGCGAAAACCAATGGATTTTGACATTATTCGCGACCGTAATCAGTTATACCGAGTTGACTTTAACGGCTTGGTCGAAAACACCTACACACTAAAAGTGATCAATAAAGCTCAGTACGACCAGACGTTTAATATTAGTGTTGAAGGGTTAGATAACTTTGAATACATAGGTAAGCAAAGTTTTACCGTTTCATCTGGCGAATCGTATAACGTACCTTTGTCACTGGTTGTTGATCCCTATGATTTGAAGAAACCGATGACTAAGTTCGAATTTATACTTTCTGTTGATGGTCAGCCTGATGTGCAGATTTCACAGTCGAGTAACTTCTTTAAAGGACAATAATTCAGTACACTGAGCAGATGAATAAAAAGCGGGGTTTTCCCGCTTTTTTTATATGATGAGACATTATGAGTAAATTTAGTTTTGTTGACCTGACGCCTGATTCAATTTTAGATGCAGTCGAGAGTATAGGTATTTATGCTGAATCAGGTTTATTGGCTTTAAATAGCTACGAAAATCGTGTTTATCAATTTAAAGCAGAAGATGGTCATCGTTATGTCGTTAAGTTCTACCGACCTGAGCGTTGGAGTAAAGAGCAAATTTTAGAAGAGCATGCATTTGCCTTTGAGTTGGCCGATGCAGAGGTGCCTGTTGTTGCACCAGTGCTAAAAGATGGGCAAAGCTTATTTGAACATAATGGTTATTTATTTGCTTTGTTTCCAAGTGTTGGTGGTCGAATTTTTGAAGTTGATAATTTAGATCAACTCGATGTGCTTGGCCGTTTAATCGGACGAATGCACCAAGTAGCAAAAGCCGCTCCTTTTAAACATCGTCCGGTGATCAGTTGCGAAGAATACCTACAGACAGCTAAAGTTCAGTTACAAGCAAGTAACTTGGTGCCCATGTCACTTGAAAACCCTTTTTATACTATTTTAGATTTAGTTATCAAAGAAACCACTGAGCAGTATAAAAATGTTGAAACTATCCGCCTGCACGGTGACTGTCATGCTGGAAATATATTGTGGTCGGGTGATGCATTGATGTTTGTTGATTTAGATGACAGTCGTCAAGGTCCTGCAATTCAAGACTTATGGATGATGCTCAGTGGCGATCGTAACAATCAACTGTTACAGTTAGACACCTTAGTGGCTGCTTATGAAGAATTTTGTGACTTTGATCACAGCCAATTAAAGTTAATTGAGCCACTCAGAGCGATGCGCATGGTTCATTATATGGGCTGGCTTGCAAAAAGATGGGATGATCCGGCATTTCCTCGGAACTTTTCTTGGTTTGCTGAAGACAAATACTGGGAACAGCAAATATTAGCCCTAAAAGAACAACTTGCAGCGTTACAAGAAGCGCCGTTAAAATTATTACCATAAATTTTAAATTTAATTAGAGACGAGAAAACAATGTTCAAAAAATTAAAGTTAAGTCTACTTATTTTATGTTTACCATTCGCAGCATTAGCAGCGAATTTTGAAGCGGGAAATCAATACGAAGTATTAAACGTTGAAAAAAGTAAAGCGCCGCAAGTTACAGAGTTTTTCTCATTCTATTGTCCACATTGTTTTCAATTTGAGCCAGTTGCAAAAGCGCTTGCGTCTAAATTGCCAGAAGGCACAGAGTTTGTAAAAAGCCATGTTAACTTTTTAGGTGGTGTTTCAAAGCAAACACAAAGTAACCTAAGTTATGCTTACCTAATTGCTAAACAGCATGGTAAAGGCGAACAAGTTGCTGACCAAATTTTTAATAGCATCCACAAGCAACGTGTACTGCTTCAAGACCTAAAAGATGTTAAAGCATTACTCGCCACTAACGGTATTACAAGTGACGTGTTTGATACTGATATTGCGAGTATGCCAGTGATCAGCGCAGAGAAGGCAATGCGTGACAAGCAACAGCAGTACTCAGAGATGGGCGCATTAACAGGCGTACCTACTTTTATCGTTAATGATAAATATAAAATTAATTTAAATACCATCAAGAGCCAACAGATGCTTGATGAGTTAGTCGCATTTTTATTAAAACAATAATGTTGGAGTGATGAAGTAATGATCAAGTTAGTAAAGGCTGCATTTATGGCTATGACGCTAGGTTTAGCGGCTAATGCAACGGCAGCGCAATACGAAGAAGGGAAGCATTATGAAACAATTGATGCACGCGCTTCTAAAAAGCCAGAAGTAAAAGAGTTCTTTTCATTTTATTGCCCCGCGTGTAATAACTTTGAACCGGTTGTAAAAGAACTAAAGCCGTTATTAGACAAAAAAATCACTTTTAAGAAAAGTTCAGTGAATTTTGTTGGTCCTCGTGACCCAGAAATTCAAACTATTTTAGCGCAATCTATGGCTGCTGCTGCCGTCCTTCCACAAAAAGAGGCGATTATAGCTGCTATCTTTAACCATATTCATACCAAGCGTGCACGCATTAATGAATTAGCTGATATGAAAGACATCTTCGTTTCACAAGGTGTAACAGCAGAAGACTTTGATAAGTACTACAACAGTTTTTCTGTACGCACGATGGCGTCTAAAATGGCACGTGATCAAGAGTACTATCAACAAAAAGGTGCTTTAAAAGGCGTTCCAACCTTTATTGTTAACGGTAAATACCGTTTAATCTTAGGTGCAGACTCAGGTATTAGCGATGCTAAAAGCATGGCTGGTTTAATTAATTACCTAGCAGATAAGTAAGCTTAGCTTAATTAAAATAAAAGCTCCGTTCGCGGAGCTTTTTTGTTGGTACAGCACATGCAAAAATTATTAGTTTCAAGTTGTTTATTAGGAAACCCTGTTCGTTATGATGGGCAATCGCAAAATTTACTTCATCCAGGCTTAGAAACACTCAAACAGCAGGGAAGGCTCATCGCATTCTGTCCTGAAGTAGCTGGTGGGCTGCCCACGGCAAGACCGCCTGCAGAAATAAAAGCAGGAAGAGTACTTACCAAAGATTCGCAGGATGTAACTGTACAATTTGCTTACGGCGCAGAACAAGCACTTAAGCTTTGTCAAAAGCAGGGCATTCGTTATGCGTTATTAAAAGAATCAAGTCCTTCATGCGGTCGCAATACTATTTACGATGGTAGTCATTCTGGAAAGAAAATTTCAGGCATGGGATTAACTGCAAAGCTGTTAACCGAGAATAATATAGCAGTCTACAGCGAGCAGCAGTTGCCAGCGCTATTTACTGCGCTGGCAGAGAAATGATTTTATTTGCGTTGCAAAAACACACCTGATTCGATGTGGTGGGTATAAGGGAATTGATCGAAGATCGCAAAACGTTTTACTTCATGGGTTTTACATAGGTGATCAAGGTCACGCTCAAGGGTGTCTGGATTACACGAGATATAAATAATATTGTCGTAGTTAGCAACTAAGTCACACGTTAGCGTGTCCATGCCTGCGCGTGGTGGATCTACTAAGATTGTTTGGCAGTTATAGCTTGTCAGGTCAATGCCATCTAAACGAGAGAAAGTACGCTCGCCTTTCATCGCTTGAGTAAACTCTTCACTCGACATACGAATGATATCTAAGTTCTCAACTTTATTCTGCGCGATATTGTATTGCGCTGAGTAAACCGATGATTTTGAAATCTCTGTGGCTAATACACGGTCGAATGAACCCGCAAGGGCAATTGAGAAATTACCATTCCCGCAGTATAGCTCCAGTAAGTCATTGCTAAGTGGCTGGCATAGTGCTTGTGCCCACTCTAGCATCTTGATATTCACTTTCGCATTCGGTTGCGTAAAGCTATTTTCGACTTGTTGATAAATTAATTCTTTACCGTTTACATTAAGACGCTCAATGACGTAATCGTTACCAATCACTTCTTTTTGCTTACGCGCACGGCCAATAAAATCAATTTTAAACTGTGCGCTTAATTTTGTTTTCAGCTCTTTAATTGCTTGTAACCACTGCTCATCTAATTGTTTGTGATATAACAAGCTAACGAGGATTTCACCACTTAGGCTAGAAAGGTAATCAATTTGAAATAACTTACGGCGCAGAATTTCGCTGCCCTTTAAGTTTTCGATCATGGCTTGCATCACTTCACCGACTAAAGGTGCTGCAGGGTCAAACTCATCAACACGAATTTTCTCTTTGGTTTGCTGATCAAACATGATGTGAAATAAGTCTTCACCCTCATGCCATACACGAAACTCTGCACGTTGGCGGTAATGAATAGGATCAGAGCCAAACACCTCTAATTTTTCGACTCCAAAACGTCGAAACTGGTTAGTGATGCGCTGCTCTTTCTCACTCAATTGTGCATCGTATTGAGTTGTATCAATTTTTATAACCGCCATGGCTGATTACCTTTTATCTCTTAGCTTTATAACGGCGCTATTGTAGGGAGCGCTGAGGATTTGTCTAGTTTTGTTATTTATTTTAGTGTCGTTTTTTTATACAAAAAACTTAAGTTATGTGGTTTTTGGCCGATAATGAGATAACCATAACATGGAGTCGGATCATGAAAATTGGCAATCTAGGCTATATACCTAATACAAATGTGAATAAATACAATGGCAAACAGGCACTGCAGCAGCCTGCCATTCAAAATCGTCAAGACAGTTATCAGCAACGCGGGCGAGAGCTGGCAGCAAAAGTTCTTGATGATAAACTAGCTGCAGCTCTTGGCTTACCTAAAGCTGAAGAGAAAAAAGATAAACCGCTATTTGATTTTGAAGAGATCGTTAAAAACGTACTCGACTTTGTTGGCGGCGCACTTCGCAAAGCAAAAGCCGATGGTGCTGATGATGAAAAACTCAAAGGCATGCTAGGTGATGCACGCAAAGGTGTGCAAATGGGTATCGACGATGCGTATGATGAGCTCAAAGAGTCAGGCATTCTTAATGATGATATAAAAGAAGGCATCGAAAAATCTAAAGAAGGCATCTATAAAGGTATAGATGAGCTAGAAGATGATTTATTCAACCCTAAACCGAACGCAGTTTCAGTAAGCCAAGCTCAATACCTTAGTTTAAGTAATAACGCAGAATACACTTTTACAACGGCTGAAGGTGATGAAGTAAGTATTAGCTTTGCAGATGCCTATGAAAGTAAATCGGCAAGTAGCTACAGTAAAAATGGCGATAACGAAGCGTTTGTTAGTGAATCTTCGCAATCACGAGACTTGTCATTTTCGATGACAGTCAATGGCGATTTAAATGAGCAAGAGCAGCAAGCTATCAATGAATTGATGGAAGACTTGCAAAGTGTCAGTGAAACATTCTTCTCTGGTTCATTAGAAGAAGCCTTTGAACAAGCGAAAGAGTTGAACTTAGGTAATGAACAACTCGTTGGCTTTACGATGGATCTGAAACAAACCAAAACAGTGGCTGCGATAAAAGGCTATGAAGAATATAAACCAGCTCCTGAAAAAGAAGTCGCCGAGAAAATAGCGCCGTTTAATGACGACCTAAAACAGGCATTTAATAAAGCTGGCGACATAGGTTTGCAAAATGAACTAGCTGGTATCTTACAATGGTTGAATCAAGACAAAGAGGAAGTCAGTAAGTTAGTTGATTATACCAAAGCAATGTTCGAGCAAATGAACAAGTTGCGTTCAGCTTCTGAGCAAGACTCATAACCGCAACTTTCTTTTTCTAAAACTGCATGGCAAACTGCTGGCCTTTGATGATCCGAGGTAAGCAGTTTGTCAGTCCATATTATGGTGTTTGATTCAGGTATAGGCGGAACCACTGTACTTGAACAGATCCAAGCATTGATCCCAAATGCTGATTATAGCTATTTCATGGATAATGCATTATTACCTTATGGTTCTCAAAGCCAACAAACCATTATTGACCGCTTACTTGCTTTACTTTGCTTTATAGAAAGTAGAGCGCTGCAGGTAGATATACTAGTAATAGCCTGTAACACCGCTTCAACATCAGCCTTAGAGGCAATTCGACCTTATACTAATATAGAAGTTGTTGGTGTAGTGCCAGCGATCAAGCCTGCGTGCGCTATAAGTAAAAGTAAACATATCGGGTTATTGGCAACCCCATCAACAACCAAGAGTCGCTATACTGCAAACTTAATTAGTACTCATAGCCAAGGCACTCGAGTCAGCTTATATGGTTCAACGACGCTTGTGGAAATTGCAGAAGCACTATTTCATACGCAGATACTTAATGAAGCAAAGCTTGCAAAAGTATTGAGTGATTTAGCGATAGCAGAAGAGATAGATGTGTTGGTACTTGGCTGTACGCACTTTCCATTACTTGCCAGCGCGATTAGTAATTACTACAAACAACGGATTATACTTATTGATTCAGGCAAAGCGATTGCTAAGCGGGTTGAGAGTTTAATCTCTTTACGTGGCCTTACCTTTACAACAGGTAAAAAAAAGCCGCTGCACTATTATGCAACGGCTCCTATTTGTCATTCGCAATTAAGTATAGAACTCATTACGCTGACTGATCAGATCCCTCGCGGAAACCATTAGCCTCGTTCTCTTGTTTTTGTTTTGCTTCACGTACTTTTAAAGTACGTTGCTGGAACTCACTATCATTTAATTGATTAATTGCATTATCTGCATCCACTTCAGCCATTTCAACAAAACCAAAGCCACGGCGTTTACCTGTGTTTTTATCTTTTAATAAACGTACGTTGAACACTTTGCCTTGTTCTTCAAATAAAGCACGAACAACACCTTCATTTGCACGATAAGGTAGGTTGCCAACATAAAGTGTTTTTGTTTTTACTTCGGCCTCCTCACTTGACGTTGATGAAAGAGCTGCAATAACTAAAGCACCAATTAATAAGCCTGCACCAAATAGCAATGCTGGGTCTAACGCTAAGCTCGCGAATGCAAACTTAACAACAACAAACCCTAATACAGCAAGAATAACGGAGAAAAGAAAAGATTTTTGATCGGGTAATTTCATTTTGATCTACCAATAAACAAGAAATAAACATTAATTTAACATTGTGAACTTGCTATCTTAACGAGTTAAATGAACATAGCAATGAAATTTGCATTAAATTATGAATATTGGCTTAAAAAACAGCCATAATCGCAACCTGTTTTGCTATTTTCGGTAAATTTAGTTCGCTTTTTGAGCGAACAGTAAAAAGATCAAAAAAAAGTGTTGATCTGTTTTTAGATCTCCCTATAATGCGACCCCACTGACACGGCGGACAGCAACGAAAGACGCTGAACAACGTAGCAGAGAGTTAAGTGAAACTTCGGTTTCAAATTATCGAAAGAAAGTTTGAAATTAAGTGTTGACTCGAAAAATT
>NZ_JBPNYQ010000036.1:0-27415 GCF_051235485.1 Pseudoalteromonas nanhaiensis | reverse complement strand
ATCAGCTCGTGAAAAACTTGAGAGGGCTTATGGTGCCCTCAACTAGTCAGAACTTGTGTGATGAAGTACTAGCAACTAGCAACTAGCAACTCTAACCTTTATTTATCTCTAAAATCGCTTTTAAAGTATGTTCTTTTTCAAGAATATCACGATAAAGAGCAAACTGATTACGGGCACGCTCTAGGTTATGGTTTGCATGCTTGGTAGCAAAGTAATTATCGCCATCAATAAAGTCTGTTAAAAAGCGCAGGCCGATCATAAAGGTCATGACCTTTGTGCCTAACCAAAAGCTTTCTTTTTCAGTATCGGTGATCACATCTTTTAAAGGCTCAACATAACCTTTTACAATCGCTGCAAATATCTCTTCACGAACACGAACATTGCTCAAATTAGTAGAATCTTCTTGCTCAGGTGAGCAGAAGGTGCGCACCATATCGCCAAAATCAAATAACCAATAACCCGGCATACAGGTGTCTAGGTCAATCACTGCTTTAGCATCGTCAGATTGTGTGCAAAACAGCATGTTGTTGATTTTAGTGTCATTATGGCAAGGTCTAAGTGGGATCTTACCCTCAAGCTCTTTAAGTTCAGTTACTAAACCTTGTTGTGCTAAACAAAAGTCAATATCGTCTTGGCATAGCGCTACTCTGCTTGCTGGATCTTTTGCTAACACGTTTTTGAACGCGTCAAAACGCATTGCTAAATTATGAAAATCAGGGATCACATGATGCAACTGATCAGCCTGAAAATCTTGTAAGGCTAAAGCAAATTGTCCAAATGCATTGGCTGCAGTTTGTGCTTGCGATATGGTTGCTACCACATCTTCACTGTAGCTGCCGCCAATAAATTCGAGTGCGCGCCACACGCCTTGATCACACTCAACTAAAAAGTCATTTTGAATGGTGGGCACATGACGAATAATGTCGAGGTTATATTCACCATTGTCGTGCTTTACAGTTAAATGCTGTTCAATTAAGCGAGCATTTTCAACAAGTTGTTCAGGATTCGGAAAAACGGTTGTATTTAACTTTTGAACCACAAGTGCTTGATCATCTGCTTTTAATAGCATGGTGGTATTTATATGGCCATTGCCAATCGGTTTTAGGCTAATATCCACTTTATTTAGGCCAAAACACTCTGATAAGTGTTCTGCGACAGGGTTAGACTTCATAGAAAGTTCACTTTTAAAATGCGTTTGAACAGCTGTGGTTGCTGGTTGTTCGTCCATGATGTAATTCATAAAGCTTTTTCGAAACCTTTTCTAGCTCTTCTCTGTAAGTGACGCCATACCAGGCTGATTGCGCTTGATAGACCATGACAGATTGTTGATTGTTTTTAACAGCAGTTTGGATTTGATCAGGTAAATAATACTCTTTTGTGACACCGTTGTCATTATGTTCTAGGAATTGCGCAAAGCCTATTTCTAACTCGTTGAATATGTTTGGCGTTACTCCCCAAAAACTCATGGAGCCTAGAGCTTCGGTCGAAATTACTTCGCGCTTACCCTGAGGGTTGTCACCATACAAGGTCTTATCTTCAAGTTTTATATTTAAATACTCAATCACATTAGTAAGTTGTTGCTGCTCATTCACTTCACAAACACCACGATTTACACCACCTTGTTCAGAAAGTGTGTTTTTGATTGGAAAACCAACCATGGCCCAATCGTTATTATTTTTAAAGTGTTTAGCCATTATTTCAAAAGAGGATGCCCCATAATAATCATCAGCAGTGATGACAATAGCGGGGTTCTTTACATAGGGCTTTGCACATAACAGAGCATGCCCAGTTCCCCAAGGCTTAATACGATCTTTCGCTAAATGGCTGTACTGCTCAGGTACCATACTAATTTCTTGTTCAACAAGCACAACCTCAAGTGATTTAGGTAAGCGAGGCAGTATGGTTGCTTCAAGTTCGGCGCGGATTTTTTTATTTATGATGATAACAGCTTGGCTTACACCCGCTTTTATTGCATCACGAATGCTTAATTCCATTATGGTGCAGCCCAACCCTGGGATCTCTGCTATTTGTTTGTTTCCGCCAAAACGACTACCAAGCCCACCGGCTAATACGATTAAAGTAAGAGAGTGTTGTGTCATTGTGTGAATAAGTTAAAAAATAAAGGAAAAGAGTACCAGAAACCCCAAAAGAAAAATATTATTGCGAGCTAGCAATCGCAAAGAATTATTTTAAACGATTGAGGAATTCAAGAAACTTTAAACGGAACGGTATTGTTGGTGTGGGATGCATGTAGGAGGTACTTTAGTGCAGAAAATGTTTGCACAATAAGATCTGTGGTTCAATATGTTTTTATACGATTTGCACAATGAGAAAAGAAAGAGGTAAACCAAGAACTTACTTAATTTTTACTTCAAAGCGCAGCGCCTCTTACCCTCTTTGTGAGCTAAAGATCTTTTTCCTAACCACAGAGGACATAGAGAGCACAGAGGAAGAGAAAGCGAGACCACAATCTCTTTGTTGATAGTGGCTTCTCTGTGTAGCGCGAAGCGCCTCGGTGTTCTCTGTGGTTCAATATGTTTTTAAAAAATTTACACAAAGAGAAGTGAATTAGAAGAGAATGAGGAAGTGATAATTACGTTTTCTGTTTTCTCTCAAGCGCTGCGGCTCTTATCCTCTTTGTGCGATTAGATGTCTTTGATGTAGGCGTGAAATTTATTTCGCGCTTTCTTGTAGGTCGTGCTTTAGCATGTCATTGATAAAACGTACGTAATATCTTGTCGCCATAAATGACGACTTACATTAACAAAATCGCATCTTGCACCTTGTGCCTTAAACCTAATAGCTTCATATTTACGTAGGTGGTATATTCCCTATGTGGTGATTAACCCCTTTAGGTAGAAGATTTAATGGCAAAAGATAGATATGCGCCAAAGGCTCTTGGCGATATTATGGCGGGCTTGAGTGGTCGTTTAGCGTCTTATGCTGGTAAAACCCAAGGCCTGTCGAGTCAACAAACGATTTTAGACGAGTTTTTAGGTGAAACGCTTTCCAAAAAATGCCGGGTAAGTAATTACCGCGATGGTACTTTGATGATTGAAGCGGTTTCTGCACCGATTGCACTGCGTTTAAATTATTTAAAAATGGATATGCTCTCGCATTTTCGTGCCGCTGGCATGGTAGAGCTTGGACAAATTAAAATTACCGCCAACCCACAAGCTACTCAGCGCTTATCTACATCAAAAGAAGCTGAAAAAAAACCGCAATCAAAGCGCCATATGAGTGAGCAAACGGCGGACTATTTAACAGCTATTGCTGCTGACGCCCCTCCATCGTTAAAAGAAAAATTAGAGCGCTTAGCCCAACACGGGCGGAAAAAATAAGTAAAGCCATCAGCTTTCAGCCGTCAGTTTTGAGTTGCCCAGCATTGCCTGTTGGTTATGTGTTGATGTGCATGATTCGCGTTGTATGATAGGCGCGCCAAGCAAGCGTGACGCCTACGTTTGATGTAGGCGTGAAATTTATTTCGAGCGTCATATCTTTCTCACAAAGAGAAGTGAATGAGAAGAGAATGAGGTAAACCAATAACTTACTTAATTTGTTTTCCTCTAAAGCGTAGCGCCTCATATTCTCTTTGTAATATTTATTTTCTCTGTGTAGCGCGAAGCGCCTCTATGTTCTCTGTAGTTCAAATATTGTTTTTACATGATTTGCACAAAGAGAAGTGAATGAGAAGAGAATGAGGTAAACCAAGAAGTTACTTAATTTTTACTTCAAAGTGCAGCGGTTTTTATCCTCTTTGTGAGCTAAAGATCTTTTTTCTAACCACAGAGGACATAGAGAGCACAGAGGAAGAGAATAGTAGATTGTAAATCGTTATTCACTGAAGCGCGGAGTGCCCATAATCTCTTTGTGATATTTATTTTCTCTGTGTAGCGCGAAGCGTCTCTATATTCTCTGTGGTTCAATATGTTTTTAAAAAATTTGCACAAAGAGAAGTGAATGAGAAGAGAATGAGGTAAACCAATAACTTACTTAATTTGTTTTCCTCTAAAGCGAAGCGCCTCATACCCTCTTTGTAAGTTAAAGATCTTTTTTCTAACCACAGAGGTCACAGAGAGCACAGAGAAAGAGAAAGCGAGACCATAATCTCTTTGTTGATAGTGGTTTCTCTGTGTAGCGCGAAGCGCCTCGGTGTACTCTGTGGTTCAAATATTTTTTACATGATTTGCACAAAGAGAAGTGAATGAGAAGTGAGTGAGGAAGTGATAATTATGTTTTTTGTTTTCTCTCAAGCGCAGCGCCTCTTATCCTCTTTGTGAATATTATTTTTCACTTTTGCAGGTTTCGCGATATAAAATCGCGCCTACAATCGAGCTCCTTTTTTCATCCCTGATCTTGATTTTATTTCAATTGTCGCCATATCTACTCAGTGGTCTTGTTTTCACCTTTTTTATGGGGTTAGATCAAAGATTATGGCTGATTTTTAAATTTTCTTGCCGAAATTCCATATCTTCACACACAGAAGGTTTGATGTTGCGCAGACTCTGGTATGATAGCGCACGAAATAAGCGGTGTTTTGAACAGCGTACTGATAAATTGTTAATTAATATGCCCTACATCATGAGCATAAGCGCATATTAATTATCAATTGAAGAAAGTGGGTTAGCTAATGACTAGCTAACAAAGAATATATTGTAACGGTTTTATCATGATATCTAATTTATTTACCAAGATTTTTGGTAGTCGCAATGACCGCACTATTAAAAACCTAAGAAAGACGGTCGCTCTAATTAATGCGCTTGAAAAGCAATTAGAAGCGCTTTCTGATGAAGATTTAAAAGCAAAAACAGCTGAATTTAGAGAGCGTTACGATAACGGACAAAGCCTAGATGATATCTTACCAGAAGCATTTGCTGTGGTACGTGAAGCATCTAAGCGTGTAAATGGCATGCGTCACTTCGACGTACAGCTACTAGGTGGTATGGTGTTACATCAAGGTCGTATCGCAGAGATGCGTACCGGTGAAGGTAAAACACTTACTGCAACATTACCTGCATACCTTCGTGGTTTAACAGGTAAAGGTGTTCACGTTATTACAGTGAATGACTACCTTGCAAAACGTGACGCCGAAACTAACCGTCCATTATTTGAATTCTTAGGCCTAACAGTAGGCTGTAACGTACCGGGCATGATGCCACAGCAAAAGAAAATCGCTTATGCTGCCGACATTACTTACGGTACGAATAACGAATTTGGCTTTGATTATCTTCGCGATAACATGGCATTTAGCATTGAAGAACGTGTGCAACGCCCACTTTACTACGCAGTAGTGGATGAGGTGGATTCAATCCTAATAGATGAAGCGCGTACGCCGCTTATTATCTCAGGTCCTGCAGAAGACAGCTCTGAGCTTTACATCGAAATCAACAAAATTGTGCCAGAACTTGAGCTACAAGAAAAAGAAGATGAAGAAGGCGTTGAAGGTGACGGCGACTTCACTATCGACGAAAAATCTAAGCAAGTTCACTTAACTGAACGTGGCCAAATCAAAGTTGAAGAACTATTAATTGAGCGTGGCTTAATCGAAGAAGGTGATTCACTTTACTCAGCTTCTAGCATCACATTATTAAGTCATGTGTATGCGGCGCTACGAGCTCACAAGCTGTATCAAAAAGACGTTGATTACGTTGTTAAAGAAAACGAAGTTATCATCGTTGATGAGCATACAGGCCGTACAATGGAAGGTCGTCGTTGGTCAGAAGGTTTACACCAAGCTGTTGAAGCAAAAGAAGGTGTGCGCATTCAAAACGAAAACCAAACATTGGCATCAATCACATTCCAAAATTACTTCCGTTTATACGACACATTAGCGGGTATGACAGGTACAGCAGACACCGAAGCGTTTGAGTTCCAGTCTATCTATGGTCTAGACACAGTAGTAATGCCAACTAACAAACCGATGATCCGTGACGATCGTGCTGACCTTGTGTACTTAACACAAGAAGAGAAGTACGAAGCAATTCTTGCTGATATCAAAGATTGTCAAGAACGTGGTCAACCGGTACTTGTGGGTACGATTTCTATCGAAAGTTCTGAGTACTTATCGCAGTTCTTACGTAAAGAAAAAATTAAGCACAACGTACTTAATGCTAAGTTCCACGCGCAAGAAGCAGACATTGTAGCTGATGCAGGTTTACCTGGCACAGTAACCATTGCAACTAACATGGCCGGTCGTGGTACCGATATCGTGTTAGGTGGTAACTGGCACAGCGAAGTTGAAAAGCTAGAAAACCCGACTGATGAACAAATCAAAGCGATTAAAGATGAGTGGCAAAAACGTCACGATGCAGTAATCGAAGCGGGTGGTCTACACATCATTGGTACTGAGCGTCACGAGTCTCGTCGTATCGATAACCAGTTACGTGGTCGTTCAGGTCGTCAAGGTGATGCGGGTTCAAGCCGTTTCTATTTATCAATGGACGACGCGCTAATGCGTATCTTCGCTGGTGAGCGCATGACTAACATGATGCGTAAACTTGGTATGCAACGTGGCGAAGCGATTGAGCACCCTTGGGTTAACCGCGCAATCGAAAATGCACAACGTAAAGTTGAAGCACGCAACTTCGACGTTCGTAAGCAACTACTTGAGTACGATGATGTAGCAAACGACCAACGTCGTGTTGTTTACTCACAGCGTAACGAGCTACTTGAAGAAGGCGATATTTCAGAAACTATCACTGCAATTCGTAGCGACGTTCTTAACAGTACGATTGACCAATATATTGCACCGCAAAGCTTAGCTGAAATGTGGGATATTCCAGGTCTTGAAGAGCGCTTAAAACTAGACTTCTTAATTGAGCTGCCAATTTCACAATGGTTAGCTGACGATAGCAAACTATACGAAGAAAAACTTCGTGAGCGTATCGAAGAAGCGGTTGAGCAAGCATACAAGCAAAAAGAAGAGATGGTAGGTGAGTCTGTACTTCGTCAATTCGAAAAAGCGATTATGCTACAAAGCCTAGACCAACACTGGAAAGATCACTTGGCAGCGATGGACCACCTTCGTCAAGGTATCCACTTACGTGGTTACGCACAGAAGAATCCAAAGCAAGAGTACAAGCGTGAGTCGTTTGAGCTGTTCTCTGAAATGCTTGAGAACTTAAAAATCGACGTTGTTGGTATTTTAAGTAAAGTGCAAGTTCGCGCAGAAGAAGATGTTGAGAAAGTTGAAGAACAACATCGTCGTAGCGAAAATGCACCACGTGAATACCAACACGAAGAAGCTGAGCACATTGGTGGCGAAACACCAGAAGGTGCTACAGTAACTCATCGTGCAGAGCCTAAAGTAGGCCGTAACGAGCCTTGCCCATGTGGTTCAGGTAATAAATTTAAACAGTGTTGCGGTAAATTAAAGTAACCATAATACGCTGATAAAAAAGCGACGCTTGCGTCGCTTTTTTTATGATTAAGGAATAACAAATGACAAAAAAAGTAGTGCATGTTGCTGTTGGCGTTATTTATAAAGATCAGCAGTTATTTATTTGTAAGCGCCCAGACGACAAACACCAAGGCGGCTTGTGGGAATTCCCTGGCGGTAAAGTAGAGCAGGGCGAAAGTGTGTTTGCAGCACTTCAGCGTGAGCTGTTAGAAGAAGTAAACCTAACCGTAAACGGCAGTGAAGAGCTAATGGTTATCGAGCATGACTACGGCGATAAATGCGTGCGCTTAGATGTGCACATTGTTGATGATTTCACAGGCACTGCCCATGGTGCAGAAGGCCAACAAGGTAAGTGGGTTGCACTGAGCGAGCTTGATGATTACAGCTTTCCAGCTGCGAATGTTGAGATTATCGAAAAGATAAAGCAGAAGTTTGAGCTGTAAGCTGAACGGTGTTGTTGGTGGGAGATGCGTGTAGGAGGTACTTTAGTGCCGAAAATATTTTCACAAAGAGAAGTGAATGAGAAGAGAATGAGGAAGTGATAATTATGTTTTTTGTTTCCTCTAAAGCGCAGCGCCTCTTGCCCTCTTTGTGAATTAAAGATCTTTTTCTAACCACAGAAGACACAGAGAGCACAGAGGAAGAGACCAAAATCTCTTTGTTGATAGTGGTTTCTCTGTGTAGCGCGAAGCGCCTCGGTGTTCTCTGTGGTTCAATATTTTTTACACAAAGAGAAGTGAATGAGAAGAGAATGAGGAAGTGATAATTATGCTTTTTGTTTTCCTCTAAAGCGCAGCGCCTCTTGTCCTCTTTGTGAATTAAAGATCTTTTTTCTAACCACAGAAGACACAGAGAGCACAGAGGAAGAGATCATAATCTCTTAGTAAATATTGGTTTCTCTATGTAGCGCGAAGCGCCTCGGTGTTCTCTGTGGTTCAATATGTTTTTAAAAAATTTGCACAAAGAGAAGTGAATGAGGAAGTGATAATTATGTTTTTTGTTTTCTCTAAAGTGCAGCACCTCTTGTCCTCTTTGTGAATTAAAGATCTTTTTCTAACCAAAGAGGACACAGAGAGCAGCCATTTGTCTAACACCAAGGCTAGTGCTTACTTATAACCGTTAGGGTTTTTACTTTGCCAGCGCCACGTATCTTGCATCATCTCGTCAATGCCGCGCTCAGCTTGCCAGCCAAGCTCCTTTAGCGCCTTTTCTGGAGCAGCGTAACATGCAGCTATATCACCCGCTCTGCGCGGCGATATTTGGTAAGGAACAGCTTGACCGCTGGCTTTTTCAAAGGCATTAACCATTTGTAATACCGAATAACCATTGCCTGTGCCAAGGTTAAATACGTGTGCGCCTGTATCACTAGCAATGCGGTTCAGCGCTTTTAAGTGACCAAGCGCTAAATCAACTACATGAATGTAATCACGCACGCCCGTGCCATCTATCGTATCGTAGTCATCACCAAACACACCTAGTTTTTCTAATTTGCCAACTGCCACCTGAGAAATATACGGCAGTAAGTTGTTAGGAATGCCATTAGGGTCTTCACCGATTAGACCCGACTCGTGCGCACCAACAGGATTAAAGTAACGTAAAATTACAAAGGCAAAGCGTTCATCCGATTTAGCAATATCTTGTAGCATCATCTCAACCATGAGTTTAGATGTACCGTATGGGTTTGTTGTGCCACCAACAGGGAAGTCTTCTCGAATTGGTAAGCTTGCTGGGTCGCCATAAACCGTTGCTGATGAGCTAAATACTAATTTGAATACACCAGCGTCGCGCATTGCATCAACCAGCGTTAACGTGCCTTGTACGTTGTTTTGGTAATACTCAATAGGTTTAATAACCGATTCGCCCACTGCTTTTAAACCTGCAAAGTGGATAACGCTGTCGATTGAGTGCTCACTAAAGATTTTATCTAAACAGGCTCTATCTAAAATGTCACCTTGGTAAAACGTGACATCTTTACCCGTAATTTTTTTAACACGAGCCAATGACTCATTTGATGAATTGCTTAAATTATCAAGTACAACAACATCATTACCATGTTGTAATAATTCTAAAACGGTATGTGAACCGATATATCCGGCTCCGCCGGTGACTAAAATGGTCATAAGATTTCCATAAACTATACCTGATTAAATTAGGCTTATTTCATCATATTTCGCGTTAAATTACATGAATAAAATGTGATTATCATTCTGTATGGCAAGGTGAGGTAGTTGTTTTTGATTACACTTTATACCATATTGGTTACACCTAGCTGATTACATATTAAGCTATAGTTAATCGTCAGCTGCTAAATTTTTAAGCACTAGCTAAACCTGTTAACTGGAGAATATGATGAATATAGTAAAAAAAGTTGCGTTAGCGCTTATGGTTACGCTCCCGGCTTTTGCTCATGCAGGCGAAGCAAAAGTTAAATGGCATGACTTTAATGATTATCGTGATGTACGCCCAGGGAATAACTCACCAAAAGGCGCATTTCATAAAAATGTGGCAAATAATTTTGAAAAACACTTTAACAAACTAGCTGAAAAGCTACCCGAAGGTTATACCTTTAATGTTGAGGTGACAGAGCTCGATCTAGCTGGTGATGTGCGTTTTGGTACCATGAATGAGCTACGTATTATCAAACCAATTTACTTTCCGCGTATCGACCTAAATTATTCAATTACCGATAAAAACGGTAAGGTCGTGAGCGAAGCAAACGATGTAAAACTCAAAGATATGGGATTCATGGATCGTATGAAGATGGGTCGTGACGAGGCTTATTATTACGATAAACGTTTAATTACTGATTGGTTCGAAGATGAGCTATTACCGTCGTTAAATCTTGATGAATAAACTTAGTCACTATGTGGCTGTAGCAGTAAGTAAATAGTACAACTAAATACATATTTAACTGCTGCTACAATTTATAAATTTCATTTTATTGAGAATATCCGTATATAAGTTTTTCTTTTAGCTTATTCGTTTAACGTTCAATACCTAAAGTACTAAAAGTATTCTTAGTCTTGATCTTGGTTACATTTTGAACCATATTATTATTCTATTACATGATTTTTACGTGGTGTTCACACTATACATTTTATAAATGTTGATTATGTAATAGTATGAAACCTAATGGAGAAATGGAATGATTAAGATCAATAAAGCTTTACTTGTAACTAGTTTACTTTTACCTGCTTTTGCCTACTCTGGTGAAGCCGAAGTAAAATGGCAAAATTTTGATGAATACAGTGATGTGCGCCCAGGGAGTAACTGGAAAAAAGAAAATTACTATAACAGCGTTAAGCGTAACCACGAAAAAACGTTTAGAAAGTTAGCAAGTAAATTACCCGATGGTTATGTTTTTTCTGTTGAGGTAACAGATTTAGATCTTGCTGGTGAAGTACTGTTAGGTAATGGCAATGGCAATAGTACCGAACCTCGCGTAATGTCATCTACATACTCACCTAAAATTACCTTAAATTATACAGTTAAGAGTAATGATGGAAAAATTGTTAGCCAAGATAGCAACTTGAAACTTAAAGATATGAGCTATCTAGATGGTATCGTAATGCGTTACAAAGATTCATACTATTACGATAATAAACTGATAGCCGAGTGGTTTGAGGATAAACTGCTTCCGTCAATTGACTCAGCTGAATAAATACGCTTTTATGGCAGCAACTTTATATCGAGTGTTTTTGCTTTTGTGTGCATAATTAACAAGATATAAAAGCGCTGCCAAAATTAACTATATGAGTTTTAACTATGAATATACTCATTGTTAAACTTATGGCTAAAGAGCCACTTTCACTTTTCCGTTAGTTTACTTAAACGTCGCTAACAGTTGTAATAGCTGTTGCAGTTTAATAACGGTTTTTTTCAGTTTTTCTTCGTCCATACCGTCGTTGCTTAAGCTTTCTACATCAGCAGCAACATCGAGAACGTAAGGTTTAAAGCGTTTAGCTTCAAAATCAAAGCCAGCATCTTTTGCAAATAAGGCTGTGAATTTGCCGTGCCCTTGCTGCTGTAAGTCATCTAATTTTTTATCGGCATCAAGTGCCTGACGGTAAACGATTTTTAGGTTAGCATTTAGCTGTTCTATAATTGAATCCATTTTTTTCCTAAAGCTTTAGACTGCAATGCCGATATAGTACGTGGATTGTCATAAAAAGTCAGGTAATGAACTATGAATATATCAGGATCAAGCTTACCAGCGATGAGTGGCGGTGGTGAAAGCGCCGAAGTTTACAGCGCATCGCTTGCTAAAAAACAGCAAAAAGCAGAAGGTGCAGCAGCTCTAGCGCTAATCGAAGGTGCAGCCACATCGAGTGCAGCAGCACAAACACCTGCTAAGTCGGTAACTGCGACACTAGGTAACAACGTAAACGTATACGTTTAGTTGTTAAACTAGATAGGGCGTGTTGACCCTTTATGATTAATTTTGCAGCAGTGTGTTTGGTATTTAGGCAAGGCAGAGCCTATGCAGTGTGGTTGTTCCCCATAAATAGGCGATAACGCAGCATTAATGCCAAACACGCGCTGCCCTTCGGGTTCTTCCTAGGGGCGATTAACTCTTTGTTACTCGATTTTTACTTAGTCCACTAGGTTACAAATCTCGCGCCGCGATTAAATCGCCCCTAGAGTGAACAAATTTCAATCAACAAAGGTCAACACGCCCTTAGATCGATTGGCGTTTTACTTTTTTCGCCGCCGATCTCGCGTACCAGCTTAGGAACCAAGAACCCCGGCAATGCTGCCAGCATAGCCGTCACGATTTCCCGTGCCTGACTCTCTGCTATATCAAAGTGGCTGGCACCTTCAACTTTATCAAGTAGATGTAAGTAGTAAGGTAAAATGTCTGCTTCGAATAGCGCTTCACTAAGTGCAACTTGTGACTCGACAGAATCATTCACATCTTTTAGTAACACGGCCTGATTTAATAACATCACCCCCGCAGCCTTTAATTTTTGCATAGCCGCTTTAAAGTCATCATCAATTTCATTAGCGTGATTGATATGGTTTATAAACACCACTTTTAACGATGATGCAGCAAAGCGTGCACATAGCTCATCGGTAATTCTTGCAGGGATCACCACAGGTAAGCGGCTGTGAATACGTAGGCGTTTAATTTGCGGTAGCTGTTCGAGCTCATCCATAAACCAACTAACGGCATCGTCTTTGGCCATCAAAGGGTCGCCGCCACTTAAAATGACTTCGTTAATATTGCTGTCGGCTTTTATATAAGCCAGTGCATCAATCAAGCTGCGTTTGTTTAATTGGTTTTCTTGATACGGGAAATGGCGCCTAAAACAATAGCGACAATTTACCGCACAACCGGTTTTAAACATCACTAAAACGCGAGAGCGATACTTGTGTAACAAACCCGGTTGGTTGTTATCTTGCTCTTTTAAGGGGTCTTTGTCGTAACCTGTTTTTGCTAAAAATTCTTGATGGCGAGGCATCACTTGCAGCAAAAGAGGGTCGTTTATGTCGCCATAACGCATTTTTTTGATAAAAGGCAGCGGCACGCGGACAGGAAAAAGACTGCGTGCTTTGAGGTCTTTTTCGTCTACTTTGCTTGATAATCCTAGCATTTCTAGCAAGCGTTCAGGACAAGTGACAACATTTGCCAATTCTTTTTGCCAGTTTTTATGCAAATTTACTTCATTTCTTTGTATCATTGACACGTAGATTACTCGAAATTATTTAGACAGAGGAAACGATGGCGAATTATAGCACCAATGAGTTCAAGGGCGGCCTAAAAATTATGTTAGACGGCGAACCTTGCAGCATCTTAGAAAATGAAATGGTAAAACCAGGTAAAGGCCAGGCGTTTAACCGTGTTCGTATTCGTAAACTTATCACAGGTAAAGTACTAGAAAAAACGTTCAAGTCAGGTGAGACCGTTGAAGGTGCAGACGTAATGGATACCGATTTAGCGTATCTATATACTGACGGTGAGTTTTGGCATTTCATGAACAACGAAACATTTGAGCAAATCGCTGCTGACGAAAAAGCACTTGGCGACAACGCTAAATGGTTAGTTGAAAATGACGTATGTACAATCACGCTTTGGAACGGTAACCCAATCGCCGTTACTCCACCAAACTTTGTTGAACTAGAAATCACTGACACAGATCCAGGTCTAAAAGGTGATACAGCAGGTACTGGCGGTAAACCAGCAACATTAAGCACTGGTGCTGTTGTTCGTGTTCCTCTATTCGTACAAATCGGCGAAGTGATCAAGGTTGATACACGTAGCGGTGAATACGTGAGCCGCGTTAAGTAATAGGCTTTGTTAAGCAATTTATTATAAAATCCCAGCTTCTGCTGGGATTTTTTTTGAGAAACAGTTTATGTCTAAAGCCCTTTGGCAACCAAGCGCCGATATTGAAACTTTACGCCACCGTGCAGCCATCATTCGCCGTATTCGCGAGTTCTTTTATGCACGCGATGTTATGGAGGTTGAAACACCAAGCCTAAGTGCTGCCAGTGTAACCGACGTGCATTTGGCGACATTTAGTACCGAGTTTGTTGGCCCAGGTCATGCTGGTGGCTTACCTCTGTATTTGCAAACGTCACCAGAGTTTGCCATGAAGCGTTTACTTGCTGCGGGCTCTGGGGCTATTTTCCAGCTGTGCAAAGCCTTTCGTAATGAAGAGGCGGGTAGTCATCATAATCCTGAATTTACAATGCTTGAGTGGTATCGTCCGGGTTTTGATGAATTTGCGCTTATGGATGAAATGGATGAGCTTATGCAATTGGTGCTTGGCGTAGAAAGCGCAGAGCGACTCACTTATCAGCAAGCCTTTATGAACGCCTTAGGTGTAGACCCTTTAACTGCTGATATCAGCACATTGCAGCAACTCGCAACAGAGCAGGGCTTTGCCGATATTGCCGCGAATGAAACACATCGCGATACCTTATTACAGCTATTATTTTGTATGAAGGTTGAACCAACAATTGGCCAAGAAAAGCCTTGTTTCGTTTATCATTTTCCAGCTTCGCAAGCAGCTCTTGCACAAATTTGTCAGCACGATGAGCGAGTAGCAGGGCGCTTTGAGTTATATTTTAAAAATATGGAACTGGCAAACGGCTTTAATGAGCTGACCAATGGCAAAGAGCAAGCAGCTCGTTTTAGTGAAGATAATCAGTACCGTGAAGCAAATGGCTTAAAGCAAGTGCCAATGGATGAGCGTTTAATAGCTGCTCTAGAGCATGGTTTGCCACAATGTGCGGGTGTCGCATTGGGTATTGATCGACTCATTATGCTGGCAACGAATAAGCAAAAGATCAAAGACGTGATCGCTTTTGATGTCGAAAGGGCTTAAATGTAGGAGCGGGTTTAACCCGCGATTTTCATTGATTTTAAAAGCGCGACATAAAGTCGCGCCTACGGTTTATAGCTCGTAAATAAATGTCACACCGGCAACCATAGGTTCGCCAAGTTGGGTGTAAGTATGAGTGGTGTAACCATCTAATGGGTCGTTACCAAACTCAAAGCCACGAGTTGGTACGTCTTCATCAAATAAGTTACGTGCCCATGCATTAATGCTCCAATTATCACTTTCATAACCAAACGAAGCATTTACCAAGTTGGTGCTTGGTGCTTGTGAGTTATGGCTGTCAGAGAAGTAATAATCGTCTTTGCCCTCTACACCAATTGATGCGTAAAGTGCTGGTGTAAAGTTATAACGCGCAGTGAATGCATATTGGTATTTAGGTGCTTGTGCTTGGTCACGGCCATCTTGATCAAGGCCTGATTGCGCAACAAAGTCATTGATTTCGGTATGTAAATAACCTGCACTACCCGTGAGTAGTAAATTGTCAGTGGCTTGGAAGCTACCTTCAATTTCTAAACCGTAGTTTTCACCAGAGCTGGCATTATCGATATAGCCTGTGAATTTTTGACCTTCAACCTGCCACGATTTTAACTGCATATCTTCGCGATACATGTAGAAAGCGGCAAGACGTAACACAAACTTATCGTCTAGTGAGCTGCCTTTTACACCAAACTCACCGCTCCAAAGGTATTCAGGGGCAAATGATGTGTGATTAGCAAAGAAATCAGCATCTAGATTTAAGCCTTCATCTTTTGCTTTTGCTAACGCTTCAGAATTAATACCGCCGGCCTTATAGCCACGAGTAATGCTGGTGTAGATCATGGTGCGATCAATCACTTGGTATTCAAGTGCAAGCTTACCGCCCACCATGACATCATCAGTTTCTTCAATAAAACCGTTGTTGTCGGTGTAGTCGCCTTGATACTGCTCGACACGCAAACCCGTAATTAAGGTTGTTTTTGGACCAATAGGTGTTGCTAGTTGGCCATACGCTGCAATATTGCTGGTTTCATAATTTGATGCAAATGGTTGCGCCAGCCAAGTGTATTGGCGTTCTAAATCAACTTCGCGGCCTTGGTAGTAAATACCGGCAACCCACTCACCAGACTTACCGCTAAATTGCAGCTCGGCTGCTTGATCTTGACGATCGCGAAAGTAAGCATCTGTTGAGCTATAGCCCCATTCATGCAAGCCTGCAGCACATAACTCTGGTTGGGCTTCATCATTACACACCCAGTCTTCGTCATAGCTGTATAACAGCTCGCTGTCGATACCTGAAAGGTTTAGGCTAACATCAAACCAATCGAAGCCGCTGTAAATGTTGGCAAGGCCAACCGCAATGCTTTCTTGGTTATCTTGGCCTGGTTCATCAGCCACACTGTAACGGCTGTTATCCAAGGTGAAGGCGTCATAGCCGTTATTAATATCAATGTAATGAACGCTCAGTTCAGTACGTAGATGATCGGTCAATTGGCTGTGTAATTTAAAGCGAGAAACCAGCTCATCTTGTTGTTGGGTATCTTCGCCTAAATAACGGTTTTCAACATAGCCATCAGACTCACGTTGATAAATACTGGCGCGTACTGCTGTGTCGTCGGTAATACCCGTACCTGCGGCAATACCTGCCTCAAAGCTATTGTAGTTACCTGCACCTAGTTGTACTTTCACACTTGGGTCAAGAGTGGGTGTTGCAGATTCCATTTGAATCATGCCAGCTAAGGCATCAGCACCAAAGCGAGTTCCTTGTGGGCCGCGATAAATTTCTACCTGGTCGATATCAAATAACAGTGAACTGCCGCCTAAACCAGAGTAGTTGATGCCGTCGATCACTAAGCCAACCGAAGGATTAATTGGGTCTACAAACTGTGAGCGTAAACCTACACCACGAATTTGCACGAAACGACCACGAGAAGCCCCTGAGGTAAAGTTTACATTCGCTGCACTAGCAAGCATCTCATCTAAAAACTTTGCACCGCGTTGATTGATTTCATGGTCTGAAAACAAACTAGCACTGGCACTTAATGTTTGAATGCTTTCTTTTTTGAAATCACCGGTAACTACAATTGTTTCCAACTCACCATCTTCAGCGTAGGCAATCGAAGATGCTGCAAATAAAGGCAGGATGGCAGCAGATAATAATGATAAACGTCGTTTCATGTGGATTCTTAACTCCATTTTCGGGACTGCTATTCTAGCAACCTAGCTAGCCAAATGGCTATAAAATCAATTTTTATGGTATAAACGCAGGCAATTATACGTAAATTGATTAGGAATACGACTATGACCTTTAAAGTCGACTTTAAAGTGCGAGATTATGAGTGTGATTTACAAGGTATTGTAAATAACAGTGTTTATTTTAATTACTTAGAACATGCTCGCCATGAATTTTTACATGCTCAAGGTATCGACTTTGCAAAGCTAGCAAGAGAAAAAGTTAACCTTGTGGTGCTTCGCAGCGAAATGGATTACAAGGCATCACTTGTGCCGGGTGATGAATTTTACGTGGCCGTTGAGCCGGAGCGTATCAGCCGTTTAAAGTTTGCATTTAGACAAACGGTGTATCGCAAACATGACGATAAAGTGATGCTACAAGCGTTAGTGATTGGTACGTCGGTAAATGAAAAAGGTCGTCCTTTTTTACCAGAAGAAGTCGATAACTTATTCAAGTAAGCGAGAGTGTTTCAAAAAAATGGGGCTTAGAACAATTTTTTACAGATAAAACATGTTTTTTTAACGATCAAAGCAGTCAAATATTGTTACTATTATGGTATTGGAATTTGAATTGTAAAAAATATGAAGCGTTTAGCCGTACCACTTTTGTTTGTATTATTTTGTTTAGGGTGTTCATCAACCAGTACAGTCACAAGTGAACAATTAAAATATACTCAGTGGCAGTTATCAAAGGTGAATGGCTTAAGTCTTGATGTGTCGCAAAGTGCATCAATGCGATTTATTGAAGCAATGCAAATAAATGGCTTTGCTGGCTGTAATAAATTTTTTGGCGAAGCAGTTCTAACTGACGATGATTCAATTGTAGTAAACAAGCTAGGCATGACACGTAAATCATGCGGTGAGAAAGCCGATGAACTCGAACGTAGTTTGTTAACCGCGTTAAGAGAAGGTGCAGCCATTAAGCTTGAAGGTGAGCAACTGACTTTGCAAGGTACGCATCGCTTTACCTTTATCGCCAAAAACTAAAGCGCATGTGCTTGCAGCAAATTTTTAACTAACGTACACTCATTGCGTTAATAAAAAATAACGAATTTAAACTTGTCGGAGTGCCTTTAACAAGGCTGAGATCGCGAAAGCGGGATCCGTGAACCTGATCAGGCTAACACCTGCGTAGGGAACAAGCTGCCTCACTAGGCGCTTGTGCGCCAAATTTTGGGGCATAAGCGGCACAGGCTGCACTGGTAAGCATTTAACTTACTAACGATCCAATGGCGTTTGCCACTCTCTATTGCACATGCAATATCTGACAAGACAACCCTTAAAGCAATGAGGTAAGTCATGTCAAACACAACAACTAAACCATCTCGCCGTGAAGTTCGTGCGGCTGCATCAGAGTATATTTATAACTTAACGGGTCAACCGTTTCCTAATTCTCATAAAGTTTATGTAGAAGGCACGCAAGATAATGTGCGAGTAGGGATGCGTGAAATCACCCTTAGCGATACCTTCATCGGTGGTACTGAAGAGAACCCTGTATTTGAGCCTAACGCGCCAATTCGTGTTTACGATACATCAGGTCCATACACTGACCCTGACTTTAAACTCGATGTGCGCAAGGGTCTTGAGAAATACCGTGAAAAGTGGATTGAAAGCCGCGGCGATACTGAAATTTTAGACTCAGTGACTTCACAATTTTCTCAACAGCGTATGGCAGATGAAGGGCTAGATCATATCCGCTTTGAGCACCTACCAAAGATCCGCCGTGCAAAAGCAGGTAAAAACGTCACGCAAATGCATTATGCGCGACAAGGCATCGTGACGCCTGAAATGGAATATGTGGCAATCCGTGAAAACATGGGTCGCGCTAAAATTCGTGAAGAGTTACTTGCAGCCCAGCACAAAGGCGAATCGTTTGGTGCTAGCATTCCTGATTTTATTACTCCTGAATTTGTGCGTGATGAAATTGCTCGTGGCCGCGCTGTGCTTCCTAACAATATTAACCATCCAGAAACCGAGCCGATGATCATTGGCCGAAACTTTTTAGTTAAAGTGAACGCGAATATTGGTAATTCGTCGGTCACTTCATCAATCGAAGAAGAAGTCGAAAAAATGGTGTGGTCTACTCGTTGGGGCGCCGACACGGTAATGGACTTATCAACGGGTCGCTATATTCACGAAACCCGTGAATGGGTGGTACGTAACTCACCAGTACCAATTGGCACGGTACCAATTTACCAAGCGCTTGAAAAAGTAAACGGTGTGGCTGAAGACCTAACGTGGGAGATTTTCCGCGATACCTTGATTGAACAAGCAGAACAAGGCGTTGATTACTTTACTATTCATGCTGGGGTATTACTGCGTTACGTGCCGATGACGGCAAAGCGTGTTACCGGTATTGTTTCGCGTGGTGGTTCTATCATGGCGAAATGGTGTTTAGCGCACCATAAAGAAAACTTCTTATACACGCACTTTGAAGAAATTTGTGAAATTTTAAAACAGTATGATGTGTGTTTTTCATTAGGTGATGGCCTGCGTCCGGGCTCTATTGCCGATGCGAATGACGAAGCCCAATTCAGCGAATTACGTACTTTAGGTGAGCTGACAAAACTTGCTTGGAAACACGATGTGCAAGTATTCATCGAAGGCCCAGGCCATGTGCCAATGCATATGATCAAAGAGAACATGGAAGAGCAGCTAAAACACTGTGAAGAAGCACCGTTTTATACTCTTGGTCCATTAACCACGGATATTGCACCGGGGTACGATCATTTCACATCAGGTATTGGCGCTGCGCAAATTGCTTGGTACGGCTGCGCTATGCTTTGTTATGTAACCCCTAAAGAGCATTTAGGCTTACCAAACAAAGAAGACGTTAAAGAAGGTTTAATCACTTACAAAATTGCTGCCCATGCTGCCGATTTGGCAAAAGGCCACCCGGGTGCGCAAGAGCGAGATAATGCATTATCAAAAGCACGCTTTGAGTTCCGTTGGCATGACCAATTTAACCTAGGTTTAGACCCAGAACGCGCCCGCGAATATCACGATGAAACATTGCCACAAGAATCAGGCAAGATTGCACATTTCTGCTCTATGTGTGGACCTAAGTTTTGTTCGATGAAGATCACTCAAGAAGTACGTGATTACGCCAAAGATCTTGAAGCAAGAGGCATAGATCCAAATAACGTAGGTGATGCTATCGAAATCAAAATGGTTGATGTTGAAGCCGAAATGAAAGCGAAATCAGACGAGTTCAAAAAAACGGGCTCTGAGATTTACCACAAAGCAGTTTAATTGATGGAGCTAGGCATCAGCGATAGGCTCTGGGTTTTTTGCCTAGGGCCCAGAGTCTGGGGCCTAGAAAGTTTATGTCATTAAAGATAGCGATACTGGGTTTTGGTTTAACTGGCCGTTTAACTGCATTGGCACTTGCTAAAGAGCACCAGCTGAGCGTGTTTGAGCAAGATGATGAACATGCTAGCAACAGTGCCGGCAGCGTTGCTGCAGCGATGTTGGCACCCCTTGCTGAATCAGTCCTGTGTGAACAGGATTTAGCCCTACAAGGGCTTAATAGCATCACTCGTTGGCAGCAAATTTTAAGTGAGCTCAATGAAGCTGTGTATTTTCAACAAACAGGCAGTTTAGTGGTTGCTCATCAGCAAGATAGGGGCGATTTACAAAGTTTTGTTAGCCGCTTAAAACCGCTTGAAAGCTATCAGGCACAGGCATTGGTGGGTTCTCAAATCGCTGATCTTGAGCCTGAACTAGCTGGGCGTTTCCATCAAGGAGTGTATTTACCTTGTGAAGGGCAACTCGATAATCAGGCATTTTATGGCGCTAGTTTTAAAAAGCTTACCTCGCAAGGAGTGCAATTTAACTTTGGCTGTAAAGTTGAATTGAACGCCCATCAGGTGAATGGCCAAAGCTTTGATTATGTATTTGATTGCCGAGGCTTAGGTGCAAAACAGACTGAACCTTTACTGCGTGGAGTAAGAGGGGAGGTGGCGCGTTTATATGCACCAGAGGTGAACCTAACTAGACCGATACGACTGATGCATCCGCGTTACCCAATTTATATTGCTCCTAAACCAAATCATCAATTTGTGATTGGTGCGACTGAAATCGAATCGCAAGACCGAGGTAAAGTCACCGTGCGTTCGGCACTGGAGTTATTGTCTGCTGCTTATACGGTGCATAGCGGCTTTGCTGAAGGGCGTATAGAAAGCTTGCAATCGGGGCTTCGTCCAGCGTTTGCAGACAACCGCCCGAAAGTCACAAAGCAAGGTCGAGTGATCAGTATTAATGGCTTGTACCGTCATGGCTATTTACTTGCGCCTCAGGTGGTTGATGACGCAGTGAGCTTAATTGCTTAAGGATAAAAATGAATATTTTAATTAATGGTCAGTCAGTTACAGTGAACGACAATACATCGCTGACTCAGGCGTTGAGCCAGTTTGGTGCAAGACCGCCATTTGCCGTTGCCGTTAATGGTGACTTTGTACCGCGCAGCCAGTGCGATGCTAAAACCCTCAACGAAGGCGACAGCATTGAGTTATTGTCGCCAATTCAAGGAGGCTAAGATGGATAGTTTTTCGGTTTATGGTGAGCAATTTACGAGTCGGTTACTGATTGGCTCAGCACTGTACCCTTCGCCAAGTGTTATGCAGGATTCGATAGTGGCCTCACAGGCTGAGATTGTCACGGTTTCATTAAGACGTCAGCAAAGCGCTTCTGCGGGTGATGATTTTTGGCAATTGATAAAAAACACCGGGTTAAAGGTGCTGCCAAATACGGCGGGTTGTCATAGTGTGAAAGAAGCGGTGACCTTGGCACAAATGTGCCGCGAAGTGTTCGCCACTGATTGGATCAAGTTAGAACTAATTGGTGATGAATATAATTTACAGCCAGATCTAATCGCACTGCTCGAAGCCACTAAAATTTTATTGGCCGATGGCTTTAAAGTTTTACCTTATTGCACAGATGATTTAGTGCTGTGTCAGCGCCTCGCTGATTTAGGCTGCGAAGTATTAATGCCTTGGGGCGCACCGATTGGTACGGGTAAAGGCTTGCTGAATCCTTACAACTTAAAAATGATCCGTGAGCGCTTGCCAAACCATACGTTAATTGTTGATGCGGGCTTAGGTTTACCATCTCATGCCTGCCAAGCGCTTGAATTAGGGTATGATGCCGTATTATTAAACTCGGCAATTGCAGGTGCAGGTTGCCCAGTGACGATGAGTAAAGCGTTTAAGAGTGCGGTTGAAGCGGGGCGATATAGCTATTTGGCCAAAGCGATGCCAGAGAAAGACGTAGCAAGCCCATCAACGCCGACGCTCGGAATGCCATTTTGGCATCAAGAATAAAATGTGAGGAGTAACATGAATCAGGTTGTATGGACCATAGCTGGCTCAGATTCGGGCGGCGGTGCAGGAATTCAAGCCGATATCAAGGCAATGCAAAGTTTTAATGTACATGGCTGTACGGTTATTACTGCTTTAACGGCACAAAATAGTTTAGGTGTAGAAGCGCTGAACCCGATTTCAACAGAAGTGATTGAGTCGCAACTATTAGCCTTAGCCAGTGATATGCCTGCCAGCGTGATTAAAATTGGCATGCTTGCCAATGTGCAGCAAATACAGCTTATTAGTGAGCATTTAAAACATTACAAAGCAACTTGGGCAGAGCCGCCTTTGGTTGTTTATGATCCGGTTGCCATTGCCTCAAGTGGTGACTTACTTACAGAAGAAGATACTGTTAGTGCCATTAAAGAGTGTTTATTGCCATTAGTCGATGTTGTAACACCGAACACTCACGAAACGCAGCTATTAACCGGTGTTTATTTGATTGGCCCAAGCGCAGTGAAAGAAGCCGCCGAGAAGTTAACAGGCTATGGTGCAAAAGCGGTGATCATAAAAGGGGGTCATTGGGATTACCCAAGTGGCTATTGTATTGATTACTGCGTACAAGGTGAGCAGGCATATTGGCTTGGTAACGAAAAAATTCAAACTCCGCATAGTCACGGTACTGGATGCAGTATGGCATCTGTTATTGCTGCGTGTTTAGCCAAACAGTATCCACTCAAAGATGCCTTTATTTTAGCAAAAGCCTATATAAACCAAGGTTTAAAAGCAGCCGTTCGTTATGGCGAAGGGATTGGCCCCGTTGCACACACTTGCTTTCCAACAAATCTCGCGGATTACCCACAAGTCATCGAGGCGGGAAGTTGGCTAGGTGATGAGCTCGACTTTGACTGCCCAGTTGATTTTACCATGGCAGCAGGCTTTGCCGAATGCGACTCTAAACAGCTTGGGTTATATGCCGTTGTTGATACGGTTAATTGGTTAGAGAAGTGTTTAGCCGAAGGGGTTAAAACAGTTCAATTAAGAATGAAAAATGCAGACGATGCAACACTCGAAGATGCCATTGCTAGTGCGGTTATGCTGGGGCAGAAGTACGATGCGCAGGTGTATATCAATGATTATTGGCAATTAGCGATTAAACACGGCGCTTATGGTGTGCATTTAGGGCAAGAAGACTTACAAACCGCTAATTTAATTGCCATAAAAGAGGCTGGGTTACGCTTAGGTGTTTCGACTCATGGCTTTTACGAAATGCTACGCGCGCACAATTACAGACCAAGTTATATGGCGTTTGGCGCTATTTATCCAACCACCACCAAAGACATGACAGGGCAAATTCAAGGTTTAGAAAAGCTCGAAAAATTTGTGCCATTAATGGCCGATTACCCAACTGTGGCGATTGGTGGAATTGATATATCACGTGCAGAGCAAGTTGCGAGTACGGGGGTTGGCAGTGTTGCCGTAGTACGTGCGATTACTGAAGCCGAAGACTACCAAGCAGCCATTGCCAAGTTAAAACTGCTGGTCGAAGGTCAGTTTTAATATGAGCGCTTTAAGCGACAAAGAGCAAATTCGTTATAGCCGCCACTTGCTATTAAAAGAGGTGGGGCATGCGGGGCAGCAAAAGTTAAAGTCTGCACATATTGTGGTTGTCGGGGCAGGTGGGCTTGGCTCACCAGCACTGTTTTATTTAGCGGCTGCAGGAATCGGAACGCTCACTTTGATTGACGACGATAAAGTTGAGCTTTCAAATCTACAGCGACAAATACTCTATAAAGTAAACCACTTGGGGCAGGCAAAAACACAGGCGGCTGCCAAGGTATTAAGCAGTTTAAATAATCAAATTACGGTTAAGCCTCTATGCCAAAAGCTTGATGAAAGTAACTGTGCTGAGTTACTTGAAGGTGCTGACATCATCCTTGATTGTAGTGATAACTTTGCTACCCGCTATTTGGTTAATCGCTATTGTTTAGCTAAATCTATCCCACTTGTATCAGCTGCGGCTATTGCAACACAGGGGCAAGTGATGAGTTTTGATTTTCGTGATGAACAGAGCCCTTGCTATGGTTGTGTGTTCCCGCAAACTGAGGAGAAAACAGCGCTTAATTGCGATAATGCTGGGGTATTGAGCCCGTTACTGGGGGTTATGGGCAGCATACAAAGCTTATTGGCTATCAATATATTGCTTGGCCATAAAGTCGGTAGTGAGTTTATTCAATTTGATGGGCTAACACTAAAACAGCAGCGCTTTAATATTCAAAAAGATAGTGAATGTTTAGAGTGTAATCGTGGGGTATAGGCGCGGTTTTATAGTGAATTTTAAGCAAACCACTTTAGCTAAAGTGGTTTGCTTAATTGAACTTATTAATCGTTAATTTTCGCAAATGGTGTGCCCATACGTGTTACTGTCTCTGGGTGTTGATCTGATAAGAACTCAGCTTGATTTGCACCCCAGGCTAAAATAACGGTAGAGCCTAATTTAAAGCGACCCATTTCTTCACCCTTCTTCAGAGTAATCGCGTTGTCACCTTTAGTTGGGTAATTCCAACTAAATACATCTTTACCTGCTGGTGGCGTTACTGTGCCTGCCCAAATAGTCTCGATGCTAGCAACAATTGTCGCACCAACTAGTACCATAGCTAGCGGGCCAATTTCGGTTTCGAAGATAGCCACAACTCGCTCGTTACGAGCAAATAGGTTAGGTACATTTTGCGCTGTTAACGGGTTTACCGAAAATAAATCACCCGGAACGTAAATCATTTTGCTCAGCGTACCATCAACAGGCATGTGAATACGGTGGTAATCTTTAGGCGCTAAATAAATAGTCGCAAACTTACCGCCTAAAAACGGCGCTGTGTCTTCTTCTTTGCCACCAAGTAGTGCTTGTAAGCTGTAGTCGTGGCCTTTTGCCTGGATGATTTGACCGTCTACTACATCGCCTAATTGGCTAATTGCACCATCAACTGGGTGAGCAATAATGTCGCTTTCTTCAGCAAGTGGACGAATGCCTTCTTTTAATGGGCGAGTGAAAAACTCATTAAAAGTTTTGTAATGAGCTGGATCTGGGTATTTAGCCTCACTCATATCAATTTTGTATTGTTTGATAAACAATTTAATTAAGGCCGTTGTTAAGCCACCCGCTTTTGCTGCTGCCAACTTGCCAACCATGCGCGAAATGAAATGTTTTGGCATGGCATATTGCATAGCAATTTTGAATTTATCTAAACTCACTTGTTATTTCCTAAATAGTTATACGCGAGGAGCGCGTGCACCAGCACGGCCGTCGGCCATAGTTTCTAAAATTCGGTGGTAACTGTCAAAGCGAAGTTCTGAAATTTCACCATCATCAACAGCTTGGCGAATTATACAGCCAGGATCGTTTAAATGCTTACAATCTCGAAAACGACAGCCACCAATAAAATCACGGAACTCTTTAAAGCACCATGTAACGCGCTCAACATCTAAATGCCACAAGCCAAACTCACGAATTCCTGGTGAGTCGATAAGGTTACCGCCACTTGGTAAATGGTGTAATCGAGATACGGTTGTTGTGTGTTGACCAAGGCCACTGTTCTCGGAGACTTCTTGGGTTAGAATGTCAGCATCTGGCAGTACAGTGTTCACTAAGGTTGATTTACCCACACCACTTTGACCAACAAAAATGCTGTTTTTACCGACCAGTTTTTGTTTAAGTTCATCGATGCCTTGACCCGTTTTATTACTAACTAACAGTACTTGATAACCTAACTCTCGATAGATATCGAGAATTTCATCAATAAAAGCAAGGCCTTCATCGTCAATTAAATCTATTTTGTTGAGCACTAAAATAGGCTCAATTCCCATGTCTTCACAGGCAACTAAATAGCGATCGATAATGTTTGGCGTAAACTCAGGCAGTACCGCAGAGACCATTAAAATTTGGTCGATATTGGCAGCGACGACTTTTACCCCGTCATAAAAATCAGGGCGCGTTAGTTGTGAGCGACGTTCATGAGTTGCTTCAATAACGCCAGCTAAGTCGCCTTCGCTAACTTTTGCACGGCGAAAAATAACTTCATCACCACAGACAAGGCTCGATACTGTTCTGCGAATATTACAACGTAATATGCTGCCTGATTCGGTTTCGATGTCGGCATGTTGGCCAAATCGACTGATCACTACCGCATTTTCGGCAGGACCTAAATTGTCATTTTGCCATTGCACAGTTGCCCCTTTCTCTTGCTTTTTATCTGCATTAGAGAGGCGTTTTTGATGGTTGGCCTTAATTCGACGCGATTGGCCTTTACTTAATTTCTTTTGTTTTGCCACTTTTGGCCTATAACTTGAGTAAATGTCGGGCTTTTTGAAAAAAAAGCTTTAGGTCGACTGATGATACTAATATGATATATCTAAATGCGTTGGATCTAAAGGAAAGCACCGCTAAGGTAACTATGTCTTTTCATAAATCAAATCTTATCTGGCTCGACCTGGAAATGACCGGCCTCGAACCAGCAACAGATAAAATACTCGAAATTGCCACTGTTGTCACCGACAGTGATTTAAACATTTTGGCTGAAGGCCCTGTTATTGCTATTCATCAAAGCGATGAACTGCTTGATGGCATGGATGAGTGGTGTACGACTCAGCACGGTCAATCTGGTTTAACAGCTCGCTGTAAAGCAAGCACATTCACAGAGCAAGATGCCATTGAGCAAACACTGGCATTTTTGAAGCAATGGGTACCTGCGGGTGCTTCGCCTATGTGTGGTAATTCTATCGGCCAAGATCGCCGCTTTATGAATAAGTACATGCCTGAATTGGAAGACTACTTTCACTACCGTAACCTCGATGTAAGCACAGTTAAAGAGCTTGCGCGTCGCTGGAAACCTGACGTGTTAGCACAAGTGAACAAAAAAGGTTCGCATCTAGCCCTCGACGATATCAAAGATTCGATCATGGAATTAAAGGTTTACCAAGAAAAATTCTTTAATTTGTAAAAAACATTTGCAAACACATCGGATTATTGTAGAATCCTGCCCCGCTTAAGACGTTAACCCCCGCGGGGTTGGTATGTCTCTAAGTAATTGAATGCGGCACTAGCTCAGTTGGTAGAGCGCAACCTTGCCAAGGTTGAGGTCACGAGTTCGAGCCTCGTGTGCCGCTCC
>NZ_JBPNYQ010000035.1:0-27556 GCF_051235485.1 Pseudoalteromonas nanhaiensis | reverse complement strand
TTATTGATTGAAAAAGATCAGTTACCTGAATTTAAGTAGGGGCAACTGATCAAAATATATGTGAAAGAGTACTAGGTGCTAGGACGCGATGTAAAATCGCTGGCTTTTAGCCGTTAGAGGTCAGATATTAGATGTCAGTCGAACGGCGGGGTTGGTTAGTTCGAGTGTTTTTCTCTGCAATGAAAACCTTGTTCGAGGCATTGTAGGAGGTACTTTAGTGCCGAATTGAACGTAGAAAAGAGCGGTCAGTCAGACGCGCGAAACAAGTTTCACGCCTACATGTAGCAGCGGGTTTATCCCGCGTAATAGGCGCTAGGATTTAGGTTCTAAGACGCGATGTAAAATCGCTGCTACCTCGTTACTCGCATCTTTCCCCTTGTAACTTGCTAACTTTACTCTTGCTAACTTGAACCCACTAACTTTCACCCATAAAAAAAGAGCAGCTAGGCTGCTCTTTTTTCTATCGGAAGAATAACACTTTGGTTATTTTGCCGTTTTCGACTTGATAACTAGTTACAAACTCGGCTCGCTTATCAACGACTTTGGGATCCTCAGAACAAGTCTCTGATAGTTCATGATCAATCACTATATTACCGTGCACAATGCGTTTTATCGGTGAAGACTTAATGCACTTTAATTTTTTAAACATAATACCGTATCGTGCAATTAGCTTTTCTTTACCGGTAAACATAAGCTCATTTGGAAACGTATAAAACTCTACATTTTCATCATACATTTTGATAAATGCATCGATATTACGAGCGTTGTACGCTGCAATAACTTGCTCGATTACAGCCATAGATTCTCGTGACTGACGAGCTTTTTCTTGCTGTTTGGCTGTTAAGGCTTCTTTAGCTTGGTTTACAGCTTTTGTTGCTTCAGCAACTGCTTCTTGCTTTTCAGCTGCGGTTTTAGGTTGCGCAGCAGGTGCCGGGTTTACAGAACCTATTACCTTACTATCATCAGCTTCGGCAACCGTCGCGGTTGCCGCTTCTTCTTTTTCAGTGTCCTTATTAACGGCTTCTGGTTTAGTTACTTCAGTTTGGCTTTTAATTACCGCAGAGCTTTCGCTCTCTGTAGCTTTGTCTTCAATAAATTCTAAACGTGCAACATCTTTCTTTTCTGTTTTTTGTTCGGTTTGTTGCTGGCTTTGTTCACTAGTTTGATCACTAGCAAAAACCTGCCATGTGAATAGTAAACTGATGGCAAAAAATAACGGTTTCATAATTTTCCTAAATGCATCATGCCTCAATAAAGGCGCTAAGGTAGCAAATTATAGCTGTTTGGCATAGTTTTTTACCAATATTGCTCTACTGTGATCTGCCCAGGTTCACGACGTCTATTGCGGCTAAAACCAAGCTCTAACAAAATAGCTGTAGTATCTTTTACCATTTCTGGATTACCGCAAATCATAAACTGTGTGGTGTCGGGAGCTACAGGACGGTCTATAACTTGAAATAAACGACGGTCTTTGATCACATCTGTGATCCGGCCATTAAATCCCACAGTGGCTGACTCTCGGCTGACTACAGGCGAATAGTAAAGATTTGGGTACTGATGCTGGAGCGCTTTGATTCGCTCTTGATAGGTTAAGTCCTCGTTAAAACGTACACCATGCACCAAATGAACATGCTCAAACTTTTGCCACACTTCGCCCTGCTCTAATATTGATATAAAAGGCCCTAGCGCCGTTCCTGTGCTCAGCATATATAGCTGTTCACTGCTTGGCACTTCATCAAGAGTAAAAAAGCCTGTAGCACGACGCTCAATTGTCACTGAGTCGCCCGGCTTTAATTGTGCAAGCTGTTGAGAAAGTTGTCCGTCTTTAACATTAATCAGATAAAACTCAAGATCAGGATTATTTGGTGCGTTCACGTAAGAATATGCGCGTGCTACGCGTTTATCACCCACTTGCATTGCAAGCTTTGTAAACTGCCCAGCCGTGAATGGCTCTACATCGGCATTAACAATTAAGCTAAATAATGAGTCGGTCCACCATTTAACGTCTTTAACTTTTGCTTCAATCCAATTAGACATACAAACCCTCGAGTATTGTTCCTCTATTAAAGGTGGCAACAATTGCTTGAATTTTCAAGTTTTAAGGGGTAGTTGCGAGATGCAAACTGGATTTTACGCGAGGTAAATAAGTAGCTATAAAAAAAGCCGCATAAATGCGGCTTTGAGGTTAGTCTCACTTCACTTTGGGCGTGTTTCCAAATTTCAGTGAATACGTTACCAAGGAACTTATTTAAATTGATTCTAAAGCAATTTTAACCATTTCGTTAAAAGTGCTTTGACGCTCTTCACTTGGTGTTGCTTCACCAGTGATTACGTGGTCACTAACAGTAAATAGTGCCATCGCTTTTGCGCCGTACTCAGCGGCTACGCCGTACATGCCAGCTGTTTCCATATCAACAGCAAGTACGCCTAGCTTGTCTAATTCTTGATAGAATGTGTTATCTGCTTGATAGAATGTATCTGTTGTAAATACATTACCTACCTTTGCTTCAATGCCTAATTCTTTTGCTGCGTTTACACCATTAAGTAATAAACCAAAATCAGCAATAGCGGCAAAGTCGTAACCACGCACGCGTGCACGGTTTACATTTGAATCTGTGCTTGCACCTTGTGCAAAGATAACGTCACGGATTTTGATGTCGCTACCAATACCGCCACAGGTACCAATACGAATTAGATTTTTAACACCGTAACTAACAATCAATTCACGGGCATAAATTGACATTGATGGAATACCCATCCCAGAGCCCATAATACTCACTGGTTTACCTTTGTAGGTACCGGTAAAACCATACATATTACGAACGCCTGTTACTTGTTTTGCGTCATCTAAAAAGTTTTCAGCAATGTATTGAGCGCGAAGCGGATCACCCGGCATTAATACCGTTTCTGCAAATTCGCCTACATTGGCACTGATATGAGGAGTACTCATTATTGGTTTCCTTTTTTGTTCGCTAATAGCTCATCTTTAAAGCTATCACCGTATTCAAGTGCAGGAAGATTAAACCACTGGGCAAGGGTTTGACCTATGTCTGCAAAACTAGCTCGTTCTCCAAGCGGGGTGTTTGTCATTCCCGGTTGGTAAGCAAGTACTGGCACGTATTCACGTGTATGGTCAGTACCTGCTGCTGTTGGATCACATCCGTGATCGGCAGTGATGATTAACACATCATCGCTATTTAGCTGATTTAAGATGGTTGGTAGGTAATCATCAAACTCTTTTAATGCTTTAGCATAGCCGACTGCATTACGGCGATGACCGTACTTTTCATCAAAATCAACTAAGTTTGTAAAAATCAAACTATGATCAGGTGCACTTGCGATGACTTCTGAGGTTTTCTCAAGTAAGTTCATCAGCCCTGGTGCTTTATGTTTTTGGGTGATGCCTTGATGCGCATAAATATCGGCAATTTTACCAATACTTATCACTTCACCGCCGTCTTGCGATAATTTATCTAGCAAGGTTGGCGACGGTGGTAGCACCGAATAGTCACGACGATTACCTGTGCGGGCAAAATCGTCACGGCTCGAACCCAAAAATGGCCGCGCAATCACTCTTCCTATGTTCATTTCATCAAGCAGCGCCCGTGCGATTTCGCAAACCTGATAAAGTTTCTCCAGTCCAAATGATTCTTCGTGCGCGGCTATTTGAAACACGCTATCAACTGAGGTGTAGCAAATCGGCATGCCAGTTTGCATGTGCTCTTCACCTAGTTGTTCTAAAATGGTTGTTCCTGAGGCATAGCAGTTACCTAAAATGCCCGGAATACCAGCACGAGCAATTAGCTCGTCAACAAATTCTTGTGGAAAACACGGCTGTGTGTTTGGGAAGTAACCCCAATCAAATAACACAGGTACGCCGGCCATTTCCCAATGACCCGAAGGCGTGTCTTTACCACTTGATAACTCTTTAGCGTAACCCCATGCGCCAATAGGTGCTTGGCGGTCACTGACTAAACAAGGTTCTTTACCTGCGGCTTCGCATGCATCAGCTAAACCTAAACGGGTAAGATTAGGTAGCGATAACTGCTCACCGGTTTCTTCTGCATAGGCTTTAAGTAAATGAGCAAAGGTATTTGCGCCTACATCACCAAACTTCTCTGCGTCGGGTGCTGCGCCAATTCCTAGGCTATCTGCCATTAAGATAAGTGCTCTTGCCATGGGTACCTCGTTATCAATATGTGGCTACTTTATATGCTCTTCGAATTTTTGGTACAGGACATAAGTCCTGTTTCATAAAACAGAAACATTATAAATTTGCATCTCTAAGCGAAGCAAAAGAGATTAATCGTGTCTTTTTTGCTATTGTGATCTACCTAACAATGTTTCCTTCTGTGTGGGCGAGAACTTTAGTGACACGAACAATTATAGCTATTGCTGGCGCATCTGCGTCGGGCAAGTCTCTTTTTAGCAAGACGATTTATAACGAATTAGTCAATGAGCTTGAACCGGGCGCGATCGCAGTGATCGAAGAAGATGCTTATTACAAAGATCAGTCGCATTTGCCGTTTGACCATCGAACGCAAACAAATTACGACCATCCTGATGCTTTCGAGCATGAGCTTTTGCATGAGCACTTACTTCAGTTGCGCGCTGGAAAATCAGTAGACGTACCAACTTATGACTATGCAATGCACACCCGCAGCGATGAATCGCGTCGAGTGGCACCTGCAAAAGTACTTATCGTTGAAGGTATTTTGCTACTGAGTGATCCGGCACTTCGAAAAGAATTTGATATTAAGGTGTTCATTGATACACCGTTAGATATCTGCCTTATGCGCCGTATGCAACGAGATATGGAGCAGCGTGGCAGAACATTACAGTCCGTTGTTGATCAATATCAAGCGACAGTGCGACCTATGTTTTATCAGTTTATTGAGCCATCAAAGCACAAAGCTGATCTCGTAGTCACACGCGGCGGTATGAATCGCGTTGCCATTGATATAATTAAAAGTAAAATAAAATATTTACTGCAACAATAACAACGGGAAATAGTCAGTATGACGACATTTATGAGCTTAGTAGGCATTGTTGTGCTACTAGCCATTGCTTTCGCGGCTTCAACGAACCGTAAAGCAATTAATTTAAGAACAGTAGGCATCGCCTTCTTGCTACAAGTGCTAATTGGTGGCTTTGTCTTGTTCTTCGAAGTGGGTAAAAACGTACTGGCAAGTATGTCTCGAGGAGTGTCATCAGTTATTGGTTATGCCAATGACGGGATTAGCTTCTTGTTTGGCTCACTGGCATCGCAAGATACCTTAGGGTTTATTTTTGCGATACAAGTATTGCCCGTTATTGTGTTCTTCTCAGCACTGGTTGCTGTGTTGTATCACATCGGGGTGATGGATTGGATAATTAAGATTCTAGGCGGCGGCTTACAAAAGCTATTGAAAACCTCGCGCCCTGAATCGCTTTCTGCAACCGCCAATATTTTCGTTGGCCAAACAGAAGCACCATTGATTGTTAAACCATTTATCGCCAGCATGACTAAGTCAGAGCTATTTGCGGTAATGGTAGGTGGCCTTGCTACCGTAGCTGGTTCAGTTATGGCAGGTTACGTAACAATTGGTGTAGAGCTTAAATACTTAATTGCAGCCAGCTTTATGGCAGCACCTGGTGGCTTCTTGATGGCAAAAATGATTGTGCCAGAGACAGAAACACCAAAAGAAGATTTAGCAGATTTAGAGATACAAGAAGAAAAACCGGTTAACGTAATTGATGCAGCAGCATCAGGTGCCGCAAACGGTATGCAACTAGCACTAAATGTAGGTGCGATGTTACTTGCTTTCGTAGCACTTATTGCACTTCTAAATGGGCTATTAGGCGGTATTGGTGGTTGGTTTGATCACCCAACATTAACGCTACAAGAAATTTTAGGTTACGTATTCGCTCCAGTGGCATGGTTATTAGGTGTACCGTGGAACGAAGCAGTAATCGCAGGCAGTTTTATAGGTCAGAAGGTTGTAGTTAACGAATTTGTTGCTTACCTCGACTTTATTAATTATCGCGATACGTTAAGCGCGCACACACAAGCGATTGTCACATTCGCGTTATGTGGGTTTGCTAACTTATCATCGATAGCAATTTTACTAGGTGGATTGGGCGGTATGGCGCCTGGTCGGCGAAAGGATATCGCACGCTTAGGGCTCAGAGCAGTGTTAGCAGGATCTATGGCTAACCTCATGAGTGCAGCAATTGCAGGTTTTTTCCTCTCGCTAGCTTAGAAACTTAATGAGATGAGCCGTAGTTGCAAAACAATAGGATAGAACTTTAAGGGGTTAAAGGTCTATCTGACTTGAACGATACTTCACCAAGGGCCGCAAGGCCCTTTTATCGTTTTTATGTGCTAAGATTTATTTACTAAGTCTTTTTAAGTATCCGCATGAACCGTTTTCAACTTTTTATACTGATATTTTTTCTCAGTTGGCCTGCCTTCAGTACACCAACACTTACGGTTGTCACTGAGCTTTCTCCGCCAAATCAAACGTTAATTAATAATCAAGTAACAGGTGACAGCACCGAGTTAGTCAAAGCTATTTTTGCTAAAGCAAATTTACAGGCAAATATTGAGCTCTATCCTTGGGCACGTGCTTACAACATGGCACTAAAGAAACCGAACACACTTATTTTTAGCATGGCTAAAACTCCCGAACGAGAAGCTCTATTTCATTGGATTGGAGAAATAGCAACTTATCAAATGGGCTTTGTTAAATTAAGCTCTCGCAGCGATATAAACATCACCTCAAACGAGCAGGCTAAACAATACAAGATTGCCGTGCAACGACATGACCTAGCGGCTCAACGCTTAACTGAGCGAGGTTATGTCGTGGTATATACCTCAGACATCACTAAATCATATCAGTTATTAATGGCGGGCAAGGTCGATTTAATTATTGATGATAAAAATTATATAAGTGCAATGGCTGAGCAGCTAGCACTAGATGAGGCTCGCTTTAGCTTTGCTTACGCTATCGACTTTTTAACTATGAAAGGTTATTTAGCTGCGAGCCTAAATACGCAGCCAAGCTACATTAAGGCGCTTAAACAAGCGTTTGTTGAGGTTTCAAAAACAACCCAATACCAAAACGTGATGATGACAACAAACTAGCTTTACTCTATTGGGACAAAATAATCTGCAATATATTTTTCGAGTAAACCGCGCTGAATCAATCGATCATAACTTGCCTGTAGTTTTGATAATACCTCATCAGGGATATCTTTATTAAGAGCTAAAAAGTTACCTTGTGTTCTCTCAAGCGGTAACTCAACCAGTTTGACAACCTCTTGCCCATAATGGCCGTATTGCATTAATAAATACCGAAATGACAACTCAGAGCCAACAATTAATTCAACCTTGTTTTTTAAAAACAGATTTATACATTCATAGTAATGGCTTACTTTTAATAAGTTCTTATCTGCTTTAAACCCTAAGCTCTCTAAAAAGTTTTCGTAAATACTCTCTCTAACAGTACATACGCTGTATTCTTTTACTTGTGCTAGGTCACGCGGGTTGATGTGCTCATTAGATTTGAGGCGATAAAAGAAGTTTTTTGATGACGCAAGCGGGCCTATCCAATTAAATAGTGCTTCTCTGTCGGTAATACGCGCAGTTGACACTAAACCAGACAATGGCTTTTTTTGCGCTAAATGATAGGCTCTAGGCCAAGGCAATAGCTCAAATTGACACTCAATCTCTGCTTCCACACACATTGCCCTAACAAACTCTAGGTTAATACCCTCTAGGTGACCTTTGTTGGAAAAGTTATAGGGTGGAAATTGCTCTGTATAAATGGTGATAGTTTGTTTTGCCATCAAACTCGGAGCAAAGCTAAGACAAGCTAAAAACAAATACTTTATGATAATTCGTACATCCTCATTAGATAGCCGAATTAAATATAGAAATATTCATATCTTCAGTCAATTTTTAGGCACAAAAAAAGCAAGCCGTAGCTTGCTTCTTCTTAATATTTACTTTTCAGCAAATATTATAACGGAGTGATGTTATCCGCTTGTGGGCCTTTTTGACCTTGTGAAAGAGTGAACTCTACACGTTGGCCTTCAGCTAAAGTTTTGAAACCGTCGCTTTTGATAGCGCTGAAGTGTGCAAACACGTCTGGGCCATTTTCTTGCTCGATGAAACCAAAACCTTTAGATTCGTTAAACCACTTAACTGTACCTGATACGATGTTAGACATAGTATTATTCCTGATATAAAAAAATTAAACATGCCCTAATGGGCGGGTGTAGCAAAAAATGAGATGGTACTTAAAAACTTCAGGACGGTACTACAAGTATTACTTATACAACAACGAAATAAAGATTTATTAATTACACGCTTTCTTTCTAGCTGGTGCCTACTATATAGAGTTACTTGAATAAGTCAAACACTATCGAAATTAAAACTCAAACTCTAAAGCCAAGCGAAAGCTATGGTCGCGGCCTGATTGCGATAATTCGCTTATAAATCCTGCTTCCCATTTTAATTGACGCTTCGCACTAAAACGATGCAAACCAATAAAACCAGGGCCCACACCAAAAAAGTCCTCGCCAGCATAAACTTCTATTGATGGCTGAAATGCAGAGCGATAGCGATAACGGTACTGCAAACGGAACTCACTTTCCCATTCATTTTCTATATCAGCCCCCCACTCATACACTAAAAATGCATTCATAGTCAGGCTAGTACGACCAAACTCTTTTTCCCATAAAAAGCCAGTCGTCGCTTCGTATGCATCTATAGTGTGCTGCTTTTCAAGTTCAAATAATGCCCCCCAATCTGCCCATAAACGCCCTTGTTCTACAAGTTGCCAACGTAACTCCACCTCATATGAAGATAAGCCAAAGTCACCGTTATCATCGCGCTCGCCAACTAAATACCCTTCAAGGCTCATGGTGTCGTTAATTGCACCACCAAAACCTGCGCGCTGTGCAAGCACATTACCGTTATCGGTTTGCCTAGACACTAAACGCCACTCAACTTCACGTTCAAAAGGTAACACGTAAGGGTGATATACTTTATCAACGACCATGCCATCTGCATGGACAACGTGTGCAAAGCAAATTGCAAACAGATAGCTAAAACTGATTATTAAGAACCGCATACAGGCTCCTTTTTATGTTTAACTTTTAGAGCGCGAGCCAAGGCAATAAATACGGCGCTCGCAATTACATATACCCAAAGCGCGGTTTTACTTGGCGTGGCTTCGTAACCGACTAAGGCTTTTAGCACCCGGCCAAGTTCTGAGTTTTCGGCTAAAAAGTTGCGCCAATCTAGATAGCTTGAAGTCACATCAATTAAATCGACCTGACTCGCTAAATCAAGAAATATTAATAACTTTGCTGTTGCATTTAAGGCAAGCAATACAATCAATGGCTGCATTTTTGCTCGTCTGGCAACACTTTCCAGCAAAAAGAACAATAAAATACCAAAGCTGACACAAATTCCTATTCCTAGAAAAGTGCCAAGCAGTAAAGGCTCAGCAGCATCTTTATTGTGCCAAAAACTGACTAGGTAAATCATGTAATGGCTCAAATATAGGGTCATTGTTGCAATGAGAGCAGCAGCGGCGGCTACAGTGTTTTGTTGACAACTGATTAATGCAGCAACAAAAATCATGATACATAGCAACATTTGAATGAACTCTAAACCACGGTGTTCAAACAACTGGCTCATCGTCGCCGCACCTTGTACAAATAGCAAACTAATAATGGTGCCAATAACAGCATATAGACCTAATTGTCGCTGATTAAGAGGTACTATCAACCTGAGTAACACGGCTAAAATCACAACCGGTAAAAGCTGATTAATGCTCATTAATAAACTAGTTATCAGCATTATCTACCTCCGTAGCCACAACCGTTCCTCGGGCCGTATTAGGCGAAAATTCGCCAAAAAAGTCATAACGGCCAGGGCTTAGTGGGCCGATATAAATCACACTGGTTCGGCCAGGATAAAGCACTTTTTCGCGGTTTAAATCAAAGCTATCGAACTCTTCAGGAGTGCTATCTTGATTTTCGATGAGTAAACGTAGCTTTTTATTGGCAGGTACTTTTATTTCAGCGGGATAAAACAAATGATCTTTTAAGATCAGTTTGTATTCTTTGGCACAAGCAAGCCAAGATGACATACACAATAACATAGACAGTGCAGCAATCCATTTATTCACTGACGTCTCCTTGCATAAAGGACACGCTCACTCGCAAGCCGCCAAGGTGGCTGTCTGCTAAAGTAATATCAGCGTTATAAATCGATACTATATGTTCAACAATGGCCATACCAAGCCCAGCTCCTTGCTCACCCGATGGATGTTTATCACCACCCACGCGATAAAAGCGATTAAAAATGCGCTGTTTTTGAGCTTCATCAATACCGGGTCCCGAGTCATCTATTTGCCAGACAAAACGATTATTTTCGGTTTTCAGGGTAATACAAATCTCTCCCACAGCTGGGGTGTATTTTATGGCGTTACTCAGTAAATTGCCAAACAAAGTAACCAAGGTAAATTCGTCACCAGCAATAATAAAATCATCGCCATCAATGCTGATGGTATGCTCTTTTTCGTCTATACGATCATAAAGTTGTGCAACAACTTGCTGGCTAATTTCTAACACCGACACTGAACTAAATTGCGCCTGCCATTGCTCTGGATAAGTCCGCCCTAAAATTAGCATCTGCTCAACGATATTGCTCAACTTATCAACGCCTTTTTCCATCGCATCAAGCTCAACACTATCGACACCTTGGGCAACTAAATTATGTACATTTATTTTTAAACTACTCAGCGGCGTGCGCAGTTCATGGGCTGCATCAGAGGCAAAAAAGCGCTCTCGTAAATAGGCACTTTCAACCCGTTTAAATAGGTCGTTTAAGCGGCTAATTACGGGTTTTATTTCTTGCTCTGGGGTTTGCCAAGGGATAGCCGTAAAGTCATTTGCCTGACGATGTTTAAGTTGATTCGACAACCGAGTTAGTGGCGCAAGCCCTTGTTTTACAAACACACTAATAAGGAGAGCAAGGATAGGCACACTCCATAACAGCGGCGTCATGGCCGATAAAATTACAGTTTCGGTGAGCGCCACTCGCTTACTCAAAGGCTCAGCGATAAGCACTCGCTTATTACCTTCGCTTAAGCGATACACTTTGACTCGTTGCCCGGCCAAGTTCTCAACGCTAAACCCGGTTTGCCACTGACTTTGATTTATAGCGTTATTCTGCAATGACTTTGAGCTTGAGGCCAAGCTGTCATCAACCCAAACTTGAAATAATAACTGCGGTAAATCACTCGTATAAGCTGGGGTTTCATTACTAAGTGGTTGCTCGATTAACACATGCGCCAACGTTACCAGCTCGTTATCGAGCAGCGCTTCAGCCTGATTCATGCTTTCACGATAACCTTTAGTAAAAGCCAAAAAACAGGTTAGGATCACCATGGATAAGATAAGTAATGTCAGTCTTTTACGAATTGACACTAGCGTTTACCCACCACATAACCAATACCACGCAAGGTTTTAATAAACTCTTTTGGGAATTTTTTACGCAAGTGATGAATGTGCACTTCGATGGTATTTGACCCCACCTCTTCGCCCCATTCGTATAGTTTACTTTCTAACTGTTGTTTTGATTGCACGCGACCTTGGTTTTCTAGCAAGGCTTTAAGGAGCATAAACTCTTTGCGCGGCAAGTTTACCGGCTCATCTTGAAATCTTACGGTAAATGCGGCGGTGTCCATTTCAACATCGCCAACTTTTAAGGTGCTGGTTTGAGCTTGGGTCAATCGCCGACTAGCAACCCGAAGACGTGCAAATAACTCTGCGGGATCGAAAGGTTTTGCAAGATAATCATCAGCACCTAAATCTAGCCCCATGACTTTATCATCAATACTACCGCGAGCGGTTAAAATCACCACCGGCAGGTTTTTACGATGCTTTTTGATGTGCTTTAGAATGTCGATGCCATCACCGTCTGGTAGTCCTAAATCAAGGACTACCAGCTCAATTTCATCATTTTGCAGCCATTGCATCGCTGACTTAACGGTTGCACTGTGTTCAACACTATAACCTTGTTGACGTAAAGAACGACACAGGCCTTCTGCCACTAAGTGGTCGTCTTCAACGAGCAATAAATGCATAGCTTATCTCTTTAATTTTTTCTCTACCTTAGCCAATAGTTTAGTAATTTCTTGTTGGCGGTAAAGGTCTGCCTTTGGTCTATCAGGGCGCGCTGGCGCTTGCTGAGCTACTAATAAAAATTCTTTAGCTGACTGATACTTATGCTCATCATATAAAAATGACGCATATAAATAATTACTATCGATTCCATAAGGATTTAGCTCAAGGGCTTTTTTAAACAGTTTTTTGGCTTCATCATCATCACCAAAGCCAATTGGCCAACCTGGCACTTTGCCGTATAAAGTTGCCAAACTTGTATAAGCCGAACCATTCAGTGCTTGTGGATCAAGCTTAAGCGCTTTTTCAAATTGTGCTTTGGCATCTTTTGCAAGACCCAGCGCACCTAATCCCCCTTTCGCACCTGCATAGCTCGATAACACGATACCGTACCAAATATGGCTTGCCGCTTGCTGATCGTTCGCTTTTGTAAACTCTGCGGTTTCATTCGCTAACTTTTCAAAGGCATCTAGCTGCGCATCGTCAACTAATTCGTAATTAACCACAGCCCATTGCTTTTGCACCGAACTTAAATCGCTATTAAAGTCGGCTTTTGCAGGCGCAGCCATGATAACAGCTATCATCATTAGAGCTTTAAAATTTAGTTTAGTCATAATCATTCACCTTAATCAATTTAGTTGGCAAAAAAACTTTTAATTTTAGGAAGTTGTTTTGCTATTGCGTTATCAACTAATGATGGAAATGCCCCGTTAATACGAGCAAATAATGTTTCTGGGAAGCCGATAAAACGGCGACGTTTTTTGGATTTAATTAAATCTATTAATGCATCAGCCACTTTTTCAGGCGGGTCCATGGTGTTACCCAACTCTTTGTTCATCGCACGTACTTGCGGCGAATTAATCGCGGTATCGGTGGCACGAGGCGCTAAGTACAATACTTTCACATCACTGTGACTAAGCTCTCTGGCAAGGGCTTCGGTCATTCCTCTAAGGCCAAACTTGCTGGCACAGTACAAGGTTTGATATGGATAGCCGATGCTGCCAAACGATGAACCTATATTCACAATCGTGCCTTTATTACGGGTAATTTGTGGTAAAAACAGCTGACACAATTTAATAGGTACATTTAGATTAATATTTAACAGATGATCAATTTGCTGCTCGCTTATTTCACTAAAGCCTTGCATCACATTAACGCCCGCGTTATTGATAAGCAGCGTTGCGCCGCCAATTTGCTGGGCAAACTTAGCAAGATCATTGCGAGATTCACTGTTACTTAGGTCGGCTTGAAAATACTCAGCGTCATTGCCGCACTCCAATTGCAATGCAGCAAGTTGCTTTATATTTCGGCCTACCAATAATACACGCCAACCTTCTTTTGCAAGACGAAGGGCAATGGCACGGCCAATGCCCCCTGTCGCACCGGTTAGCACACACACTGGGCTACTCATGCGCTTTGCTCCAAGTCAGCCTCGCTAAAGAAAGGTTCTGAATCGAGGTCACGGAAAATATTGCCGTACAGTTTATAAAAACATTTTGCGGCGTGAATAATCGCTTGCTGATCGTCCTCGTTATCTATTTTGTTCATCAGATTTTCGAAAAACTTCACGTGCTCAATATCAAGAGCACCATGCGAGGTAAGGTAGGTAAACGCCTTTTTAGGTAAACCTACAACCTCACGGATTTGCCCCGCTGCATTATCGGCTAAGGCAATCGAGGTGCCTTCAAGCACATGCACCATGCCAAAGAAGGCCAATGGGTTACCGCGATTAATTGTATCGTAGGCATACGACACCATTAATTCAGTCGAAAATTGTGGACGAGAATGACGCACTAACTCTTTATCAAAACCACAGGCTGCAATATCGTTTAGCACCCATTCTTGGTGGCCTAACTCTTCTTCGATGTATTCTGCAACAGCTTCGCGCAGCCACTCTTGTTTATCGCTCAGCTTTGCGCCTACAGCCATTAGCAGTGGCACGGTGTGTTTAACATGGTGATAAGCTTGCGTTAAGAACGATGCGTATTCACTCAGGCTGACTTCACCTTTAAAAACGCGGCTAATAATTGGCGCAGCTAAAAGGTAGTCACGCTCTTTCTGTGTTTCGGCTTGTAATGTATTGAAAAATTGACTCATGCTCGTCGCCTCTTGATAAAGTGCTGAAATCTCTGTAGCAAAAAATTGATTAATAACATCGCGTTTGGGGCGATTATTGCTGGTTAATAAACCTTGCGTGTGGCTCATAGGCTCTGCCATTCGATGCCACTTTTTGATCTGTGCGTATTCGGGTAATTGCGCGTTTTGTGCCGTAATATGAGCAGCAAGTTCATCGTCACTCATCGCTTGGTTTGCATAGATAAGCGCAGCTAAAAATGCTTGGCCTTCGCCAATCACCACCGCTTGTTGTACCTGGCTGTGGCTAAGCAATAACGACTCTGGCCACTCGGCACTGATATTGCGCCCAAAGCTGGTGATCAGCTGATTTTTCAAGCGACCTTGAATAACCAAGCGGCCTGCTTGCTCAGTGACGAGATCGCCAGTTGCATACCAATCGTCGGCACTTTGCGCTGCTTGACCTAAGTACCCTAAAAACAATGAGCCTTTGATATAAAGCTGACCATTTTCAATTTTGTATTGGATATGTTTGAGAACTCGCCCTGCGGTGTCGATGCCATCATCATCGCGCGTGTTTAGGCTCACCACCGATGAAGACTCAGACAAACCATAGCCTTGATAAACCGGTAAACCGGACTCTCGGGCTTGCTTAATAAGTGCTTGGCTTACAACCGCGCCACCCACTGCAATAAACTTTAAGCTTTTAGGTGCTTGCCAGCCTTGCTTTGCAAAAGCCACTAAACAAGTCAGCAACTCAGGCACTAAAATAAGGGTATTTGGCTCAGTGCGTTCAATGGCTGCTATTAATTTATGTGGCTCAAGTAGCTGTGCGCCAGAAAACCCAAGTTCAGCTAAAGGCACTAAGTTAACTGTGCCACCTGCTAATAGCGGCGCATACACACCCGCTAAATTCTCAAGTAAAACCGGTAGCGGCAGTAAACATAAATGGTTTGGTTTTTCTAAACCAATGCTTTGATAAAGTGATGTCGCTACCTGCATCTGGCTCTCAAGCGATAAACACACACCTTTTGGTGTACCCGTTGAGCCCGACGTAAAGGTAATCTTTTGCGTGTTTGCAAAATAAGGAACTGGCTGTGTATTACTTAATTGATAAACATATAAAGGGTAATGCTTACATACATCGACTAACGCCACTAACCTTGCATGCTCACCTTCGTAAGCGCGGTCACATACAAATAGCCCAGCCCCACTGCTTTGCAAACCAAACGCTATTTGCTGAGCCGTAAAAAATGTTGGTAGCGGAATTGCCACTTTTTTAAGTTCGCTAAGCGCAGCTTCTAATACACACCAAGCAGGTGTGTTATCTAATTGATAGGCGACACCCTCAGCATTAAACTCAACCAAGGTAGCTAACAGACGAGTTACTTGTTCAGTAAAATCTTGTTTAGTCAGTGAGCGCACACCTTCACTTTGATGACAAACCATTAAGGTATCGCTATCTTTGTGTGGTAACTGTGTTAACCAGCTCATAGCGCCTCCAAATAAACAGCCAATTCAAGGGATGACTGTAAGCACTGCTGTTTAATATTGAATAAAACAGGGGTGTTTAATACACGTTGATGTGCTTCGTTTAGGTCAACCACACAAATGGTTGGTTGGTTGTCGTAATAGCTACCCCAGCTTGCTGGATCTTGGAGTGCTTGTGCATTTGCAACACCAATTTCTTTGCAATTAACACCTAGCATTTTTAATAGCGCTCTGACTTTACGGGTTGCACAAAACACTAAATATTTTGCTCCCGCTTGGTAGAGTGCTTCGTTCATTAAAACAAAATGTGCCAAGGTGGCTTTTCGATGCGTTGAGCATAAATTACCTAACTCAAAAATGTGCTCACGCTTGGCACCGACAAAGTGCTCAATAGACACAGGGAGGTATTGTTCAATAAACAAAGGTTGTGATGCAGAGCGAAGACCTAACGTACATACTTCATCATCAACATTCAGCTCACAAAGAAGCGGCATGAACTGCGAAATTTTCGCATCATAAGCTGCAGCAAAACCTTGCTTAATATTACTCTCAAGACGGTCGCGGAACTGACCTCCTTCACGCGTGCAAATAAAGGCAGGCTCTTGAAATTGAGTTTGATGTGATTGTTGAACTGAAAGCATAATTGTTCGCTCCACTTAGGTTATGTGTAAAATTTATCGAGCGAAACTTAAATAAAACTTAAGAAAAATTAATTTTTATAAATATTTTTCAACCTCATGATATTTAAAGCTTTTATTTTTATTAAAAACAAAAATGCCAGTCTGTTAGACTGGCATTTTAATGCTTAAATTAACGTTAAACTTAGATTACTTAACGATAGTCATCTCTTTAAGTAGATTTTGAGCATTATCAACTTTATCCATCACCCACAACATGTATCGTGAATCAACGTGAATTGAGCGATTTAAATTTTCATCGTAATCCCAATCACCAATAATACTTTCGTAAACACCATCAAATAACAAACCAACTAGCTCAGCATTACCATTTAATGTTGGTGAACCTGAGTTACCACCTGTGGTATCTACATTTGATAAAAAGTTAACCGGAACCGTATTCATACCGCCTGTGTAATCGCCATAAAGCTTTTGCTTAATTAACTCATTTTGCTTTTCTGGTGAGTTGAATGGTTCAACACCGGTATTTTTTGCAAGCAAGCCTTCTAAAGATGTAAAGGGGGTTGCCACTAAGCCATCTTGCGGTGAATAGCCGCCTACCGTGCCGTAAGTTACACGCAAGGTGCTGTTTGCATCAGCATAAACAGGCTTATTAAGTGCCTTGTTATAAGCGATAATTGCTTCCATTAATGCAGGGCGAGCAGCTTGCTGTTTACCAGCCAGCTCTTTTTTCGCATCTTCAATGTCTTTAGTAACGGCAAAAACAGCTTGAGCGTATTGAATGAATGGATCGCTACTTTGCTTTAACTGAGCAAGGTCAAGTTCTGTCATCCATAAACGTTTGCTTTCATCTGCAAGAACCGATTTAGCATACATATCATCAAGTAACGCTTGTTGTTTTTGTTTATCAAAACCATTGGTTAAACCAAGCGCTTTATCTACCTCTGCAACTCGCTCATCGTTTGGCAAAGCTGCATATTGCTCAATAAAGTACAATAAAATGGCTTTATCAACGGTTTCATCATAACGACGACTCATGCTTTCTAGGCGTGATTTAATGCGCGGCATATCACGCTCTTGATAACCGCTTTCGCGCTCAGCATCTGGCTTTTGTTTTTCATAAGCTAAACGATAGAGCATACGAGCCGATGACATCATTTGTGAGCGGTGTACGTAACCTAACATACGGTCCCGTTGGTTGTGCTCTTGAGACTCAGCAACTAACGCCGTTAAATCAGCAAGTACATGTCCGTATTTAGCTTTGCGCTTACTATCTTCATTGATCCACGCAGTGAGATCTTTTTCGAATTGCTGCTTACGGCTATACATTGAACCTTTGTTAAAGCTCTCAATCATTGAGCCATAGTTTTTAATGTAGTTGTTGTAACCCGCAATCGTGCTTTCATAAGCAATACGTGCCTCTGAACCATCAGGGGCATTTTCTTCAATCAACGAGACATATTTAGAATTATATTTACGCGCTAATGGGTAGGCTGTGTTAAACACGTAATCAACTTCAGGCGAAATACGGTAACGGTTTGTGCTGCCCGGATAACCGGTAACCATCACAAAATCGCCTTCTTGTACGCCTTTAGCGCTTACTTTTAAAAACGCATCACTCTGGTACGGTACGTTATCTTCTGAATATTCAGCAGGCTTGCCATCTTTGCCAACATACGCGCGATAGAACGAGAAATCACCGGTGTGGCGCGGCCACATCCAGTTGTCGATATCGCCGCCGTATTTACCTACGCCCATCGCTGGTGCATACGCTAAACGTACATCTTTAATTTCAAGCGCTTTAATTAAGTAATATTCAAGACCACCATGGAAGGTATACACATTACAGCGGTAGCTTTGGTCTTGCTCACACTCACTAACAAGTGCTTTTTCATTTGCTTCAATGGCATCAAAGCGTGCTTTACCTGTTAGCTGTTCAGTACCTTGGTTTACTTTATCGGTAACTTCTGTCACTTGCTCTGTCACATAAACACGAGAACCCGGCGCTGCAGGCACTTCTTCGCCCGTTGTTTTAGCTAAAAAGCCATTTTCTAAAATGTTATTTTCGGTGGTTGAGTTATATTGAATCGAACCATAGGCACAGTGATGGTTTGTTACAACTAAGCCTTTTGGTGAAACAAACGAAGCGGTACAGCCACCAAGGCTAATTACCGCATTCATCGGAAACTCAGTCAGTTTTGAAATTGACTCTACATCAATGCTCAAGCCTTTCGTTTTTAGGATAGATTCAAGTTCTGGTAGCTGGTGAGGTTGCCACATGCCTTCGTCGGCAACAGCAACATTTGCTACAGCGAGACCCACTGCAGCAGCAATAAATTTAAAACGCATAGTCGTCCTTTATATTTGTTATGTTTATCTTTTTAGCGCTCTTATCATTATCATTGTGCTAGCCAATAGCAATAATTTGCGACCGCTAATGTCAAAGTTTGTAAACCAAATAAGGCTGTATGGCCTAATACTTAGACTCATAAACCACAGCATTGTGGCCGTGTAAGCTTTCTTGATGCTCCACTTTAAATTGGTAATCAGTAATACCTGGCATGGTTTCGAAGCACTGCTTTAGCCGCCTTGCTGCATCTTCGCAAAATAATAAGTTTTTTGCGTTAAGGGCGGCAAATGCTTGTTCATCTTCACGCTTAACGGCGGTTTGCACTGGGGTCCCTATGGCTTGCTCACAGACTGTGATAAAGCCACTAATATCCGGAAGCTTTTCGCTACTAAAAGTGACATCGATATACGCATATGAGCGCTGGCTATGAGGGGTTGCAATAGAGCCCTGTTCACTTGTGAGCCAATTGATTAAAGATGCTTTATCAATAGCGGCATCGCTAAACTGTTTATCGACCGCTTCGCTCAAAAGCTGCCTCGATAATGCCGCTGAACATGGGCACGTGCTGCTATAGGCAATATCGACTTTTAAGTTAATGGTAAGTGATTGCTGCTTCGTGATGGTTAAAACTACAGGGTAAGCATTGTAACCGCAATGGTCGCTCAGGAGCGCTGGTTTTAGCTCTGGTAAATCAAAATGCAGCACCAGTTTTACGCTTTTACTTAAGTCTTTTTGTGATGCTAAAACGGCATTCATAAACTCACTAACACGCTGACTAGTTAAGCTTTGTTTTGCCAATAGCTGATTAAGTAGTAAATAGAGACGCGACATATGAATGCCTTTTGCATCGCTATCAAGGCTGACAAAAATATCTGCTTTGGCATTAAGGTGCGCATCAACATTAGGTTGTGCAAGTTTACAAGGTAATGCGATACCTTCCATGCCAACCCATTTTAAAGGTGATTGAAAATCTGTATTAGAGTGCGAGGTTATATCGGGTAATTGCATATCAACTTCTTGTATTATTTATATATATTGCTAAAGCATCAATTCTGATGAACTGAATAAGTGCTATCGCACCAAAGAAAATGATACAATATAACATCATAAAAATTTATCAAGAGCTAATTTTTGGACCTTTCACACCATCATTGTCATGCAGCTATAAACGTAAGGACGAACTTGCATTATGAGTATTAATTTTAAACAGTATCTGATAACAATTTAGCTTGAGAAGTCGAAAAAGATACGCTGACATTTACGAAAATTAACCACTTATCGCAGCCAATAATCACCTTATCGCAACGAATGAGATTATTGCTATCGATACACAGTATGCTCTATATATTAACCGCAAAGTTATATCAGCCTCACTCATGCACACATTCGTGCCATCTTTGTGTAATCTCATACTAACAACCAACACTAGGATGACATAAAGTGCTGACATAACGTTATATCGGTACAATTACTTTAAAAAATGACAAGAGAAACACTATGAAACACCTAGTCGCAACCGCGATCAGCTCAGCGTTATTACTAACGGCCTGTTCTGAACCTCAAACTACAGCTGATACGCGTAAAACTGAACAAACAGCAGAAGTAACTGCAGCTGAACAAGCAAACCCACTATTTGTTAAAAGTGCACTGCAATACGAGGCGCCTGATTTTAGCCTTATTAAAGATGAACACTTTATGCCAGCTTTCAATAAAGGCATGGCAGAGCAAATGGCTGAAGTACAAGCTATCATCGACAACCCTGCAAAGCCTGATTTTGCCAATACTGTTGTTGCTCTTGAAAAAAGTGGTGAGCTGTTAACCCGTACTCGTAGCATTTTTTATAACTTAGCAGGCAGTGACTCAAACCCTGCTCGCCGTGAAATCCAAAAAGAATTAGCACCTAAGTTAGCATCACATAACGATAATATTTTTCTTAATAAAGCACTTTTTGAAAAAGTAGCAGCGGTTTATAACGATGCAGACAAACTAGCATTAACAGCCGAAGAAAAACGTTTACTTGATGTTTACTACAAGCGTTTTGTTCGCGCTGGTGCACAATTAAATGCCGAACAAAAACAGCAAATTCGTGATATCAATACTAAGCATTCAAGTTTAACGACGCAGTTTTCGCAAAACTTATTAGCACTGACAAAAACAAATGTTGTTATTGTTGATGACAAAGCTGAGCTTGAAGGCTTACCTGCGGGTCAAATTGAACAGCTTGCTAATGCAGCAACGGAAGCTGGTCATGACGGCAAGTACTTAATTAAGATCACCAATACAACTCGCCAGCCTATATTAGCAACCCTTAAAAACCGTGAGTTGCGTGAAAAAGTATGGCGTGCATCGGCTGAGCGTGCGCTATCAGGTGAAAATAATAACCGCGATATCGTGGCAGAGCTTGCTCACTTACGCGCTCAAAAAGCTAAATTATTAGGCTACGACAGCTGGGCTGATTTTGGTTTAGAGTCACAAATGGCGAAAAAACCTCAAGCAGTATTTGATATGTTTGCGAGCATGATCCCTGCATTAATGCAAAACGTTAATGCTGAAGCAGCGGCTATTCAAGCTAAGATCGATGAGTCTGGTGAACAATTTAAGCTACAGCCATGGGATTGGTTATTCTACGCAGAGCAAGTTCGCAAAGATAAATACAACCTAGACGAAAATGCAGTAAAAGAGTATTTCGAATTTAATCGAGTTCTTGAAGACGGTGTTTTTTATACAATGAACCGTTTATATGGGATTACTTTTAAACCACGTAGCGACTTACCAGTTTATCACCCTGATGTGAAAGCATATGAACTATTTGACGAAAATGGTAAAAGCCTAGCTATTTTCTATGCCGATTACTTTGCTCGTGAAGGTAAACGTGGTGGCGCTTGGATGAGCTCATTTGTGAAGCAGTCTGGTCTAAAAAATCAAAAGCCTGTAGTTGTGAATGTAATGAACATTCAAAAAGGCGCGAATGGTGAACCTACGCTTATCAGCTACGATGAAGCAACAACGATTTTCCACGAGCTAGGTCATGGCTTACACGGTATGTTCTCAAAAGTTAAATACCCAACACTTTCAGGTACCTCGGTATCACGTGACTTCGTTGAGTTTCCTTCTACCTTTGAAGAAGACTGGGCAATGTACCCTGAAGTTATCGCTAACTATGCGAAACATCATAAAACAGGTGAGCCAATTCCAGATGAGCTACTTGAAAAAGTCATTCAATCTCGTAGCTTTAACCAAGGTTTTGATACTTTAGAGTATGTTGCTGCTGCACTACTTGATATGGAATGGCACTCACTTTCTGCTGATGCGCCACTACAAGACATTGAAAAGTTTGAAGAGCAAGCTCTTACTAAGCACGGTGTTAACGTACCATTTGTACCACCACGTTATAAATCTGCGTTCTTCTCACACTCAATGGGCGGCGGTTACTCAGCTGGTTACTATGCTTATATGTGGAGTGAAATCCTAGCGGCAGACGCGTTTGCTTATGTTCAAGAGCAAGGTGGTTTAACTCGCGAAATGGGTGAAAAATACCGTAAAGAAATTTTAGAAGTAGGTAACTCTCGTGACCTGATGGAATCGTTTAAAGCATTCCGTGGTCAAGAGCCTGATACGTCTGCGTTGTTAAAACGCCGTGGCTTAAAAGCAACCGTTCAATAGCTTTAAGCTCTAAGCCGAATTGTGGGGTTATCGAGTATTGATAACCCCACAACATTTAACCTCTTTACTCTTCACGTAGGTTGGGTCGAGCGAAGCGATACCCAACGTAGAGAACCTTCCAGCTATCAGTCTTCAGACGCGCGAAACAAGTTTCACGCCTACAAAAAGGGGATAGGTTCTAGGACGCGATGTAAAATCTGCTACCTTGTATCTCGTATCTTTTATCTCGTATCTCGAAACTCGCTAACTTTACTCTCGCTAACTTAAAAACAAAAAAGCCCTTACAGCGAGCTGTAAGGGCTTTGTTATCACTATTTAAAAGTATTATTTACGTTTACGGCGACGGCCGATAAGCGCTAATGGTGCAAGTAGAAGCGTTAAGAAACCAAAGCTACCATTGCTAGATTTAGTTACTTTTTTCTCTTCTACAGGCTCAGCTTCGTTAGTTACAGCAACAGTGAACTGCTCTGAAACAGAATCTGTACCATCGCTCACTGTTACTTCAAATACTAACTCGTCATCGCTTGAGATAGCACCTGGCTTGAAGCCTAAAGTAGCCGTATCAGCGCCTGTAAGCGTTGCTGTAGTACCGCTCACTTGAGTCCATGTGTAGCTTAGTGTGTCGTTGTTACGGTCTGTTGCTGTAACAGACACAGTACCTGAAGCCGATTCAGTAACCGTTTCATCACCAGAAACACTAATAATAGGAAGTGCGTTATCACATGCTAACGTATCACCAGCAATTACGTTCGAGAAGATTGGTGACGTTACATTGCTTACAGTCACGTTATCAATCCACCAGCCGAACTCACGTACTGCGCTGTCTGATGAGATACGGAAGCGTAATTTTGCACGGTTACCGTTTAGTTCAGTACCAAAACGAATAGTTTCGTAGTTACCATAAACACCATTATCAATATTGTTACCTGTGAAGGTATCGCGATCTTGTAGTGCTTGTGCATCATTTTCGATTAGTGGGCCGTCGTAACCAACATCAAATGAACCGCCCATTTCAGTAACATCAACCCAGTTACCACCGTTTACGCTAATTTCTACAACACCACCATCCCACTCGTTTTCGATTAGGTAGAAGTGCCAGAATGAAACTTCAAATTCACCTGCAAAGCCAATGTCGAACTCTCTTGACTCAATAGCAACATCTGACTGGAAGTCATTGTTGTTCAAGTACATTGTTTGCTCGCCAAGACCAAAACCAAAGCTGTTGAAGAAGTTAACATTACCGCCAGTTGCCATGCTTTGCGTGCCAACAGCTAAGTCATCACCTGTCATTACGTGCTCCTTCCAGTCGCGTAATGATGTACCTGCTACTTCCATATCATCAGCAGTTTGTGAACTAACTGGTGCCTTGTCTTCAAAGTCCATGTTTACAAGGTAAGATACTGTATCGCTTAGAGCTTCAACGATTTCATCATCAGCAGAAAGCTCAGGGAATGACACTTCGATTTCAAGCGTATCAGCAGTGCCAGCATCGTTTAATGTGAACTTAATTGGCGCACTTGTTTGCGAAGCATACGGTGTTGTATCGTCAAATGTGATTAAGCCATCATTTTCAAATGTAACATCGTGGCCACTCACAACAGTTAATTGTGCTTGTGTACCTGTTAGTACTTCACTACCTGTATTCATGATGCTAACAGTTAAAGTACCTGTTTCACCCTTATCAAGAATGTTGTCGTTTGAACAATAACCAAGCTCAACACCATTGTAGCTTGCATTCATTTCAACATCTTTTAGGGTAAAGCTTGCAAGTTGCATTTTGTCAGATTCAACAACACCCGTTAAATCTTCACTGAAACGATCTGGCGCTTGAGCACCTAAGCCCATACCACGCTTAGCAAATGCACCTAAGATTAGTTTGTAATCTTCAGGGTCAACTGCATATGCAGCCGCTAAGATTGCATCACGTGCTTCTGTGTATAATGGTGCAACTGGCGTTAACTTGTAACCAGCAACTAGGTAGTTAGCCATACGGTTTTGAGCATCTTCAAAGCCGTGCTTGTTGATAAGCGCTACGTAGCTTTCCCAAAGCATGGTTGCCCAAATTTCACCTGCAGCGTGTGGTGAAGCAACACTCGTTGGTGCAATACCTACATCATCACCAGCATCTTCAGTAATGTGACGGAAAGACAGTGGGTTAACGTCCATATTTGTTGAATATGGAACACGACGGATACCATAATAGAAGTCTTCTACGAAAGTACCGCTACCGTATGCTTTTTGGAACTTGTCGTTACCTGGGATGTTGATGTCATCTGCTTTCGCAATGAACATTAATGAGTGGAAATCACCCCAACCTTCGCCCATTGCGCGGCCTTGGAAGTTGATAAGACCCGATGAGTTACCCACTAAACGGTTACTGATATAGTGACCCCATTCGTGAGCAATAATACCGTTATCTAACGTACCGTCTTTTAACGTAGCTTTATTGAACATATTAACAGTAACAGTTTCGCCTGCATCGATACCATCGTAAAGTGCATGACCGTCAGCAAAGTTAAGACCCATGTTAGGGATAAGCACTGCATCATCTTCACCGCCCATTGGCGCTGGCTCATCAGTATCTGGGTTGTTATTCACAACAATTGCACCAATTGCACCCGCTTCTTGAGCGTGTAGTACTTTTGCAGTGAAGTTACAAGAACCACGGTCTACTAGCGCAATTTTACCAGCTAGTTCTGCTGCGTTTGTTGCAGGTTCACAACCATCAGTTACGCTACCAGAATCAACGTTATTATCGTCCACTAGACGAACAACTTCGCCAGCGATATCAGCAAATTGCATTTGACCAAAGCTAGATACTTTTGACGAATCTAGAAGACCAATGGTCGCGTCAGATGTTACAACCACACCATAGTCAATGCCTACTTTTGCATCTTTACTATTGTATAAATACATTTGCATGCGAGGGCTTGCACCATCAGCAGGCGTAGACATGTTTGCGTTGTTTAAACCGCTATTATCTTGTGCTTGCGCTTCGATTGGGTCGCCTTCAACACCGCCACGGCCGTAGTTCGATACTTGCGCAACATTTGATGTTTCGTCAAAACCATGGTCGTAGAAGAAATCGTGTAAGAAGTTGTTCATGTAGAACAAGTTAACGATTGCCGCTTTACGGTTATCGTAGCTGTTTGCTACTTGGTCAACTTGATAAGGGTAATCGAATGTAAAGTCTGATGTAGTTTCAGCAGTGAAGTCACCTTCAGTATAACCTTGAGGTGCGATTACATCGGCATAAGCAAATACGTTGTTACCTGAAGTGGTTGTAGCATCATCAGCAAGCCACGGATCCATCGTGCTTAGTTTTTTATAGTAAGACAAACTTACAAGTGGTGCATCCAGGATTTCAGTTTCATCGATTTGATCTGGACCATCAGCTGGGATCACGTCGCCATGAGGACCTTCCCACGGATAACCATCTTCGTCAGCCCATACACGGTAGTTAAAGTCTGCCGCGTGTGCTTTTAAGTCTTTCTTGAAATAAACTTTGCTGTTTTGTGCGCCAATAACGTAGCTGAAGTAATCGCTTTCTAGGCTGTTTTTATCAGCAACTTCTACTTCAACGTAGTATGCAGATTGCAACTCGCCTGCTACTTCAAAGAATACTTTCTTAGCACGTGGCTGGCCTAGTACAATTTTGTCACCAGTTTGGTTAGACACATTGTACTTAACATAGTCGCCTTGTTCAGTTGATTTAGTTAGCGATACGTCGATATCAGCAAGTTCTTTAATCGCACGTTTAATGCTTTGCTCCGCACCAACAAATTCAGCAAGTGGTGCGAACGATTTGGTTGCACTAGCGCTTGTGTTTGCAAAGTAGCCAGAACCTGCAACTAGGTTATATTCTTTGTCCATGATCAGGTTGTATTCACGGTTGAATACTTCAATGTCATGTACTTTTTGCTTGTATTTAGCTGTGATTGAACCAAGCTTCTGCTCAGATAAATCAGTTAGTACAGCGCTCGATACACCTTTTTTCAGAGCGCTAACGCCCGTTAAAGCATTTAGATAAAAATCAGCAGCGTATGCATTGCGCTGCTCAGGAAGGATCATCGCCATGTCTGGCTTAGCTTGACCTACCGCATTCCAAAGGAACGTAGCTTTACCTAATTGCTCATCGAAAATTGATTTGTGCCCTGATACAGTACGACGCTCAGCTAATGCACGTTGCTGAGATACTTGAGGATTAAACTGTACTTGAGAACTAACACTTGATGCGTTGTAAAAGCGAGTTTGTTCACTTGCTTGTATTTGAGTTGATGCCAAGATAGCCGTTACCATAGTTGCAACAGCAGTTACTTTAAATTGAGACATTCCTTACGTTCCCTATTGTTATATTTTTATTTTCGGTTAACAATCATAACCAAAGCCAATGTACCTAATCTGGCAATCAAAAGACAGAATCAATTGTAAACAAAAGTAACGAACAAACAGGTCAATAATGAACAAAGCAATTAATATACAGTTAGTTATACTAGCGCTAATACTCTTATCAGGCTGTCAAAAAAGTGAAATATCCGAACAAGGTAGCTCGCAACACTCAGCAAGCAGTTCACAAAAAGAACAAGTTTTAGATAAAGATGTTAAAAAAGTGGTCGAGATTAATAAACAAAAACCAATTAACGCTTTTAGCAATAATGGCGAAAAAATTACCTTTGCCGCGCCTACTTTAACCAAAGGCACTGAAGTATTTAATCACGCGATGAAAGAGCCTGGTATTGCTACCGGCGCTATCTATTTAACTCTCAAAGATAATAGCTTACCGGTAGAGCTTAGCATCCAATACACGTTAAAAAAAATGACCAACAAAACATATCGATACCTTGCTGAAAAAGATACTGATTTATTAAAAGTGCAAGACGTTTTTAAACAAAATGCCAATGTCGATATTGTTGAAATTAAAGTTGATTATTCACCGATAAAAGAGGTGATGTAGGTTGGCTAGAGCCAGCGAAACCCAACATGAAGGAGCTCTCAGCCTTCAGATGCGCTGCTACAAGTTTCACGCCTACTTGTAGCAGCTTGTAGCAGCGGGTTTATCCCGCGTCATCATGCGCTAAGTTCTAGGTTCTAGTACTCTTTCACATATATTTTGATCAGTTGCCCCTACTTAAATTCAGGTAACTGATCTTTTTCAATC
>NZ_JBPNYQ010000034.1:0-31717 GCF_051235485.1 Pseudoalteromonas nanhaiensis | reverse complement strand
ATTATTGATTGAAAAAGATCAGTTACCTGAATTTAAGTAGGGGCAACTGATCAAAATATATGTGAAAGAGTACTAGAGCCTAGAGCCTAGAGCCTAGAGCCTAGAGCCCCCGGCATAGGAAGACGCAGCACCAAACACCCATACCGAGCGGCTGATCGCTGACGGCTGAAAGCTGATAGCTCTGTGTTGGGTTTCGCTGCGCTCTAACCAACCTACGCCACGCCTTCCAACTTTCCAGTTACTAACAAAAAAGCCCAGCCGGTTTCCCGGCTGGGCTTCTATATCTAGCAATGATGAGATTACTTAATCATGCTGTAGATAAGCGCAAATACGGCTAGAGAGCCAACTGTTAATACGAACAGTGTGCTCAAGCGGTTTCTGTATTTGTGTAAGCTAGGAACCTTATATACGGCAATCATTGGCATGATGAAAAGGATCATGGCGATGATTGGGCCTGATAGCTGATCCATCATGTCTAAAATACTTGGGTTGATCACTGAGCAATACCAAATAGCGAAGAACATGATGACAGTGCCAATCTTATCAACAAGCTTAGGGTTCATATGCGCTTGTTTACTGACTAAGCCGTTGAAGCTTTCACGGGCACCTAAAAAGTGGCCTAAGAATGAAGACGTAATCGCGATAAAGGCAACTAATGGCCCTAGAGTAGCAATAAACGAGTTATCAGTGATATTGGCAAGGAATGACAAGATAGACACGTTATCTGCTTTTGCTTGTACCATTTGTTCTGTAGATAGTGACAGTACGCACGAGAATACAAACAGTAAAACAAACACAATTAATAATAAGCTGGTGCGCTTTAGAATTGCTTCTGACTTCATTTTGGCATTATTGCCGTAGTGAGCGCGCTGTACATGCACAAAACTTGATATTGCTGCAGCATGGCTAAATGAGAATACAATGATAGGTATTGATAACCAAAGTGTTTTCATGAATCCTGAAAACTCAGGGACTGATACATCTGGCATTTGCCAGCTTGGGATCAGGTAAATAGATAAGAAAAACAAGATAGCGACGAGAGGATAAACAAGGATTGCAAAAGCACGTAACATGAGAGCTTCGCCACCTAGCATTAAACTGATCATACCGCCAACGAGCACACCAGATAACAGTACGCGTGGTGGTGATTCCATACCTAATTGATTAACGATAAAGCTATCAACAGTGTTGGTTAAGCCAACACCATAAATAAGTAAGATAGGGAAGATAGAGAGAAAATACAGTAAAGAGATTAAGCGCCCGGCGTTAATGCCAAAGTGTTCTTCTACTACATCGGTAAAGTCTGCTTCAGGCTGTTTTGATGATAAAACAAAGCGGGCTAAGCCTCTGTGAGCTAAGTAGGTCATCGGAAAAGCAAGGCATGCCATGATAATTAAAGGCCAAAATCCGCCGATGCCGATATTAATTGGTAAGAATAAAATCCCTGCACCGACTGCGGTGCCAAATAAACTTAACACCCACTGGGTGTCATGAAGGTTCCATTTTGAGTTACTACTTGTTGTCGATGCATCATACTGCATAGCATCTTGATGTGTGTTCATTAGCACTCCACTATTAGAATAATAATTGTCGCGCAGCATATAGAAAAGCGACTAAGAATGCATGTTTTAGCGTTGTATTTAAATAACTATGCTGTAAGGAGAGACTTACAAAGGAAAAAGTTGGGCTTATTGAGATAAGCCCAATTAAGCTATTTATTCTGCAGCTGCAAGTGCGCGAGCTTTAATGTCTGCGGCAAATGCTAAACCTTTCTTAAAACGCGCTTCAGCTGCTGTGATTTCACTTTCATCGCCATTAGCAGCAAGCACCCCTTGTGAAAGGGCTTTATAAAGTGCGGTAATTTGTGCCTCGTAACCGGCTTCAATTGCTTTTTCAACAGTCGTCATGGTTATTCCTTTAATAGATTAAGAGAGCAAAATATTATAGGAACAAGGACTTATTATCTAGGTGGGCTTCACTATTAAGTGGTAGGCGTTAAATCTATAGACTTACTTTGAGATGATAATAAAGGTGCTGGGTTTCGCTACGCTCAACCCAGCCTACGTTATTTAACGGAACGCTTTTAGTCCTGTAACGCCGATACGACAAAATACGGATTCAGATACTCTTCTTTACTGTTATACAGTAGTGGGCTGCCATCGAGTTTGCTAACCGTTGCGCCTGCTATTTCAGCAATCGCATGACCTGCTCCGGTATCCCACTCACAGGTTGGGCCAAGGCGTGGGTATATATCTGCACTCCCTTCGGCAACAAGGCAAAGTTTTAGTGAGCTGCCCTTTGAAACCATTTCTACATCTTCAAACTGTTTTACGAATTCAGCTAAATCAGGAGAGGGGTGTGAACGACTGCCGACAACACGGATAAGCCCTTTATTTGGTTTACGGGTTACCTTAAGTTCGATACGCTCATCACCTTTATCTTTAAAGGCACCTATTGCTTCTGCAGCAATATACGACACACCTAATGCCGGTGCATCGACAACGGCCAATACCGGTTTACCTTTTTCAATCAAGGCAATGTTTACTGTAAACTCGCCATTCTTTTTAATGAACTCTTTGGTGCCATCAATTGGGTCTACTAACCAGTAGCGTTGCCAAGTTTGACGGATATCCCAGCTAATATCAGCGCTTTCTTCGCTTAGAATTGGTACATCAGGGGTGAGATGTTGTAAGCCATTCACAATCACTTTGTGAGCTGCTAGGTCGGCGTCGGTCACTGGGCTTTCATCAGCTTTGTACTCAACATTAAAGTCCTTTTCGTAAATCCCCATTATTGCACTGCCGGCTTGGCGTGCGAGGAGTAAGATTTCTTCTAGCAGTTCCGTTTGATTCATGACTTAACCTATAATTTGCTGTTGTTTTAAATACGCTACCAGTTCTTGCACCGATTGGTCTAGGCTGTTTTTACTGGTATCGATTTTAATTTCTGGCGATGTAGGGATTTGATAGTCTGAGTCGATACCTGTGAAGTGCTTAATTTCACCTGCACGCGCTTTTTTATAAAGCCCTTTAGGGTCGCGTGTTTCACACACGTCGAGCGGGGTATCTAAAAATACCTCAATAAACTCACCATCCTCTACTAAGTTTCTTACCATATCGCGTTCGCTTTGGAATGGCGAAATAAATGCGGTTAATACCACAAGACCGGCATCGACCATCAGCTTGGCAGTTTCACCTACGCGACGAATGTTTTCCACGCGGTCTTCATCAGTAAAGCCAAGATCTTTACATAAGCCATGACGCACATTGTCGCCATCAAGTAGGTAGGTGTGAACGCCTAACTGGTTTAATGCGCTTTCTAGTGCGTTAGCAACTGTACTTTTGCCTGAACCTGAAAAACCTGTGAACCATAAAATGGCAGGCTTATGCTTTTTTTGCTCACTACGCTGTGATTTGCTAATGGCGTAATTATGCCAAACGATATTTTCATCCATTGTCTTTACTCTCGTTATTGAAATGGGAATACCAGTGGTATGAGTGTTAAAACCGTAATCGAGTAAATAATCGATAAAGGTAAGCCCATGGCAATGTAATCTTTAAGGCGGTAATTTCCCGCGCTGTAAACCATCAAGTTAGTTTGATAACCAAATGGCGAAATGAAGCTCGCTGATGCACCAAATGCGACAGCCATAATAAAAGGCAACGGTGATACATCAAAACCAACGGCGAGTGCATACGCTACCGGAAACGAAAGCGCTGCAGCGGCATTATTGGTAATGAGTTCGGTAAATAAAACCGTCATTAAGAATATGGCGATAAATGCGCCGTAAGGCCCAAAGTCACCTAATACGTATAACATGGCCGACGAAATTTCGCCGGCAAGGCCTGTGCCTATCATGAGTTTAGCAAGGCCAATTGCACTACCAACTACTGCGAGTAACTCTATTGGGAAGCGACGTTTTACTTCACTTAGCTTGATTGTGCCCGTTAGCATTAAACCGATAAGAAGAACGAGTAGGCCTTTTACTAATGGCACTAGGCCAACAATACTTAACCCTAATACAGTTGCAAAACTTGCCAGCACAATATTTGATTGCTTAGGTTTTAAATGGGTTTGTAAATCAAGGCCTGATATATAAACAAACTCGCGCTTTAAATTGGGTAGCGAGTAAAACTCTTTGCCAGGAGCAAGGATCAAGGAATCACCCGCTTGCAGTTGAACTTTACCTAAGCCACCTTGTAAACGGTCATGGCCGCGGCGAATGGCAATAACGGCTGCATGAAATTGTTCACGAAAGCGAATTTCTTTAATTGTTTTACCAATGTATCTTGATGAATGACTAACAACGACTTCAACTAGGTGCTCAACGTCTTTCTCATGTTTGTCGTGTACAACTTTTAAGCCATCAAATTGGGTGAGCAGAGGTACTGACTTTATATCACCTACAAAGAGCAGTACGTCACCTTCTTTAATAACTTGTTTTGGGGTAACCGCGCAAATACGTTTATCACCACGGATTATTTCGGCTAAGAACAAGTCTTTTAATTCACGAAGGCCATTTTCCTCAACACTTTTACCAATTAGTTTAGAGCCTGTTTCGACTTTACCTTCAAGGTAAAAGGGTACCACTTCTTGGTCATTTTTACCGTTATCTGGTAAATACTTGAGCATTACTAAAATAGTGATAAGTCCGACGCTCAATGCGCCTAAACCAATCAAGGTAAAATCAAAAAAACCAAGTGGCTCCATGCCCGCTTCAACGGCAAAGCCATTAACAATTAAATTGGTTGAGGTACCTATCAGGGTGATCGTGCCACCTAAAATGGCAGTGTACGATAAAGGCAACAAAAGCTTAGACGGTGAATGTGTCGGGCTTTCTTTTATTGCACTGATAAGCGATGCTACTACTGCTGTATTATTAGTAAATGATGATAAAAAGGCAGTTGATAAACCCAGTTTAGTTACCGAACTTGTCAGGCTGCCTTTCGAAAGAGACTGAGCAAGCTTTTGCACTAACGTGGTTTTTTCTACCGCTATCGAAACGAGTACAAGTAGAATAAGAGTAATTAAAGAAGGATTTGCATAGTTAATTAGCATATCTTCAAGGCTGATCAGCCCAGCTAAATAACTAATACCAATGGCGCCGACAAATAACCATGCAGGTTTTAGTCGAGTGCCAAAAAGGCACCCGACTAATACCAGCATAATGCCTGTTAATACCAGCTGTTGATACATGCTTTTTACTTCCTATAACAGGCGAATGGTGATTATTTAAGCTTAGTTATATCAAGCGCTTGCCAATGAGGGAAGTGCTTGCGTACTAATGCGTTAAATTCAACTTCAAAATCGCTAAAGTTACTTTGTTGCTCTTCGGTGCTAAGTAATTGTTCAATCATACCTGCAGCAACGGTCAGGTTAGATAAGCGATCAATTAGGATAAATGCACCTGTTTCATGGTTGTTATGGTACTCATCAGCCAAAATTGTTTCTGTAAGCTCTAGGGTTACAATGGCAATTTCGTTAAGCTGTAATGAGTCAGCTTGACCATGCTCTAGGGTATTAACATCAATCGTGTGATCGATCTTTCTTACCACTGCCGAGGTATTTTTGCTGCCTAACTTAAAGTTGTAGCTTTTACCTAATACTAACGGTGCTTCATGCATCCATACTAATTTAGCTTGAATACGGTTTGTTACAGTAGCATTTGAGGCTGCAGGTACAATCACATCGCCACGACTGATATCAATTTCGTCGTTTAACGTTAAGGTAATTGCTTGGCCTGCTTCAGCGGTATCTAGGTTACCATCGAAAGTGACAATCTCTTTGATGCTCGAGCTTTTACCCGATGGTAATACTTTCACTGCATCACCCACGCTAAGTTTGCCAGACGTTAAAGTGCCTTGGAAACCTCGGAAGTCTAAGTTCGGGCGTACTACATATTGCACTGGTAAGCGGGCTTCAAACCCGTTATCAATTTCAGCCGCTGGTGAGTCTTCAAGTAACTCCAGCAGTGGCTTTTCTGTGTAATAAGGTGTGTGCTCTGAGCGTGTTACTACGTTGTCACCTTTTAGCGCTGACATCGGCACAAATTTGATATTAGTAACGTTTAGCTGCTCTGCAAACTTAAGGTAGTCGGCTTTGATTTTCTCGTATACCGTTTCATCGAAATCGACGATATCCATCTTATTGATAGCAACAACAAACTGCTTAATACCTAATGAGTCACAGATAAAGCTATGACGCTTAGTTTGTACTTGTACGCCGTAACGAGCGTCAACTAGGATAATCGCCACGTCACTAGTTGATGCGCCGGTCACCATGTTGCGTGTGTATTGCTCATGTCCTGGTGTATCAGCAATAATGAATTTACGTTTTGCTGTAGAGAAGTAACGATAAGCAACGTCAATCGTAATACCTTGCTCACGCTCAGCTTGAAGACCATCTACAAGGAGTGCTAAATCAAGCTCTTCACCGGCATTACCGACTTTTTCATTGTCTTTATGCAGGGCTGCAAGTTGGTCTTCATAAATTTGGTGGCTGTCGTGTAAAAGGCGGCCAATCAGCGTTGATTTACCGTCATCTACACTACCACAAGTCAGCATGCGTAAAAGGCTTTTGTCTTGTTGACGCGCAAGGTAGGCGTCGATGCCTAGCTCTCTTACTTCATTAATCGTGTCGTTTGTTTTAGACATTAGAAATAGCCCTCACGTTTTTTCTTTTCCATTGAACCAGCAGAGTCGTGATCAATCACGCGGCCTTCACGCTCAGAAGAGGTAGAAAGCAGCATCTCTTCAATAATTTCAGTTAAGGTTCCTGCTGTTGATTCCACAGCACCCGTTAGCGGGTAACAACCAAGAGTACGGAAACGGACCGATTTCATTTGCGGTACTTCACCTTCTTCTAAAGGCATACGTTCGTCATCAACCATAATAAGCGTGCCGTTACGCTCAACTACAGGGCGTTCTTTGGCAAGATAAAGTGGAACCATTTCAATGTTTTCTTGGTAGATGTACTGCCAAATATCAAGCTCAGTCCAGTTAGAAAGCGGGAATACACGAATACTTTCGCCCGGGTTAACTTGGCTGTTATACGTATTCCAAAGCTCTGGACGTTGGTTTTTTGGATCCCATCTGTGGTGTTTGTCACGGAATGAGTAAACACGCTCTTTAGCACGTGATTTCTCTTCGTCACGACGTGCACCACCAAACGCAGCATCAAAGCCGTATTTGTCTAACGCTTGCTTTAAGCCTTGCGTTTTCATGATGTCGGTGTGTTTAGCTGAGCCATGCACAAATGGATTGATATCAATCGCTAAACCTTCTGGGTTTTTATGGACGATTAAATCAAAACCATACTCTTTAGCAAGGCGGTCACGAAACTCAATCATTTCCTTAAACTTCCAGTTGGTATCAACGTGTAAAAGTGGAAATGGAATTTTTGCTGGGTAAAACGCTTTACGCGCTAAGTGTAATAACACTGATGAATCTTTACCGATTGAATAAAGCATCACCGGGTTTTCAAACTCAGCAGCAACTTCGCGCATGATTTTGATACTTTCAGCTTCTAATTGCTGAAGGTGTGTTAAAGCCATTGTTAGTCGTCCTACTAAAATGATTAAAAGTTAAATTAAGCTACGCCAGTTATAGGCTGGGCAAAGCTGCTGGTTTGCTCGGTTTGACCAAACCATGCAAGTTGATGATGCAATGATGCAACTTCGCCAATAATTAATAAGGCGGGTGAAATAATGCTATGGCGCGAAATCAAATCGGCCAGCTCACCTAATTGCCCTGTAACCACACGTTGTTCTTTACGTGTGCCGTTTTCGATAATGGCAACGGGTGTGTCTGCACCGCGGCCATGTTTTAATAATTGTGCTTGAATATGTGGTGATTTAATCACCCCCATATAAATCGCTAAGGTCTGATTTGGTTTGGCAAGTGACTGCCAATCTAATTCTTGACCATCTTTTTTACAGTGACCCGTTACAAACTGAATGGCTTGGGCATGATCTCTGTGAGTAAGTGGAATGCCAGCATAAGCACTACAACCTGCAGCAGCAGTAATACCCGGTACGATTTGGTAACGTACTTGATTAGCTGCGAGAACTTGCACCTCTTCACCACCACGGCCATAAATAAATGGATCGCCACCTTTAATACGGCATACTTTTTTGCCTTGCTTGGCAAAATCGACCAGCATCTGATTAGTATCTTCTTGTGCAACACTGTGATCGCCTAAACGTTTACCCACGCAAACCAAATCGGCATCACGGCGCACTAAATCCATAATTTCATCAGAAACCAAGTAGTCATATACAACCACGTCGGCTTGTTGCATTAATTGTAGTGCTTTTAGCGTTAATAGCTCAGGGTCGCCCGGGCCTGCACCAACAACATACACTTCGCCTTCAGGCTCAGGCTTGGCATCTAACATCTGCTCTAGCTGCGCTGTGGCAGCTTCGGTATTTCCCGCTTGAACTTTGCTCACGACTGATGAATCAAATACGCCTTCCCAAAACTGGCGACGATCGGCAAAGTGTTTAAAGCGTTGTTTTACTTTGTCACGGAAGCTGCCCACTAAACTTGCTAATGGCCCAATATGCTGTGGAATAAGCGTTTCGAGTTTTTCACGTAAACGACGTGCTAAAACTGGCGCTGTACCGGCACTTGAAATTGCAATTGTGATCGGGTCACGGTCAACAATTGATGGAAAAATAAAGCTGCACTTAGGTTGGTCATCTACCACGTTTACGAAGATATTGCGTGCATTGGCAAGCTTAAACACCTCCTCATTTACGCTGTCGATATCAGTAGCAGCAATCACTAGCATCTGTTGCTCTAAATACTGCTCTTTAAAAAAGTCGTTAATGAGTGTTACATCACCTTGCTTTGCAAGCTCTTGTAGTTCATCACAAAATGCAGGGGCGACTAAGGTCACGTTGGCGCGGGCTTTTAAAAATGCTCGGCACTTGCGTAACGCAACATCCCCACCGCCGACTACCAGAACAGGCTTGTCGTCTAATTTGGTAAAGATTGGTAAATATTGCACTTTGTCTACACCCCTAAAACACATTGAATAAACTGCTTATTGCAGGTAAGCAGAATATAGTGCTCCATATAAAGTAAAAAATAATTAAAACCAAGTTTATATAGCTAAAAGTTATATATGGTGGTTGTGTTTGGCTTAAGGCTTAGTTAACAAGGGATTGCGGCGAGTTACAAGTAAATTAGTTGCCTTATGGTGATTAGTTATGATTTATAGCCGAATGATAAAAATTTGCTACTATAGGTCACTAAGATAGCAACAAAAAAGTAAACGTAATGAATAAAACACAAACAATCGCTGCTCAAGCGGTGGCGCTGATGGACTTAACAACTCTGAATGACACCGACACCACAGAATCAATTAATAACTTGGTTGCTAGCATTGAGCCAAAATTGGGCATCCCTGCGGCGGTTTGTGTGTACAGCCAGTTTGTTAGTGACGCTAAACTGGCACTCGCTGAGCGTGAACTTCAGCACGTAAAAGTGGCGACAGTTACAAACTTTCCTGATGGGGAGCAGCCTTTAGAACAAGTGATAAATGAAACACTGTTTGCCATTGAGCGCGGAGCCGACGAAATTGATTTAGTGATCCCCTATAAAGCACTGATTGCCGGTGATGAGCGCAAAGTTTTAGAGTATGTCAAAGCGTCAAAAGAGGCATGTGGCAGCCAAGCGCAACTTAAAGTCATTATCGAAAGTGGCGAATTAAGCGATGATCTTATTGCAACGGCAACTAAGCTGGCAATTAATGGCGGTGCTGACTTCGTTAAAACCAGTACCGGTAAAGTGGCTGTTAATGCAACGCTAGCTGCAACAGCCATCATGTTAAATACCATTAAAGCGACTGGTAAAAAGGTTGGTTTTAAGGCTGCTGGGGGAGTCAGAACAGTCACTGATGCTGCTGAGTATTTAGCCTTAGCCGAATCAATCATGGGTGAAGCGTACTTACAGCCAGAGCTATTTCGTTTCGGCGCTTCTGGGTTATTAAGTGATGTATATGCGACATTAAATGAATCGTGAGAGTGAACAAGAAAAAATAGCACTCGAGCATAGTGCGGCAAAGCTATTTTTACGCTGCTACGAAAAACAGTTTGGTGTAACCATGCGTAATATCTGGCATAACACACCAAGTAAACCAGATGTGAGTTGTTATAAAGGTGATGAACGGCTCGATATTGAAATAGCGCATTTATATGCCAGTGAAACAGAAGCGATGGCGGTGCTAGGTCGCCCGCTGTCTATCTCAATGCAACGCGATCTCGCTGAAATGGCTTTAGCACCGAGTAACGAACGTTTGCACTGTGCTTTGCATCGATTGCTGGCACAAAAAGCTAAGAAACATTACGAGTCTTCGCAGCCTTGGTTATTAATTCGAAATGCCAGTACTATATGGCATTTTGATGATTTTAAGTCAGTACTTACTCACCTTGATGTGCCTAAGCAGCATCCCTTTCAACAAATTTGGTTGTTATGTGATTTTTATCGTGGTGAGTTGTTGCAAGTAGTGTGATATGTAGCAGGTTAATGTAGTGAAGGCGCCAATAAAAACGGTGATACAGCCAGTGCTAACACTGGCTGTAAGTTTACTCAGTCAAATTTAAACATGCTACCTAAGCTTTCTAAACTTGACTTGTTGGTTTTGGCAATACACTGTGTATCATCAAGGGATTTTTTGGTTGCTTCATCTGCAAGTCCCGTCACTTTTAGCTTATTTTCTTGCTGATATTCAGTGAGCGCAATCACAGTGGCTTGATCATACTTTACGTCTTCAACGTCAAATTCTTCATAGTGTGGTTGCTGCTTCAAGTAACCTAAACACACTAAATTGAGTCGTGACATCGCCAGGTCTGTTTTTTCATAGTAGGGCATTCTGTGACTCGGAACAGTAACCGATGCTATTGGCGCTTTAGCCGGGGCTGCAGCTGTGGTTACTTTTAGTGGTGCAGGGGCCTTGTAGCCAGCTGCTATGGTGTTGTCGCTATTATAACGATAATAAGTTGTGGGCACTTTTGACTCTAAGAATTCAACGGCTTTTACGATTACTTCGCGCAATGCTTTTTCTTTAGGCGTGTTTGACCAGCCACTTAAATTTCCACCGACAAGTGCACCGCCAAAGTTAGTCGCTGCTGATGTGAAATCGAAGTCTTTACTGCCACCTTCAACGCTGGTTGCGGCTAGAATTCGCGAGGTGCGGGTATCAATTAGGCGTAAATCAATGGCCATGTGTGAGCCTGAGAAACCAGCCGATACTGAACTAAATACATCACCAATAAAACCACCGCTGCCTACACTGGCACCTGAACTATCATCATCGAACTCAGTAACCGCTGCAACTACCACGATTTCGGCACCTTCGATCTCACCATAAGCTGCTCCTGATGCTGCACTTACGCGCCCTGAAACAGCGAGGTCTTGCTCAGATAACACCGCATCGAGTGCTTGTCTTTCTAAAACAATAAATCGATTGGTACTGACTAATGCGGTTGTTAATTGATCTGCCATACCTTCACCGATTTCTTTTCGCCACCAACGCGAATCATTTGATTTATCGGTAAAGCGGGCTACAGCGATGCGAGCTTTTGGGCCGTTATATTGTTGCTGTGCGACTTCATTTACATTTGGACTATTTTTATTACTTGTTGATGTCGACGTGCTTTGACATGCACTCAGTGCTGCTGCAAATAACGTTAGCGAGATCGCCTTGTGTGTTTTTGTGAGCATATGATTTTCCTTAACTGATATCTCATGCAGAAAACTGGCTAACAACAATGTGTGAGCTGTTTGAATTTTTATGGATATAAAGTAGGTAAATCAGTGGCTTGTTAATAGTACTCAGACGAAAACTTTATTCACTGACGCGAAAATCTGCTTGTTTTGTATATTTTTCTCGGTATTGCTTTGGTGAGATCCCATATTGCACTTTGAAGCTTCTTGCGAAGTAGCTTTGTGAACTAAAACCGTTATTTTGGGCAACTTGACCTATTGAGTATGAGCTATTAATAAGCTGTTTTGCTGCTAGTTCAATGCGTGTATTACGTAAATAATCTGAAGGAGTGAGGGAGTAGAGTGATTTCATCTTCAGCTGTAATGCGCGAGCACTCATACACATTGCTGCGGCAAGCTGTTCAACTGAAAATCCTTCATCTTGATAGTGGGCTAACACCACTTGCTTGAGTTTTTCAGTAAAGCAGTAGTCTTTGTTTTGCACTACCATGGTCTCTGTGGGGCTCGTTGCTATGGGGGCGGCTAGTTGTGCAGTTAAGTGTTGATTTAATAGCTGGCGTAAACTTATCAGACTTTTAACGCGGCTGATCAAAAGAGTCGGTTCGAAAGGCTTACTCAAATAGTCATCAGCTAACAAGTCAAGCCCTTTTAAGCGGCTTTGCGTATCTGCTTTTGCAGATAAAAGTAACACTGGGACATGACTGGTGGCAGGATTTTCACGTAGTTTAGCCAGTAGCTGATAACCATCCATAACTGGCATCATCACATCACTAATAATGAGATCTGGTAATTCATCTTGGCAAAGGGAAATCGCGTGTTGGCCATCAGCAGCACAAAGACAGTTAAATTCTTGATTAAATAAGCTGAGCAGTAGCTGTGTCATATCATGATTGTCTTCAACAATGAGAAGGGTTTGTTTAGCACTGCGATGTTCTAAGGTCGTTTTGCTCTGGTTGGTGTTCATAAGAACCGGCAATGAAACACTAAAGCAGCTACCTTTACCTATCTCGCTGTGAAGTGTTATTTCTCCTCCATATGCTTCCACAAGTTGTTTTACTAATGTTAGGCCGATACCACTGCCTGATTCGATTGACGCTACACGTGTAAAGCGCTTAAAAACCTGATGCTGATCCTCAACAGCAATACCTATTCCTGTGTCGGTTATATTTATTATGGCTTGTTGCTGATTAACCGTTAGGCTTACGCTGACACTGCCACCTTCAGGAGTGTACTTTAAGGCGTTATTGATTAAGTTACTAAAAATAGAATGGGCGTGATTAGGTGCAATATTAGTCGCACATAATAAATGATCATTATCTTGAAAACTAAACTGTAAGTTTTTTTGCGCAAATAGCGGGGCGAAGTCTTGCGTAAGCTCGGTTAAAAAACGTGCTAATGAATATGGAGAAACAGTGTACACAGCAGTACTTGGTCGTTTGCTTAATTGCAGTAATTGATTAATAAGTTCAAGTAACCGTTGGCTGTTGCGTTTAATACTCGCAAGGTGTGTTTGTGATTGCGTGTCCTGATGTTGCTGTTGCAACTGACTGACAGGGGCAAGGATTAAACTCAGGGGCGTTTTTAGCTCATGACTAATGTTATCTAAGAATTGATCTTTTAATTTGTTTAACGCCACTTCTTTTTGTTTGTCTTGCTCAGCTAGTTTGCGTTTGTAAATTGCATTTAATAGTGACCAAGCCACACTCAATACGGCAAGAAAATAAACCACGTATGCAATGGGGCTTTGCCACCAGGGCGGCACAACGGTCAGTGCTAATAAAGACTTGGTTTGACTCCATTGTCCATACTGATCTTTTGCTTTAATTAGTAGTTCATATTGCCCAGCAGGGAGTTGTGGATAATTGACTTGGCGAAGACTTGCGTCTGTATAGAGAAACTGCTCATCAAAACCTGCTAATTTATAGCCATATTGATAATGGTTTGGGCTTGCTGGATTTTGTAGAGCGCTAAACTTAAACCCGATGACTCCAGATGATTGCGGCAGAGAAAGCGTGTTAGTGGCATTTATAAGCAAATCAGATTGCTGATCAAAGTAACGCGTCTCAATCGCTTGGTTGTTGAGCAGCAACTCAGTTAAAACTGGGGTAGGTGGCGTATGAGTTAAATCTAACTGCTCAGGATAAAAGTGGTTAAAGCCATTGATGCCACCAAAATAGAGTTCGCCATCAGCAGCTTGAAAGCTCGCGCCGAGGATAAAAGATTGATGCTGAATACCTTGTTCGGGTAAAAATTGCTGTATTTTGCTGGTATGCGGTTGATAGCGGGATAAGCCACCATTTGTAGCAAGCCAAAGGTAACCCTGTTTATCAGCTAAAATATCAAAAATATTGTCATTTGCCAGACCATGTTGCTCTGTTATGTGCTTAACGGCAAAGGTCTGTTTGTCGACTTTATTTAGCCCTTGCATAGTGCCAACCCAAATAGTGTTTTTATTATCCAGTAATAAAGAGGTGACCATATTATGGCTGAGCGCATTTTGTTCTACTGAAGAAGAACGATCATTAAGGAGTGTAAAGTGCTCTGTGTCTATATCTAACTTGTTGAGTCCAGCACGCGTGCCTATCCAAAGCGCATTGTCATCATGATCATAAGCGAGTGTAAAAACAGTGTTGTTAGCTAGGCTGTTACGAGTAGGGTCATGTTGGAAGTGGCGGACACTTCCTGTGCTCGGGTCAAAGCGGGTAAGACCTTGGTTGCTGCCAAGCCAAAGTATATCGTTACCGTCACTCGCAATTGCGTAGACACGATTACTGCTTAACTGATGACTCTGCATCGAGAAGACCGCAAAGTCATCGCTGTCTTGTTGGTATTTAAGTAACCCGCCACCATAGGTTCCTACCCATAATTGCTGTTTATTATCTTCGTGTAGAGCAAAAATATTACTATTAGGGAGTTGAGACTTATAGTTTTTATAGCCATTTTCAGTTAGTAGGTTAAGTCCGTCGCGAGTACCTACCCACAACTGGCCATTGCTGCGTTTGATAATAGCGCGAATAAAGTTGTGGCTAAGAGAATCAGCGTTGAGAGTTTTTGTTTGATGAGAAAATTGCTGTTGAGAAGGATTGTAGCGCTGCACCCCAAAGCCATCACTACCAATCCATATAATGCCTTGAGGATCTTGATAAACTGACAATAAATAATCACTTTTCAACGAGTTTGTCAGTTGTGCGTCATGTCGATATTGCACTATATCCTGATGAATATTTTTGTCTGCTTCAAGAAAATAAATACCTTTTCCATAACTTGTGATCCAAAGATTATTAGTGCTATCAATTAAACTATCAGTGATCCAGACACCATTAAATTGTGCAATCTCATTGGTCGTGTCGTTTTTTGGCTCGAGCAGGTATAAGCCGTGTTTAGCGCCTACCAAAAGTTGCTGGTTTGCTAAAAGGTTAATGTGCCATAGTGCCGAGGTGATAGTGGCATGCTGTTCAAACTGTTTTGTAACACTATTGAACTTTATTAAGCCATGGCTGGTGGCAAGCCACAACTGGTTATTGCTTGTAACTATATCGCGAATAACAATATTTGGATTACCTGAGAGCTTGATTTGGAAATGTTCAACCTGCTGTTTAGGTAAATTAAACATCGTTAATTTACCTTGTTCATGGCCAAGCCACAGGTTGTCGAACTTATCAAACGCCATTGACCAGATTTTATCATCGCTAAGCGGCAGCAGTGAGCTGGACGAAGTATATGTGCTGAATTGCCCTGTTGTTGTATCTAAGCGGTTTAATCCTTTACTTGCAGTAGCAAACCAAAGCTGATTATTTTCATCTTGTAGACATGCGGTGACCCAATTACCTGAAATACTTCCTTTTAAGCCCGTTGCTTTAAAACGCTTAAATTCGTAACCATCAAATCGATTTAAACCACCTTGGGTTGCAAACCACGTGAACCCTTGTGCATCGTTGATACTACAATTGATGGAGTTTTGGCTTAGCCCTTGTTGACTATCGAAGCTACTTAAATGCAGAGGACGAGCGCTGACTGAGTAACAAATCAGTAGCGTAATAGAGCAAAAAAAACGAAATAATAGGCTATGTTGAGCAGTCAAATTGAACGTCCATTTATTGTAATTGTTCCTATATCGGGTTGATGATAAACTGCTTTTTAATCAATGTTAATATTGATTTTTAATTCAGCAGGTGAGAATTTAACTTATGGGTATCTTTTACACTTGTGTTAATGAATTGCGTAAGTATAATAGGCATCCACTTTGCAGGGGCGTAGTTCCAATTGGTAGAACAGCGGTCTCCAAAACCGACGGTTGGGAGTTCGAATCTCTCCGCCCCTGCCACTTTTACACAATGTGTGAAGTCTGAAATTAAAAATCGGTTTAAACAAGTCTGTTTTTAAGTTTAGATTTTAATGGATTAACCCTGCCAGTGCGCAGGGTTGTTGTGTCTGTAGTTAAGGTAAAAATATTATGAGCACGAATGTAGAAACTCCATCGAATGCGATGGATTCAGTAAAGTGGATTGTAGCTATTGCGCTACTAGCAGGCGCAGTCGTTGGTAACCACATGTATGCAGACCAATCTGTATTATTACGTGCTATTGGTGTAGTGGTTGCTGTTGCAGCGGGTTTAGGCATTGCCTCACTAACTGAAAAAGGTCGTACTTTTATTGCATTTGCAAAAGAAGCACGTATCGAAGTACGTAAAGTTGTGTGGCCAACACGCCAAGAAACAACACATACGACATTAATTGTAATGGTTGCAACTGTGATTATGGCACTTATCCTTTGGGGATTAGATGGCATTTTATTCCGCGCAGTAGGCTTTTTAACTGGATTGGAGATCTAATCCCATGTCGGATGAGAAGAACGAAAAGAAACTACGTTGGTACGTAGTACAAGCTTTCTCTGGTTATGAGAAGCGTGTAGCACAAACCATTCTTGAGCATATCAAGATCGAAGGTTTGGAAGATAGTTTTGGTGAAGTATTAGTACCAACTGAAGAAGTTGTTGAGATGCGTGCAGGTCAAAAGCGCAAATCTGAGCGTAAATTCTTCCCAGGTTACGTACTAGTTCAAATGGACATGAACGATGCAAGCTGGCACTTAGTAAATAGCACTGCACGTGTTATGGGCTTCATTGGTGGTACGTCTGATCGTCCTGCGCCAATTAGCCAAAAAGAAGCTGACCGCATCTTAAACCGTCTTCAAGAAAACTCAGAAGCACCTAAGCCGGCTACATTATTTGAGCCAGGTGAAGTTGTTCGTGTTATCGATGGTCCATTTGCAGACTTCAGCGGTGTTGTTGAAGAAGTGGATTACGAAAAGAGCCGCGTAAAAGTGTCTGTGCTTATCTTCGGTCGTTCGACACCTGTTGAGCTTGAGTTTGGTCAAGTTGAACAAGACAAGTAAGTAAAAAATTAAAGCTGCCAAAATCGTTTAATATTTTGGCAATAAGCTTGAAAAAGGCCGCTGATTAACTTATAATCAGCGGCCTTTTTGTGTTAGGGCAAGTTGCGACTTGTTTTTATCACGAAAAGTGAGAACCAATTTTTAAACTGGGAAGCCGTTAGAGTACGCGTCCTCGCGCGCACAAGGCTATGACCCACCAAATGAGGTATTTATTATGGCTAAAAAAGTTGAAGCTATTATCAAGCTACAAGTTGCCGCTGGTATGGCTAACCCTAGTCCTCCAGTAGGTCCAGCACTAGGTCAACACGGTGTAAACATCATGGAATTCTGTAAAGCGTTCAACGCACGTACAGAGTCTATCGAAAAAGGCGCTCCAGTTCCTGTAGTGATCTCTGTTTACGGTGACCGTTCTTTCACGTTCGAAATGAAAACTCCACCGGCTGCTTACTTACTTAAGAAAGCTGCAGGCATCAAATCAGGCTCAGGCCGTCCTAACACTGAAAAAGTGGGTACAGTTACACGTGCTCAACTTGAAGAAATCGTTGAGACAAAACGACCTGACCTTACAGCGGCTGATATGGACGCTGCGGTTCGCACTATCGCAGGTTCTGCGCGTGCGATGGGCTTGAACGTAGAGGACTAAGATAATGGCAAAATTAACTAAACGTATGCGTACAATCCGCGAAAAAGTGGATGCGACTAAAGATTACGAAATCAATGAAGCAGTTGCTCTTTTAAAAGAGTTAGCGACAGCTAAATTCGTAGAAAGTGTTGACGTTGCTGTTAACCTTGGTATCGATGCTCGTAAATCTGACCAAAACGTTCGTGGTGCTACTGTACTACCTAACGGTACTGGTCGTGAAGTTCGTGTTGCTGTATTCACACAAGGCGCTAACGCAGACGCTGCGAAAGAAGCTGGTGCTGAATTAGTGGGCATGGAAGATCTTGCTGATCTAGTTAAGAAAGGCGAGATGAACTTTGACGTTGTTGTTGCATCTCCAGACGCTATGCGTGTTGTTGGTCAACTAGGTCAAATCTTAGGTCCACGTGGTCTAATGCCAAACCCTAAAACTGGTACTGTAACGCCTAACGTTGCAGAAGCAGTTAAAAACGCGAAAGCAGGTCAAGTTCGTTACCGTAACGACAAGAACGGTATCATCCATACTACTATCGGTAAGGTTGATTTCACTGCTGAGCAACTTCAACAAAACCTTGAAGCTCTTATTGTTGCGCTTAAGAAGGCTAAACCTTCTCAAGCAAAAGGTACTTACGTGAAGAAAGTAACTATCTCTACAACAATGGGCGCAGGTGTTGCTGTTGACCAAAACTCACTAAGCACGACTGTTGCTTAATTAAGAGTTTACATGGCGTGAAATTTGAACTATAATTTTGCGCCATTTTGTTGAGAAAGTTAATTTCAAAACAAGTAAAGAATTCGGGTTGAAGTCCATAATTTCGTAATGCCTTCGGGTAAAAACGATAAATTGGGCTTCCGTCCAAGACCGTAGGCGGCCCTAGGCCTTAATCATTTTACCTACGTAGACGGTGTGAATCCCCAGATAGATTTTTCCTAATCTTCTGGCTCTCGCCGTAAAAAGCATCTCCATCATTGATGGGGAAGAGTAGAACAGGGAAGCCAATATCGGCGACCCATTAAACCAGGAGTAACACCCATGGCTTTAAATCTTCAAGGCAAAAAAGCAATTGTTGCTGAAGTCAACGAAGCAGCCACTGGTGCTCTTTCTGCAGTTGTTGCAGATTCTCGTGGTGTAACAGTTGGTGCTATCACTGCCCTTCGTAAAGAAGCTCGTGAAGCTGGTGTATGGATGAAAGTTGTTCGTAACACTCTAGCTAAACGTGCTGTTGAAGGTACAGATTTTGAGTGCCTTTCTGACTCATTTGTTGGTCCAAGCTTAATCGCTTTCTCTTCAGAGCACCCTGGTGCTGCTGCGCGTATCTTCTCAGATTTCGCGAAGAAGAACGAGAAATTCGAAGTTAAGACGGCTGCATTTGAAGGTAACGTAGTAGACGCAGCTATGCTAGCAACTCTACCTACTTACGACGAAGCTGTTGCACGCTTAATGAGCGCTATGAAAGAAGCGTCTGCAGGTAAATTGTGTAAAACAATTGAAGCAGTACGTGTACAGAAAGAAGAGCAAGCTGCTTAATTTTAAGCTGTTTTTTTGTTCACTTTCGGTGTAATATTTTTTTTGGACTAAAATTAGTCCGTAATAATTAGGAAATTTGTAATGTCTGTAACTAAAGACCAAATCCTTGATGCTATTGCTGAAATGTCAGTAATGGACGTTGTTGCTCTAGTTGAAGCAATGGAAGAAAAATTCGGCGTAACTGCAGCTGCTGCTGTTGTTGCTGGTCCAGCTGCTGAAGCTGCTGAAGAGAAGACTGAGTTCGACGTAATCCTTGCTGGCGCTGGCGCTAACAAGGTTGCAGCTATCAAAGCTGTACGTGGTGCAACTGGTCTTGGCCTTAAAGAAGCTAAAGCACTTGTTGAATCAGCTCCTGCACCTATCAAAGAAGGTGTATCTAAAGAAGAAGCTGAAGCACTTAAGAAAGATCTTGAAGAAGCTGGTGCTGAAGTTGAGATCAAGTAATCTAGCTTACGCTAGGTTCGCTGCCTGAGAAATCAGGCAAGGGCTGGTGATTATTTAATCACCGGCCTTTTTGCGCTATAGAGCGACACAATCCTGTAGCGCAAATAAAATCTAATTTTCTCTTTACTTTCAAGTTGTTACCTCTTTTGGTGTTGAAAGTGGCAGAGCAAAATAGAACAACAATTTAATGTTGTACATCTTGGCATAGATGCCAGTTAAGTCTGTTCTTACAAGAACAGGTCGGGTCAAAGATCAGCAAGCTGAGGAACCCCATGGCTTACTCTTATTCTGAAAAGAAACGTATCCGTAAGGATTTTGGTAAACGTCCACAAGTTTTGGATATACCTTTCTTACTGTCGACGCAGTTAGAATCGTTTAAAAAATTCTTAGTCCCTGACGCTGATGGCGATCACGGTTTGGAAGCTGCTTTCCGTTCTGTGTTTCCGATCAAAAGCTACTCGGGAAATTCTGAGCTTCAATACGTAAGTTATCGTATTGGTGAGCCAGTATTCGATGTAAAAGAATGTCAAATTCGCGGTGTGACTTATTCTGCTCCACTTCGCGTAAAATTGCGTCTTGTGGTGATGGACAAAGAAGCACCAGGCACAGTTAAAGACATTAAAGAGCAAGAAGTTTACATGGGCGAAATTCCGCTCATGACTGATACCGGTACCTTTGTAATCAATGGTACAGAGCGTGTTATCGTTTCTCAGCTACACCGTAGCCCTGGTGTATTCTTTGATAACGACCGCGGTAAAACTCACTCGTCAGGTAAAGTACTTTATAACGCGCGTGTAATTCCTTACCGTGGTTCATGGTTAGACTTCGAGTTTGATGCAAAAGATAACCTATATGTACGTATTGACCGTCGTCGTAAATTACCGGCGTCTATCATCTTACGTGCACTAGAGTTCTCTACAGAAGAAATCCTAGATATCTTCTTTGATACTACTGCGTTTGAAGTTACTGACGGTAAAGTTCTTATGGAACTTGTACCTTCACGTTTACGTGGTGAAACTGCCGCTTTTGATATCAAGAGCGATGACGGTGAAGTCCTTGTTGAAGCGGGTCGTCGTATTACTGCGCGTCACATCAAGAACATCGAGAAAAAAGGTATTAACCAATTAGAAGTACCTCATGAGTACATCATTGGTCGTGTTGTAGCTAGAAACTACGTTGACGAGTCAACGGGTGAGATCATCGCAAATGCGAATGACGAGCTATCACTTGAGCTAATGGCTGAATTGGTTAAAGCAGGTCACACTAAGATTGATACATTATATATCAACGAAGTGGACAGCGGCGCCTACATGTCAGATACATTACGTATCGACACAACAAGCAACCGTTTAGAAGCATTAGTAGAAATTTATCGCATGATGCGCCCAGGCGAGCCACCGACGAAAGACGCGGCTGAAGCCTTATTTGATAACTTGTTCTTCTCTGAAGAGCGTTACGATTTATCAACAGTTGGTCGTATGAAGTTCAATAGCCGTGTAGGTTATGACACTGATACAGGCCCTGGCACATTATCGAAAGAAGACATCGTAGCTGTTATGAAAGTGCTTATCGCTATTCGTAACGGTGTTGGCGATGTTGATGATATCGACCACTTAGGCAACCGTCGTATCCGTAGTGTTGGCGAAATGGCTGAGAACCAATTCCGCGTTGGTCTAGTACGTGTTGAGCGTGCTGTACGTGAGCGTTTAAGCTTAGGTGACCTTGACGCTGTAATGCCACAAGATCTAATTAACGCTAAGCCAATCTCGGCAGCGGTTAAAGAGTTCTTCGGTTCATCTCAGTTATCACAGTTCATGGACCAAAATAACCCGCTTTCAGAAGTAACGCACAAGCGTCGTATTTCTGCATTAGGCCCGGGTGGTTTAACACGTGAACGCGCTGGCTTCGAAGTTCGAGACGTTCACGTAACTCACTATGGTCGTGTATGTCCAATCGAAACGCCTGAGGGTCCAAACATCGGTCTAATTAACTCATTGTCTACGTACGCACGTACAAATGACTATGGTTTCTTAGAAACACCTTACCGTAAAGTGGTAAATGGTGTAGTTACTGATGAAGTAGATTACTTATCAGCCATTGAAGAAGGTCAGTTTGTTATCGCTCAGGCGAACTCAAACTTGAACGAAAACAATGAGTTTGTTGATGAACTAATTCCATGTCGTCACAAAGGTGAATCAACCTTTATGGGCAAAATGGATCAGCAATATATGGACGTATCACCACAACAGGTGATCTCTGTAGCGGCAGCACTTATCCCGTTCCTAGAACACGATGATGCTAACCGTGCATTGATGGGTTCAAACATGCAACGTCAAGCAGTACCAACACTTATCGCGGACAAGCCGCTGGTAGGTACAGGTATTGAGCTTACACTAGCAAAAGACTCTGGTGTAACTATCGTTGCTAAGCGTGGTGGTGAAGTAATGTATGCGGATGCAAGCCGCATCGTTGTAAATGTACATGAAGATGAGCGTATTCCAGGTGAAGCGGGCATCGATATTTACAACCTTACTAAGTACACACGCTCAAACCAAAATACATGTATTAACCAAAAGCCAACTTGTATGGTTGGTGAGCCGGTAACACGTGGTGACGTATTAGCAGATGGTCCTTCGACTGACTTAGGTGACTTAGCACTTGGTCAAAACCTTCGCGTGGCATTCATGCCATGGAACGGTTATAACTTCGAGGATTCAATCCTACTATCTGAGCGCGTAGTTCAAGAAGATCGTCTAACGACTATCCACATTCAAGAACTACAATGTATCGCACGTGATACTAAATTAGGTCCAGAAGAGATCACAGCAGATATCCCTAACGTAGGTGAATCTGCACTAGGCAAGCTTGATGAATCAGGCGTTGTTTATATCGGTGCTGAAGTTAAAGGCGGCGATATCCTAGTAGGTAAAGTGACTCCGAAAGGCGAAACGCAATTAACACCTGAAGAAAAGCTACTACGTGCTATCTTCGGTGAGAAAGCGTCAGACGTTAAAGACAGCTCTTTACGTGTACCAAACTCTGTAACTGGTACTGTAATCGACGTACAAGTTTTCACCCGTGACGGTGTTGAAAAAGATAAGCGTGCGTTAGAAGTTGAAGACATGCAGCTTCGCGAAGCGAAGAAAGACTTCAACGAAGAGTTCCGTATCTTAGAAGCTGGTGTATTAGACCGTGCTCGTAAGTTACTTATTGACGCAGGTCTGAGCGCAGATTCAATTGCATCACTAAATGCTGAAAAGCTGCTTACGCAAAGCCTTGCTGAAGAAGACAAGCAAGCTGAACTTGAGCAACTAGCTGCTCAGTACGATGAGCTTAAAGCTGAATACGATAAGAAGTTTGAAAACAAACGTCGTAAGATCACTCAAGGTGATGACTTAGCACCAGGCGTACTTAAGATTGTTAAAGTATACCTAGCTGTTAAACGTCGTATCCAACCGGGTGATAAGATGGCGGGTCGTCACGGTAACAAAGGTGTTATCTCGACTATCGTACCAGTAGAAGATATGCCATACGATGACAAAGGTCGTACGGTAGACATCGTTCTGAACCCGCTAGGTGTACCATCACGTATGAACATCGGTCAGATCCTAGAAACACATATGGGTCTTGCTGCACGTGGTGTGGGTGAGCGCTTAGAAGAAATGATGAAAGAGCAGCGTGAACTGCACGAAATCCGTAGCTTCGTTAAGAAAGTTTACGAATTAGGTGATTGTCGTCAGAAAGTTGATATTGACTCGTTCTCTGATGATGAAGTTCGTCGCTTAGCTGAAAACTTGAAAGGTGGTTTACCGATCGCAACTCCAGCCTTTGATGGTGCTCGTGAAAGCGAGATCAAAGACTTACTAGAGCTTGGTGGTTATCCAAGAAGCGGTCAAGTTACACTTTATGATGGCCGTACTGGCGATCAGTTTGAACGTCAAGTAACTGTTGGTTACATGTACATGCTGAAACTTAACCACTTGGTTGATGACAAGATGCACGCACGTTCAACTGGTTCTTATAGCCTTGTTACTCAGCAGCCGCTGGGTGGTAAAGCTCAGTTCGGTGGCCAGCGTTTCGGTGAGATGGAGGTGTGGGCACTAGAAGCATACGGTGCTGCATATACTCTACAAGAAATGCTAACAGTGAAATCGGATGACGTGAACGGTCGTACTAAGATGTATAAGAACATCGTAGATGGTAACCATAAGATGGAACCAGGTATGCCAGAATCGTTCAACGTATTGTTGAAAGAAATCCGCTCACTGGGTATCAACATCGAGTTGGAAGAAAATTAAGCCATTTAGGTGCGGCGTAAGCCGCACCTGTTAGGCCGAATAGAATGTAGGGGCGATTGGTTCGCCCTCAAGATTAACCTCCGACAGGAGAGCTAAGGTGAAAGACTTACTTAAGTTTCTGAAGCAACAAAATAAGACCGAAGAATTCGATGCAATTCGCATTGGTCTTGCTTCGCCAGATATGGTTCGTTCATGGTCATACGGTGAAGTAAAGAAACCTGAGACAATCAACTACCGTACTTTCAAGCCTGAGCGCGACGGCTTATTCTGTGCCCGTATCTTCGGCCCAGTGAAAGATTATGAGTGTTTATGTGGTAAATATAAGCGCCTTAAGCACCGTGGTGTTATTTGTGAAAAGTGTGGCGTTGAAGTAACGCTGACTAAAGTGCGTCGTGACCGTATGGGTCATATTGAGCTTGCTAGCCCAGTTGCGCACATTTGGTTCTTAAAATCATTACCGTCACGTATCGGCTTAATGCTAGACATGACACTTCGTGACATCGAGCGCGTACTTTACTTCGAATCATTCGTAGTAACTGAGCCTGGTATGACAACGCTTGAGCGTGGTCAGCTTTTAGGTGAAGAAGAGTACCTAGATGCACTTGAAGAGCACGGTGATGAGTTTGAAGCGAAGATGGGTGCTGAAGCAGTATTAGACTTGCTTCGTGAACTTGATCTTGGCCAATTAATTGCTGAAATGCGTGAAGAGTTACCAACAATTAACTCTGAAACTAAGCGTAAGAAGATCACTAAACGTCTTAAATTAATGGAATCTTTCCACCAATCAGGTAACAACCCTGAGTGGATGATCATGACTGTACTTCCAGTACTTCCACCTGATCTACGTCCATTAGTACCACTAGACGGTGGTCGTTTTGCGACTTCTGATCTGAATGACCTTTACCGTCGTGTTATTAACCGTAATAACCGTCTTAAGCGTCTATTAGATCTAGCAGCACCAGACATTATCGTACGCAACGAAAAACGTATGTTACAAGAAGCGGTAGATGCGCTACTTGATAACGGTCGTCGCGGTCGTGCGATCACAGGTTCTAACAAACGTCCTCTTAAATCGCTTGCTGATATGATCAAAGGTAAGCAAGGTCGTTTCCGTCAGAACTTACTTGGTAAACGTGTAGATTACTCTGGCCGTTCTGTAATCACAGTAGGTCCTACGCTTAAACTACACCAGTGTGGTCTTCCTAAGAAGATGGCACTTGAGCTATTCAAACCATTTATCTATGGCAAACTAGAGCGTCGCGGCATGGCTACGACTATCAAAGCTGCTAAGAAGATGGTTGAGCGTGAAGTGGCAGAAGTATGGGATGTATTAGACGAAGTAATTCGTGAACATCCGGTATTACTTAACCGTGCACCAACACTTCACCGTTTGGGTATCCAAGCGTTCGAACCTGTGCTTATCGAAGGTAAAGCGATCCATTTACACCCATTAGTTTGTGCGGCGTACAACGCTGACTTCGATGGTGACCAAATGGCGGTTCACGTACCGTTAACGCTTGAAGCACAGTTAGAAGCACGTGCTCTAATGATGTCTACAAACAACATCCTATCTCCAGCGAATGGTGAGCCAATCATCGTTCCTTCACAGGACGTTGTATTAGGTCTTTACTACATGACGCGTGATCGCATCAATGCGAAAGGCGAAGGTACTGTATTTAAAGATCCTAAAGAAGCTGAAAAAGCATACCGCAGCGGTAACGCTGAGTTACATGCACGCGTAAAAGTACGTATCAGCGAGACTATTAGCTCTGAAGATGGTGATGCAGTTGAGCAAGTATCTATTGTTGAAACAACAGTAGGTCGTGCGATTCTTTCACTAATCCTACCTAAAGGCATGCCGTTTGAGTTAATCAACCAAGCCCTAGGTAAGAAACAAATTTCTGGCTTATTAAACGAGTGTTACCGTCGTCTAGGTCTTAAAGATACTGTTATCTTTGCTGACCAAGTAATGTACACCGGTTTCCACTACGCAATGAAGTCAGGTGTTTCAATCGGTATCGATGACTTAGTTATCCCACCGGTTAAAGCAGAAATCATTGAATCAGCGGAAGCTGAAGTAACTGAAATCAACCAACAATTCCAATCAGGTCTTGTAACGGCTGGTGAAAAGTACAATAAAGTTATCGATATCTGGTCACGTGTAAATGAAAACTTATCACGTGAGATGATGGCGAACTTATCAAAAGACACTGTAATCAACGCGAAAGGCGAAGAAGAAGAGCAATCTTCATTCAACTCAGTGTTTATGATGGCAGACTCAGGTGCACGTGGTAGCGCCGCTCAGATCCGTCAGTTAGCGGGTATGCGTGGTCTAATGGCACGTCCAGATGGTTCAATCATCGAGACACCAATCACGGCGAACTTCCGTGAAGGTCTAAACGTACTACAGTACTTCATCTCGACGCACGGTGCGCGTAAAGGTCTTGCCGATACAGCACTTAAAACAGCAAACTCGGGTTACTTAACGCGTCGTCTAGTAGACGTTGCGCAAGACTTAGTAATCAACGAAGACGATTGTGGCACAGAAGATGGCTTAACAATGAAACCACTTATCGAAGGTGGTGACGTTGTAGAAGCACTTCGCGAACGTGTTCTTGGTCGTGTTGTTGCTGAAGATGTATTAATCCCTGGTACAAACGAAGTACTTGTTGAGCGTAACATCATGCTTGACGAAAAACTGTGTGACCTTTTAGAAGAGCACTCAGTGGATGAAGTACGCGTTCGTTCAGTAATCACTTGTGATAATGACTTTGGTGTATGTGCTAAGTGTTACGGTCGTGACCTTGCGCGTGGCCACATCATCAACCCAGGTGAGTCAGTAGGTGTTATCGCGGCACAATCAATCGGTGAGCCGGGTACACAGCTTACGATGCGTACCTTCCACATCGGTGGTGCGGCATCTCGAGCGTCTGCTGAAAACAGTGTACAAGTTAAAACTAACGGTACATTGAAGTTACACAATGCGAAGTACGTATTAAACACAGACGGTAAGATTGTTATCACGTCTCGTTCAACAGAGATCACTATCATTGATAGCTTTGGTCGTGAGAAAGAGCGTTATAAAGTTCCTTACGGTGCGGTGTTAACGGTACAAGATAATGCAGAAGTTCAAGGTAACGATATCGTTGCAACTTGGGATCCGCATAGTCACCCAATCGTTCTTGAGCACAAGTCAAAAATCTCGTTCAGCGACATTGATGACTCGAATACCGAAGCACAAACAGACGAGTTAACTGGTTTAACACGTGTGGTTGTTAAAGACTTAGGTAAAGCGAATGCGAAAGAACCTAAACTAATCATCGAAAGCGATGAGCGTGGTCTGCAAGAAACACGTCTACCTTCATTCACAACGATTGAAGTAACAGACGGTGCAACTGCAAACCCAGGTGACGTACTTGCACGTATTCCGCAAGAAGGTTCGAAAACTCGTGACATCACGGGTGGTCTACCTCGCGTAGCTGACTTATTCGAAGCACGTAAACCGAAAGATCCTGCAATCCTTGCAGAAATCACAGGTACTATTAGCTTCGGTAAAGAAACTAAAGGTAAGAAGCGTCTTGTAATCACTCCAGCTGAGGGTGACGCATACGAAGAGATGATCCCTAAATGGCGTCAACTTAACGTGTTCGAAGGTGAGCAAGTGTCTAAAGGTGAGGTTATCGCCGATGGTCCAGAATCACCACATGACATCTTACGCCTACGTGGTGTAACTCATGTAGCTAACTACATCGTTAACGAAGTGCAAGAGGTTTACCGCTTGCAAGGCGTTAAGATCAATGACAAGCACATTGAGACAATTATTCGTCAGATGCTACGTAAATGTATCATCCTTGACGGCGGTGACACTGAGTTCTTAGCCGGTGAACAAGTTGAAGTGGCACGCGTAAATATCGCGAACCGTGAGCTTGAAAAGCAAGGCAAGATCCCAGCTAAATTTGAAATCCAATTAATGGGTATCACTAAAGCGTCACTTGCAACCGAATCTTTCATCTCAGCAGCGTCATTCCAGGAGACAACACGTGTCCTAACTGAAGCAGCTGTAAATGGTAAGAGCGATGAGCTTCGTGGTCTTAAAGAGAACGTAATCGTGGGTCGTCTGATCCCAGCTGGTACAGGCTTTGCGTATCACCAAGACCGTTTGAACCGTCGCAAGCAAGGTGAAATCGTTGAAGAGCAAACAGTAAGCGCTGAAGAGGCAACTCAAGCACTAACTGATGCACTTAACGCAGATATCTCTGGAAACCAATAATCTCAACTTAATCAATGGATTAAGAAATCGTAAGGCAGTTATCTGCTGCCTTACGATGAGTTAAGGTTGACAGGTTAAACTTTGCTCATTAAAATTCCGCCACCCATTTGCCTGCACGTTTAGTAACGAGCATGTAAACAGGGCGGATTTTTTTATTTTTTCAGTAGTAATTTTAATTTCAGGAGCTATTTAAATGGCAACTATTAACCAGCTAGTGCGTAAGCCACGTCGTAGCAAGGTTACTAAAAGTAACTCAGCTGCGCTTAAAGCGTGTCCGCAAAAGCGTGGTGTATGTACTCGTGTATATACAACTACACCTAAGAAACCAAACTCTGCATTACGTAAAGTAGCGCGTGTTCGTTTAACAAACGGTTTCGAAGTAACATCTTACATCGGTGGTGAAGGCCACAACCTACAAGAGCACAGTGTAATCCTTATCCGTGGTGGTCGTGTTAAAGACTTACCAGGTGTGCGTTTCCACACTGTACGTGGTGCACTTGACTGTGCAGGCGTTAGCGACCGTCGTCAAGCTCGCTCTAAATACGGTGCTAAACGCCCTAAGGGCTAATGGTTCTCCGTTAGTAAGGCCAAGCACTAAATTTTTAAATTAATTGTTTTGGGTATTGACTCTAAAAGAGCAAACCTGAAGATACCGGAGATACAAAATGCCTAGAAGACGCGTAATAGGTCAACGTAAAATTCTTCCAGATCCTAAGTTCGGATCGGAACTTCTTGCTAAATTCGTTAACGTAGTAATGTTAGACGGCAAGAAATCTACTGCTGAAAAAATCGTTTATGGTGCGTTAGACGTGGCTGCTGAGAAATCAGGCAAGTCGCACCTAGAAATCTTTGAAGCTGCACTTGAAAACGTTCGCCCACAGGTAGAGGTTAAATCTCGCCGTGTTGGTGGTTCAACGTACCAAGTACCAGTTGAAGTACGTCCAGTACGTCGCAACGCATTAGGTATGCGTTGGTTAGTAGACGCTGCACGTAAGCGTGGCGAAAAATCTATGGGCTTACGTTTAGCTCAAGAAATCGTTGACGCTGCTGACAACAAAGGCACTGCGGTTAAGAAACGTGAAGACGTTCACCGTATGGCTGAAGCGAATAAAGCATTCGCTCATTACCGTTGGTAATCTGTCCTTAACCTTTAAGAGGATCATATGGCACGTACAACTCCACTTGAGCGCTATCGCAATATCGGTATTTGCGCTCACGTAGATGCAGGTAAAACCACAACAACAGAACGTGTTCTGTTCTACACAGGTCTTTCTCATAAGATCGGTGAAGTACATGATGGTGCTGCAACTATGGATTGGATGGAGCAGGAACAAGAGCGTGGTATCACAATCACTTCTGCTGCAACAACGTGTTTCTGGAAAGGGATGGACGCTCAATTTGACGACCATCGTATCAATATCATTGATACTCCAGGACACGTAGATTTCACTATCGAAGTAGAGCGTTCTTTACGCGTACTAGATGGTGCGGTAGTTGTTCTTTGTGCTTCATCTGGTGTACAGCCGCAAACTGAGACAGTTTGGCGTCAAGCGAACAAATACGAAGTTCCTCGCATGATCTTCGTAAATAAAATGGATCGCACTGGCGCTGACTTCTTAACAGTGGTTAGCCAGGTGAAATCTCGTCTTGGAGCAACGCCTGTTCCAATTCAGCTACCAATTGGTGCTGAAGACGACTTTAAAGGTGTTATTGACCTTATTAAGATGAAAGCCATTAACTGGAATGCCGAAGATCAAGGCATGACTTTCTCTTATGAGGCAATTCCGGCAGAACTTCTTGAGCTTGCAGAAGAATGGCGTTCTCACTTAGTTGAGAGCGCTGCTGAAGCCTCAGAAGAACTAATGGATAAATATCTAGAAGGTGAAGAACTGACTGAAGCTGAAATTAAAGCAGCTTTACGTCAGCGTACATTAGCAAACGAAATTGTTCCAATGACGTGTGGTAGTGCATTTAAAAATAAAGGTGTTCAAGCTGTGCTTGATGCTGTTATTGAATATATGCCTGCACCAACACAAGTGAAACAAATCCAAGGTATCTTAGAAGATGGTACCGAGGATGAACGTCCTGCTGATGACAACGCACCGTTTGCCGCACTTGCTTTTAAGATTGCGACAGACCCGTTCGTTGGCACCTTGACCTTCTTCCGTGTTTACTCTGGTACTGTTAAACAGGGTGACGCGGTATACAACCCAGTTAAAAGTAAGCGTGAGCGACTTGGTCGTATCGTTCAGATGCATTCAAACTCACGTGAAGAGATCAAAGTAGTCTACGCAGGCGACATCGCAGCGGCTATTGGTCTTAAAGACGTAACAACAGGTGAAACACTGTGTGATCCGAACTCAATCATTACGCTTGAGCGTATGGAGTTCCCAGAACCAGTTATCTCTGTTGCGGTTGAGCCTCGCACAATCGCTGACCAAGATAAGATGGGTATCGCGTTAGGTAAACTAGCGGCAGAAGATCCGTCTTTCAGAGTACAAACTGACGAAGAATCAGGCCAGACTATTATTTCTGGTATGGGTGAACTTCACCTTGATATCATTGTCGACCGTATGAAACGTGAATTCAGTGTTGAATGTAACGTTGGTAAGCCGCAGGTAGCATACCGTGAAGCTATCCGTTCAGCTGTTGAAGTTGAAGGGAAGTTCGTACGTCAATCAGGTGGTCGTGGTCAATATGGTCACGTCTGGCTTAAACTTGAACCGATGGATATTTCGGAAAATGATGCGCCAATTTACGAGTTCGTTAACGAAGTTGTTGGTGGTGCGGTTCCTAAAGAATACATCCCTGCGGTAGATAAAGGCATCCAAGAGCAAATGGCTCAAGGTGTGCTGGCAGGCTACCCATTACTTGGCGTTAAAGCGACTCTATTTGATGGTTCATTCCATGATGTAGACTCGAATGAGATGGCATTTAAGATTGCAGGTTCAATGGCGATGAAGAAAGGTGCGCTTGAAGCAAACCCAGCTCTTCTAGAACCAGTAATGAAGGTTGAAGTTATCACTCCTGAAGAAAACATGGGTGATGTAGTTGGTGACTTAAATCGTCGCCGCGGCATGATCGAAGGCATGGAAGAAGCATTCGGTGGTCTTAAGCAAATTAATGCGCAAGTCCCACTTTCTGAAATGTTTGGTTATGCAACTGATCTGCGATCTGCAACACAAGGCCGTGCATCTTACTCTATGGAGTTTTTGAAGTATGCAGAAGCCGCTAAGAACGTTGCAGATGCAATAATTGCAGCTCGCGCTGTTATATGATTTAGCTTGTCTGGCCCAATAGTGGGTCAGGCGTTAATTTCTTTATAGGAATTTTTTAAGATGGCAAAAGAAAAGTTTGAACGCGTAAAACCGCACGTAAACGTTGGTACAATCGGCCACGTTGACCACGGTAAAAC
>NZ_JBPNYQ010000033.1:0-32930 GCF_051235485.1 Pseudoalteromonas nanhaiensis | reverse complement strand
AGCGAATGTTTACGATATGGTTTTACTTTCATGATTACTGACTCCAAAAAGGTGTCTACTTTTATGGAGTCAGATCAATCAAAAGCTTAAAAATAGAAAAATGAATGTAAAGCTACTTCAGTTCATTAACACAAATAACTAAACCACTATCTCGATCAGCTAAAAACTGACGGCTGAAAGCTGACAGCTCTACTACGCTAGATGCTCTCTCGCTAAATATTCTAGCGATTGCATTTCTTGCAATCGACTGATGCAGCGCTTAAATTCAAAATTTAAGTTACCTTCGCTATACAGCTCAGTTATGGGCTTTTCAGCAGAAATAATTAACGTCACATTACGCTCATAAAACTCATCAACTAACGCAATAAAACGGCGAGCTGCATCATCATTAGCTTGGCCGAGCGCTTTAACATTCGATAAAATAACAGTGTTATAGAGTCGGCTGATTTCCATGTAGTCGACTTGGCTTCTCGCTGTTTCGCACAACTCACTAAAGTCGAACATAACGATACAATCAGCTACCTTTCGCGTTTTTATCAATCGGCCTTCGATTTCAATCGCTTTATCGAGCACGCCAGGCTCTGGCGACAACTTATCAAAGTATTCAAATAAATTATCATCCGCTTGCTGATCAAGTGGGCTATGAAAAATTTCGGCTTGCTCAAGGGTACGTAAGCGGTAATCAACACCCGAGTCCACATTAACAATCTCGGTGTTAGCTTTTACTAGTTCAATAGCTGGTAAAAAACGCGCGCGTTGCAAACCGTTTCGGTATAGCTCGTCAGGTACAATGTTTGAAGTTGCCACTAATACGATACCGCGCTCAAATAACGCTTCCATCAGGCCACCTAACAGCATGGCATCAGTGATATCTTGAACAAAAAACTCGTCAAAACAAATAATATCTGTTTCTGCTTTAAAGATATCTGCAACCACATTTAATGGATTACTGGTATTTTTTAACTTTTTGAGCTCATCATGAACACGATGCATAAAACGGTGAAAGTGCACACGCATCTTACGTTCAGTAGGTAAAGCTTCGTAGAAAGTATCGACTAAATAGGTCTTACCTCTACCTACACCACCCCAAAAATAGAGCCCTTTTATGGCTGGCGTGCTATCTTTAGAGAAGAGTTTGGCAAACCACCCCTTAGCGGCTGGTTTCTCTGCCGTTAGGTCATCATAGAGCCTTTGCAAATGACGCACAGCATTTTCTTGTGCTGCATCATGTACAAAGTCTTCACGTTGTAAATCTTGTTGGTACTTCTGCCAAGGAGTCATAGGTCGTTACAATAAAACACAGTTAAATTTGCAGAGTATATTAACACGCATCGTATCTCAGGGTATATTAACCCGCAGTATGATTTCACAATCAAATTAAGCATATTTTAATAATGATTGGACTATAAGTGCTTTTACAGCATTTGTTTTTGTTATTTTTTCCCAAAGGGGTAGATTTATGGGCACAATTACCTGGGTAGGTATTCTTATCATCGTTGCAATTTCGGCATTTTTCATTGGTGCGTTTGTAACAAAGAAACAATTTAAGCAAGATGAGTTAGAACAACAAGTAGAGCAAGCTAATAATGCACTTGAGCAATACCGCCAAGATGTTGCCGATCACTTGGCAAGCACAGGGAAACTTGTCTCAAAGATGAAAGATAACTATGACCAGCTTCTCAACCATGTTGAAGAAACGAACAAACTATTATTAGCAGATAAAAAGCAACACCCTAACGAGCCGTTCTTTTCAAAAGAAACTACCGAGCAATTGCAAAGCTCATTACAAGACCGTCGTGGCGATCGCTCGAGTGCAGAAGCACAACCTGCAGACTATGTGGTCGGTGAAACAGGGTTATTTACTGGTTCAAATAAAGTTTCAGAACATTCTAAAGCCTCTTGATGAACTTTTTTTTGACCCCATAGTCTTTAGATATAACAGCTTTATATCTAAACCAAGAAAAGGGCTGCTTATGCAGCCCTTTTTAGTTTTTGCTTTATCTCTGATGTGGAGTAAACCCTGACTATGAAAATGAAATTATCTGTTATTAGTGCTGCTATTTTATCTTCAAGCTTATTGTTAGCGCCTGCAGTTTCAATGGCTAAATTGCCAGTGGCGGTAAATGGTCAACAGTTACCAACCCTTGCACCAATGTTAGAACAAATCACCCCTGGCGTGGTGAGTATTCAAGTTTCAGGCTCAAAAGAAGTTCGTCGTCGTCCAACACCGTTTGATGACTTTTTTGGCGTACCACGCGGCGGTAGTCAAAAACGTGAATTTAGCGGCCTAGGCTCAGGTGTGATCATTGATGCAGACGAAGGGTATATTGTTACCAATAACCACGTTGTCGAAGATGCAGAAAAAATGATTGTCACCCTTGAGGATGGTCGTGAGTACGAGGCAACCAGAATTGGCAGTGATAAAGAATCAGATATTGCATTGCTGCAAATTGATGCTGATGACTTAACTGAGCTAAAAATTGCCGACTCAGATAAACTGCGCGTGGGTGATTTTGCGGTAGCAATCGGTAACCCATTCGGTTTAAGCCACACAGTAACCTCTGGTATTGTGAGTGCGCTTGGTCGCAGTGGTTTAAACATAGAAGGTTATGAAGACTTTATTCAAACCGACGCGGCTATTAACCAAGGTAACTCTGGTGGTGCATTAGTAAACCTAAATGGTGAGCTGATTGGTATTAACACCGCAATTTTAGGCGCATCAGGTGGAAACGTAGGTATTGGCTTTGCTATCCCATCAACCATGATGAAAAACCTCGTTGATCAAATTATTGAGCATGGCGAAGTTCGTCGCGGTTCACTGGGCATTTCAGGTCGCCCGCTTGACGCTGGCCTTGCTAAAGCACAAAAACTTGATGTAAAACAGGGTGCCTACGTTATGCAAGTGATGGATGACACCGCAGCAAGTAAAGCGGGTATCAAAGCCGGTGACGTGATCATCAGCGTCGATGGCACTGAGATCAGCGGGTTCCATGAACTACGCAGCAAAATTGCTACGCTTGGTGAAGGCAAACGCGTAAAACTAGGTATTTATCGAGATGGTAAAGTTAAAATAGTAAATGTAACCCTTGATGGCGCAGCTTCACTAACAGCAGCTGGCGAAGAAACTCATCCAGCTTTCCAAGGTGCAACACTAGAGAACACTCAGAAGAGTGATGGTAAAGGAGTTGAAATAACCAGTGTGGCAGCTCGCTCTCCAGCTGCGCGGGTAGGCCTTGAAGAAGGTGACGTGATTATGCAAGTAAACCGTCAACGTGTTGAAACAATCCGCGACATGAATAAGATTATCGAAAACACTAAAGGTAATATCGTCCTAGGAGTAAAACGAGGTCGAGAGCTTATTTTTGTATTAATTCAATAATTTTATTTGATTTTTCATGAAAAAATAACAGTGGTGCTTGCCGCTGTTATTTTTTTTGTGCCATCATTAAATAATTGCTCATTGATAATAAGAATATTGTGCTAAAACTTTTGAAATTTATCCTACCGCCGCTTTTTACTGGTTTAGGTATCGCCTTCTTGGTCGTGCTTTTTAGCCCGAGTTTACGTAGCGCTTTATTACCCAACATGAATTTACCCGTTGCGATCAGCTCGCAGCACATGAGCTTTGCCGATGCAGTGCAACGTGCAGCCCCTTCTGTGGTAACTATTTTTTCCGAAAGCATTTCTAACCAACCACGCTACAAACGTCAAAACACTGTTCAGGCACTTGGTTCAGGCGTCATTATGTCGCAAGACGGTTACATTCTGACTAATTATCACGTTATTAAAAATGCCGACTTGATCATTATTACACTGGCAGACGGTCGTCGTTTTTATGATGTTCAAGTGATTGGCTTTGATAGTGAAACAGATTTAGCTTTATTAAAAATAAACGCTGAACACTTACCTGTCATTCCTGTTAATGACAGTTTTAAACCACGTGTAGGCGATGTTGTTTTAGCCATTGGTAACCCGCTTAATTTAGGTCAAACCATTACCCAAGGTATTATTAGCGCTACAGGTAAGCAAAACTTAATCGACAGCCCATACAGCAGCCTATTACAAATGGATGCCGCCATAAATGTAGGAAACTCAGGTGGCGCATTAGTTAATTCACGTGGTGACTTAGTAGGTATCACGTCGGCGCAATTCAAAACCCATGCAGATTTGGATATCCAAGGCATTTTCTTTGCAGTGCCCTACTCAATCGCTAAAGACATCATGGATATATTAATCAAACATGGTCGTGTTGTACGAGGTTATTTAGGTTTTAGAGGCACCGGCATAGATAGCACAGGCAAAGATGTTAGTGATAACTTTACGCCTGTAGCAGGAATGCGTATTACCGAGCTAGACCCGTTTGGACCGGCGTGGCAAGCAGGGATCAGAGAAACCGATATCGTAATTAAAATCGGCGGTATTTCGGTTGCTAACCCACAACTAGTTTTAGACAAACTAGCAAAAACTGAACCGGGCAATAAGCTAGAATTTGAAGTCTATCGTGATGGTGAGATATTAAAGATTATGGTTACTGTTGGCGAACTAGAGTCAAAATCTTAACCAAAAAAAAGCCTAACAGACGTTAGGCTTTTTTATAAGTATTAAGTTATTAGCTTGAACGGCGCTTAATATTAGCACCCAGCGCACTTAGCTTGTCTTCAATACGCTGATAACCACGGTCAACGTGGTAAATGCGATCAACAACTGTCTCACCTTGCGCCACAATACCAGTTAAAATAAGGCTTGCTGACGCACGTAAATCTGTCGCCATCACTTGCGCGCCCGATAACCTTTCTGTATCACCACAAATTGCTGTATTACCTTCTAAGCGAATATTTGCGCCCATACGCTGTAACTCAGGTACATGCATAAAACGATTTTCAAAAATAGTTTCAGTGATGGTAGCACTGCCCTTCGCTACCACATTTAAAGCGGTAAATTGCGCTTGCATGTCGGTTGGAAAGCCCGGGTGTGGCATGGTCTTAATGTTAACCGCTTTTAATTCACGACCACGCATATCAAGGTAAATACTGTTATCAGTCACTTCAACCAAAGCATTCGTGGCGCGTAACTTTTCAATCACGGGATCTAGGCTATGGTGATCTGTGTTTTTACACAATACTTCGCCGCCAGCCATTGCCGCAGCGACCAAGAAAGTACCTGTTTCAATGCGGTCTGGAAGAATACTGTACTCACAACCAGATAACGACTCAACACCTTCAATTTCGATGCGGCTTGTACCTGCACCGCTGATTTTAGCGCCCATCGCAATTAAGCAATTCGCAAGATCAGTGATCTCAGGTTCGCGTGCAGCGTTTTCAAGAACTGTTTTACCATCAGCCAGCGTTGCGGCCATGAGTAAGTTTTCTGTTGCGCCAACACTCACCATTTCCATGAAGATTTCGGCGCCTTTTAAACGACCATCAACTTTGGCATTGATATAACCATTTTCAACCTTGATCACTGCGCCCATGCGCTCAAGTCCTTGAATATGAATATCAACCGGGCGGGCACCAATGGCACAACCACCAGGCAGTGAAACTTGTGCTTCACCGAAACGTGCCACTAAAGGCCCCAGAGCAAGCACAGAGGCACGCATTTGTTTTACCAGCTCATACGGAGCTAAAGTTTTATCAACCGTCGCGCCATCGATGATCAGCGTATCTTGCTGCCATTCTACCGTTGCACCAAGCGTTTTAAGTAAAGCTTCGGTGGTGCCGATATCACGTAAGCGAGGTACGTTACTAAAGGTACTTTTACCTTGCCCAAGCAGTGCTGCAAACAAAATAGGAAGTGCGGCGTTTTTAGCGCCAGAAATAGTGACTTCACCTGCCAGCGAGGTGCCACCTTGAATAACAAATTGATCCATGAGGAGGCCCTGAAACTATTGAGGTAAAATAAATTTTTGTTCGCGTTTCCATTCAGTCGGCGTAAACGCTTTGATTGATACAGCGTGGATTGTACCGTCTGAGATTGTTGACATTAACGGAGCATAGACCAATTGTTGTTTCTTAACGCGCGTTAAACCGTCAAAACACTCACCAACAGCAATCACTTCGTAGTGGCTACCGTTTGCTTTAACAATCACTTCGTCTAGCTTTAATTCGTCGCGTAATAACGTTTCGACTTGGCTTGTTTCCATAAATCTCACTCAAATAAGGTTGTGACCTGTCCCAACTGCATCAAGTTTTGCAGTTGCTCAGGAATATTTTGCAATTCAAGGCGAATACCTTGCTGCTTTAATTCTGCGAAAGAGTGAATTAACCAAGCTAAGCCCGCCGTGTCAACCCTAGATACACCAGAAAGGTCAAAATACCACGTTTTGTGTGTAGATTGTGACTTGGTGTTCAGAAGGCGTTCATTGGCGATAGAGTTTCGGGTCAGTTCACCACTGACCCGAAACTGATTATCCTCGAGTTGAGTAATATCAACGTTACTCATCGCCACCTTCACCTCTAAACTGCACTGGTAGTTGGCTCTTTTGCTCAAGTAAGTCACTCACGTGTTCGATACCTTGTTGACGCAAAATGCCTTGTAATTCACTTTGTTTAGCGTCAAGCAGGCTTATACCCTCGGCAATCATGTCGTATGCACGCCAATCACCATCTCGGTCTTCACGCACTTTAAAGTCAATTTTAATATCAGGCTTACCTGGTTCCACAATTTTCGTTTTGACTAGTACCACATCTTGACCTTTAAAAGGCTGGGCTGGGCCAAACTCAACACTTTGGTTTGTATACTGCGTAAACACACCAGCGTATGTAGCAATTAGGTATTTTTGAAACACATCAATGAAGTGTTGCAAATCTTTGATTGCTTTTGCCTTTTCTTCTTTATCTTCGATTGCACGTACTTTTGATACATGGTTACCTAACACACGAAGTGCAGCGTACTTGTAGTCAATGTAAGGCATTAACTCTTCTTCTACGATCACTCTTAGATACTCTTTATCTTTGGCGATTAAAGGCTGATCTTTAGTAATACGTGCAAAGGTATTATCTGATACTTTGCGCACCATTTTGTATGGGTCTTTTAAATCGACCTCAGGCTCTGCAGCGTGTACACCTACCGTAAACACCACGCTTAAAGCGATTAGAAATTTTTTAAACATCATTATTCACTTCCTTGGTTGAACAAGAACTGACCTATCAGCTCTTCTAATACTAATGCTGACTTGGTATCGGTGATGTAATCACCATCAGCAAGCGCTTTACTTTCAACACCAAACAAATCATCTAAAGCAGCATCATCTTGAGCGGCTGTCACTTTTTCACCCATGCAGCGTTGCTCTGCAGAATCGGCAGCAATAACCGGGTTAATACCCAAGTACTGCTCCCCTAAAATACCTGATGTTAAAATAGAGATAGAGGTTGTATCTGAAAACTTACACAAATAGTTTGCGTCAATCGCCATGTTAACTACTGGCACAAACTCTTTTGGATCAATTGAAATTGACTCAACACGCCCCACAACAACTCCGCCGACCTTAATTGGCGCTCGGGCTTTTAACGAACCAATGTTTTCAAACTTGGCATTTAGTTGGTACGTTTCACCGCTACCACTAATGCCGGCATTTGCTACTTTGAATGCAAGCAATGCAAAAGCCGCAATACCTAGGGCTACAAAAAAGCCAACTAAAATTTCTAATTTCCGTGAATTCATCTTTATACCCTAATTAGCTGGTAAACATTACCGCTGTTAAAATAAAGTCAAAACCTAAAACTGCCAGTGATGAGTGTACAACGGTTTCTGTTGTCGCTTTACTTATCCCTTCAGAAGTAGGGATACAGTCATACCCTTTGTAAAGCGCAATCCACGTTACAATCAAGGCAAATACAAAGCTTTTAATCATGCCATTAACAATATCTTGCTGAAACGACACTTGCGCTTGCATGATTGACCAGAAACTACCTGAATCAACACCTAGCCAATCAACGCCAACTAAGTGAGCACCGATAATAGCAACAGCAGAAAATATCAATGCAAGCAATGGCATACTAATAAAGCCAGCCCAAAAACGCGGGGCAATAATGCGTTTTAGTGGGTCAATTGCCATCATCTCTAAGCTAGATAATTGCTCAGTGGCTTTCATCAAACCGATTTCAGCTGTTAGTGCACTGCCCGCGCGACCAGCAAATAATAACGCCGTGACCACAGGCCCTAATTCGCGTAACAAACTTAGTGCCACCAATGGCCCTAAGCTATCTTCAGCACCATAACCGACTAATACGGTATAGCCTTGTAAAGCGAGCACCATACCGATAAACAGGCCCGACACCATAATGATTAAAAGCGATTGTGAGCCGACCATATACAACTGACGGATCAGTAACGGCGTGCCTTTTTTGAAGTTTGGCATATTAACTAATGCGCCAAACAACATTTGCGTAGAGCGACCAAGCGCAGCAAAACGGCCTAACGTCTTGTGACCTAGCTTTTGAAACAGATCAAGCATTCGGTACTCCCAATAATTCATCATCATAAGCAGGAGCAGGATAATGGAATGGTACAGGACCATCCGATAATCCTTTTAAGAACTGCTGAACAAGCTCTGATTGATGATTTTGCATTTGCTCAGGTGAGCCTTCACCAATCACACCTTGATCAGCAATAATGATCACGTGATCTGCAATACTAAGCACTTCGGTTACATCGTGCGTTACAATAAGCGACGATAAACCTAACACCTCATTCAGTGATTTTATCAGCTTAACAAGTACCCCCATCGATATAGGGTCTTGGCCGGCAAAAGGCTCATCATACATAATCAGTTCGGGGTCAAGGGCTATCGAGCGAGCCAAAGCTGCACGGCGTGCCATACCACCTGATAATTCAGACGGCATTAAATCTTGTGCACCACGAAGACCTACAGCTTGTAACTTCATAAGGACTACAAGTCGAATTAAATCTTCACTAAGTTGAGTGTGTTCGCGTAAGGGGAAAGCGATATTGTCAAACACAGACATATCAGTGAATAAAGCACCACTTTGAAAAAGCATACTCATTTTAGTGCGGGCAGCATAAAGCTCCTTGCGAGACATGCTAGGAATACTATTGCCTTCGAACAAAATATCACCAGAATCAGGCTTAAGTTGACCACCTATCAAGCGTAACATGGTGGTTTTACCTATGCCGCTCGGTCCCATGATAGCGGTGATCTTGCCTTTCGGAATGTTAAAACTCATATTTTTATATATGATTCTATCGCCCCGTGAAAAGGTTACATCCTTGATTTCTACTATTGATTGCGACAAGTCGCTCTCCATAACGTTTTTCACTCGTTTTGCCATTTTAAAGTTTTTTTAGTCAAGATGGAAAAAACAATTCGTAAAATTTTGTAATATTTTCTATTCGCCAAATTAAACTCTACGCAGTTGCTCCTTAACCACACCTGAAATCTCATTCCTAAAAAACCGCGCTTTGTGCCTGCCAGCCTATTCTTTTACTTATACTTTCCTGCTCGCTTTTGTTACTATTTGCAGTCATCTGTTTCAGTAATGTTGGCGTATCACAATGGTGACTTCTTTTGTCATTTTAATTATTGGTTTTGCAGCACTTGTTTGGAGTGCCGATCGGTTTGTTTATGGTGCGGCTGCACTCGCAAAAAATATGGGGATCCCGACCCTAATCATAGGTTTAACGGTTGTTGCTATGGGTTCTTCAGCCCCTGAAATGATGGTATCTGCTTCTGCCGCGCTTGCCGGTAAAACTGATACAGCAGTAGGTAATGCTGTTGGCTCAAATATCACCAATATCTTACTTGTACTGGGTGTAACAGCACTACTTCGCCCTCTTTCTGTCTCGTCAATGACCTTAAAACGAGAAATGCCTTTAGTACTACTTGTCTCAATTGCGGCATGGTACGTGTTTTCAGATAACTACTTTTCGTTTGCCGAAGGTATCGCATTAGCTCTTGCCTTTGTTGTCTTCATCGCAGGCTTAGTGATTGTGTCTTTACGCGCTAAAAATCAAGACGATGACCCTTTCGTGAGCGAGGCATGTGAGGATGTTCCCGATAATGTCAGTACTAAATCAGCTATCCTATGGCTTGTTATCGGTATGATACTTTTACCTATCAGCTCACATTTTTTAGTCGAATCAGCCGTTGATATTGCTAAATACTTTGGCCTTTCAGACCTTGTAATTGGTTTAACAATTATCGCTATTGGTACCAGTCTACCTGAACTGGCTGCATGTATTGCTGGGGTATTGAAAAACGAAGATGATTTAGCATTGGGTAATATTGTAGGCTCGAACATTTTCAACCTACTCGCTGTTTTACCACTGGCTGGGATCATCAACCCATCGATTATCGACCCATCTGCAGCGAACCGCGATGCCCTTATCATGATTGCAGCTACTTTAGTGCTGATTGCCATGTCATTGAACTTTAAAGGTGCTCGCCGCATCAATAGAGTAGAAGGTGGCTTTTTGTTAGTCGCATTTATTGCATATCAAGGCTATATTTTTAGCCAAATAGGATAATCAATGACCCAGCTAAATTTTATTGCGCAAGGTAAGCGCGTTCTTGAAATTGAAGCGCAAGCTTTACACGAAATAGATCAGTACATCGATGAACATTTCGAGCAAGCTTGTCAGCTAATGTACCAATGCACAGGCCGTATCATCGTTATAGGCATGGGTAAGTCTGGCCACATTGGCAATAAAATAGCTGCCACATTAGCAAGCACTGGTACACCGGCATTTTTCGTTCATCCTGGCGAAGCAAGCCATGGCGACCTAGGGATGATCACTCGAGATGATGTAGTAATGTGCATTTCGAATTCGGGTGAAACCAGTGAAGTGTTAAGCATTATTCCTGTTATTAAACGAATTGGCGCAAAAATGATTTCGCTAACAGGTAACCCTGACTCAACAATGGCAAAGCTCTCTAATGTGCATGTTTGCATTAAAGTTAGCCAAGAAGCATGTCCACTGGGTCTTGCGCCAACGGCAAGCACTACAGCAACCTTGGTTATGGGTGATGCAATGGCTGTTGCTTTACTCGAAACACGTGGCTTTACAGCCGATGACTTTGCATTATCTCATCCCGGAGGCAGCCTGGGTAAGCGCTTGTTGCTTACATTAAACGATGTAATGCACAGTGGTGATGCAACACCAATAGTGCACGAGTCGCAAAGCATTAAAGATGCGCTTATTGAAATGTCTGCGAAGGGGTTAGGTATGACAGCCGTGGTCGCGGAAGACCAAAAACTCTGCGGCTTATTTACGGATGGTGATTTACGTCGTATTTTAGAGCAACGTATTGATATTCATAGTACCGCCATTAGCCAGGTCATGACGCGCTCATGTACTACAGCGAGTGCAGAGATGCTGGCTGCTGAGGCGTTAAATATTATGGAACGCAAACGTATCAACGGCTTGATTGTAATCGATAAAAATAATACACCGATTGGCGCGCTTAATATGCAAGACCTATTAAAAGCAGGAGTTCTGTAAGTAATGACATTCGCCGAGCTATACCAGCCCATTAGTCCTGATGTAAGTCAGCGTGCTCAAAAAGTTAAGTTACTAATATGTGATATTGATGGCGTTTTTTCTGATGGCCGAATTTATCTTGGAAATCAGGGCGAAGAGCTTAAAGCATTTAATACCAAAGATGGCTTTGGCATAAAAGCACTCATTAATAGTGGCTTTGAAGTTGCCGTTATTACCGGGCGCCATTCACAAATAGTTCAGCAGCGAATGACTAGCCTAACCGTACAGCATATTTATCAAGGCCAAGAAACAAAGCTGATTGCATACCAAGAGTTAAAAGATAAACTTGGCCTAGAAGATGAGCAAATAGCGTACATTGGTGACGATGGCCCTGATTTGCCTGTAATGGAAAAAGTAGGCTTTGCGGTAGCAGTCAATGATGCGCACCCATTGATAAAAAAACTGGCTCACTATACGACCATGCTACCGGGTGGCTTTGGCGCTGTACGTGAATTAACAGATTTACTGATGTTAGAAAACGGTAAGCCGTTAACTAGCGATGGAACCAGCGCATGAATATAGCCCGTATTTTACTGAGTATTGTTTTTGTTTGTTGCATGGTGTGGTTGTGGTATCCGTACTTTAACCAAACAACAAACACAATAAATAGTGAAGACGAGATTATTGCAACTCCCGATTATACGGCCGTTGCACTAAAGCAAACCGCTTATGATGAGCAAGGCAAGATTAGCCATAAAGTGGCTGCTGCAAAAATGGAGCTGTATCAGCAACTTGGGTTTACCTTTTTTGAGCAACCTATTTTTACACTTTATGGCGACCAGCAAATTTGGCAAGTAAAAGCTAAAGAAGCCACATTATATGAAAACGATCAGCTTATTTTTGAAGGAGATGTTGTTGCTAAAAACTTAACCCATAATGGCATGATCGAAGATATTAAAGCTGAAAACATTAACGTTGATATAGAACAAATGACCATGTTTTCGAAGCAACCTGTGACGCTAACAGGACCAAATTTAAAAATTACCGGTAAAGGCCTGAAAGCTAATTTAAAAACCGAGATTGTAGAGTTAACTAACCATACACGAACCATATACTATGACCAATAAACTGAAGAAATTACTCCTGATCCCAAGCTTATTGATTGCCTTTTCAGGCGTAGCTGCCGAGCAGACAGGCGCACAAATTAGCATAAGCTCAGATCGCCAAACTGGTAAGCTAAAAGATGGCGTTGGTATATTTGAAGGCAATGTCGAAATTATACATGGTAACCGCCGGATCACAGCCGAACGCCTTGAAGCCCATGGTGGTGATACAGAAGGTACTGTTGAGTTAATTATCGCCACAGGTAAGCCTGCTTATTTTGAAGAAAAGCAAGCAGATGGCACGGTAATGAGCGCCAGTGCAGAAGAAGTTCGCTACGACGTAGCCAAGCGCTTCTTAACTTTAAATGGCGAAGCCGAAGTGACTCAAGCAGGCCAAAAAGTAACAGCGAAAAGCATTACCTATGATATGGCACAACAACTAATTAGCGCAGAAAAAGATGAAAACTCAACAGACCGTGTACACACAATCTTAGTGCCTGTAGACAACAAACAAGACGATAAAGGCCAACCATGAGCACATTAAAAGCAGAGCTTTTAGCAAAAAGCTATAAAGGCCGCCAAGTTGTCAAAAATGTGGGTCTTGAAGTTGAAGCGGGCAGTATCGTTGGTTTGCTTGGCCCAAATGGCGCAGGCAAAACCACCACTTTCTATATGATTGTTGGCTTAGTACCTAGCGATAAAGGCAAGATCAGCATTGATGATAACGATATTACACTTTTGCCAATGCATAGCCGAGCACGTTTAGGGATTGGTTACCTACCACAAGAGTCATCTATTTTTAGAAAGTTAACGGTTTATCAAAACCTAATGGCTATTTTAGAAACGCGTAAAGATTTAAATAAACAAGGCCGAGAAGAAACACTCAACAACTTACTTGATGAATTTAGTATTCAGCATATTCGTGATAGTCAAGGCATGGCCTTATCTGGGGGCGAGCGTCGTCGCGTAGAAATTGCTCGGGCATTAGCAGCAAACCCTAAATTTATCTTGTTAGATGAGCCTTTTGCTGGTGTTGATCCTATTTCAGTGTTAGATATAAAGAAAATTATTGAACACTTAAAAAATCGTGGTATTGGTGTATTAATCACTGACCATAATGTTAGAGAAACCCTTGATGTTTGTGAAAAAGCCTACATTGTTTCTCATGGGGAGCTAATTGCATCAGGAACACCTGAGCATGTTTTAGCTGACCAAACCGTACGCGATGTGTATCTAGGTGAGCAATTCAGGCTATAACCAATAAGCCACCATCTAGCGCATCTGCTAAACTAAATAACAATGACAATAAATCGATATAAATTTACCTGTGACTGCACAGGTGTCGATAACACATAAAAGGATTGTTAGGGATACATGAGGCAATCATTACAGCTGCGCATGGGCCAGCAACTTACAATGACTCCACAACTGCAACAAGCAATTCGCTTGCTGCAGCTTAGTACATTGGATCTCCAGCAAGAAATTCAAGAAGCACTTGATAGTAACCCTCTGCTTGAAGTGGAAGAAGCAGATTACAACGATGAAAACATTGGTAAGAACGAGCAAAAAGCTGAATCTGATGATACTCAGCTAAGTGCATCGGCCGAAGAAGCGCCGAGTGAGTACGAACAAGAAAGCAGCGATGCCCTTAACAAAGACACCGTAAGTGACGATTTAGCCATGGATGTGACATGGGATGAGTACATGAGTGCTGCCCCATCAACATCATCAGGTCCAATGCCAGAAGATGAGTCAATTTATCAAGGTGCATCGACTGAAACCCTCCATGAATACCTTATGTGGCAATTACAACTCACACCATTTAGCCCAACTGACGAAGCGATCGCTGTCGCCATCGTAGAGGCAATTGATGACTCAGGTATTTTAACTGTTAGCTGCGAAGACATAGTCGAAAGTTTTAATCAAAATAATGATGAAGAAGAAATCGAACTAGATGAAGTCGAAGCGGTCTTAAAGAGAATACAGTTGTTTGATCCAGTAGGGATTGGTGCCCGTAGCTTACAAGAGTGCTTATGTATCCAGCTTCGCCAATTCGATGCGAGTACGCCGTATTTAGCTGAAACTAAAATGGTTTTATCTGAGCACATTGAATTATTAGCAAGTCGCGACTATCGCACTTTGATGAAAAAGACTAAGCTTAAAGAAAGCGAACTAAAAGAAGTAATGACGCTGATCCACAGCTTAAACCCTAAGCCAGCAGACAGCATAGTTCGCGAAGAGTCTGAGTACGTTATACCCGATGTATCGGTTAAAAAAGTTAAAGGTCGTTGGGTCGTTGAACTAAACCCAGATTGTATGCCAAAAATTAGAGTGAATAGCCAATATGCAGCTATGTCACGCTCAGTAAAATCGAGCAGCGATAGCCAGTTTATTCGCTCTCATTTACAAGAAGCTAAATGGTTTATTAAAAGCTTAGAGAGCCGTAACGATACACTTTTAAAAGTGACCAATTGTATCGTACAGCAACAACAAGCATTTTTTGAACATGGCCCAGAAGCCATGAAACCAATGGTGCTGAACGATGTCGCAGAAATGGTCGAAATGCATGAATCGACAATTTCACGTGTTACAACACAAAAATACATGCACACCCCTCGCGGGATTTTTGAGTTGAAATATTTCTTCTCAAGCCATGTCAGCACAGAAAACGGTGGTGAGTGTTCATCAACAGCAATTCGCGCTTTGATCAAAAAGCTTATCGCTGCAGAAAACTCAGCTAAACCATTGAGTGATAGTAAAATTGCAGATATATTGGCTGAGCAAGGAATTAAAGTAGCTAGACGCACAATTGCAAAATATCGAGAGTCTCTAGCGATACCTCCGTCTAATCAGCGTAAGAGTTTGATTTAGACGTTTTACATAGAAGGAAAATGCTTATGCAACTAAATTTAACTGGTCGTCATGTAGAAATCACTGATTCATTAAGAGACTATGTAAACAGCAAGTTTGCAAAACTAGAAAGGCATTTTGACCACATTAATAATGTACATGTCATTCTAGATGTAGAAAAATTAAGCCAAAAAGCAGAAGCAACTTTACATGTAAATGGAGGCGAGCTCTTTGCCTCAACTGCACACCAAGATATGTATGCAGCCATTGACTCGCTAATCGACAAACTAGATCGTCAAGTCATTAAACACAAAGAGAAATTAGCTCGACACTAAATTATGAAACTTAGTTCACTTACTAACCAGGACTGCAGCAAAGCTGCGGTCCTTTTTAATAGCAAAAAAAGAATCCTTGAATATATCAGCGAGCTGGCTCACCAGCAGCTTCCTCATTTATCTCAACAAGACGTCCTTGATGCCTTACTCAATAGAGAAAAATTAGGCAGTACAGGTATTGGTCGTGGCATTGCTATTCCACATGGCCGCATGAGTGGTGCAGAGCAACCACAGGCATTTGTCATAGTGAGTGAATCCCCAATCAATTTTGACGCAATTGATAACCGACCTGTGGATATTTTCGTTGCACTCATCGTACCAGATGGAGACAGCCAACTTCACCTAAAGACCTTATCGACAATTGCTGATAGACTAAAAGATAAAGAGTTTTGTAAACAGTTACGTAGCGCTAAAACAGACCACGAACTGTTTCAGGTCATATCAGCAGAGGCATAAATGGAATTAATTATCATCAGCGGTCGCTCAGGCTCAGGTAAATCGGTCGCTTTACGTGTACTTGAAGACTTGGGTTACTACTGTGTTGATAATATCCCAGTCAACTTATTACCTTCGCTTGTTCGTAGCGTTTCTGACAACTATGACAAAATAGCAGTCAGCATAGATGTGCGTAACTTACCGAAAGAGCAGCAAGAGTTTAATGATATTCTTGAATACCTGCCAGGTTTCGCAAACCCAACACTGTTCTATTTAGACAGTGATGACCAAACTCTGATCAAACGCTTTTCTGAAACGCGACGCTTACATCCTCTATCGATTGACTCGCTGCCACTCGATTTAGCAATTAAGCAAGAAAGAGTATTACTGGATGTACTGATCACGCGCGCTGATTTTATGATTGATACCACCGACCTGAGTGTTCATCAGTTAGCTGAATCAATTCGTGAAAAGATCTTAGGTAAAAAAGATAAAAAGCTGATTATCACCTTTATGTCGTTTGGCTTTAAACATGGTATTCCAAAAGAAGCCGATTACGTATTTGATGCACGTTTTTTACCAAATCCACACTGGGAGCCAGACCTAAAGCCACTCACAGGCTTAGATCAACCAGTAAAAGATTACCTTGCAAGTCATAGCATAGTGCAAAAATTTACATGGCAAATTCAAACATTTGTGCAAACATGGTTGCCTCACCTTGAGCGTAACAATCGCAGCTATCTTACCATCGCAATTGGCTGTACTGGCGGGCAACATCGCTCGGTATATTTAGCGCAGACCATTGGTGATAGCTTTTCAAAAACGCATGCGAACGTAAAAATCCGCCATCGCGAGCAAGATATTTAATTGGATGCCAGATGCACGCAGAAGACACGTTTTTAATTCAAAATAAGCTTGGCTTGCACGCACGAGCAGCCACTGTTTTAGCACAACTTGCTTTGCAATTTGATGCTAAAATTATGCTTTATCAAGACGATAAAGAAGCTGAAGGTGATAGTGTTTTAGCCTTAATGCTACTTGAAAGTAGCCAAGGTAAAGAAGTGCGTGTGGTATGTGAAGGCCCAGATGCAGAGGCTGCACTGAACGCAATTGGAGAATTAATTGCACAACGCTTTCATGAACAAGAATAGCGTTTGCTAAGGCTTAACCGTTTAAGTTAAACTTAGTTCAGGTATTTATAATTCTCTTTAAATATCCTACTTTTATATCGTTCACACCTTAAAAATACAAAGCACTTAATAATTTTATCGCAGTGTGAAGATATCCTGCAAATACACCACTTAGCAACTATGCTGTATTTGCAGAATCTGTATTAATCTATTTTCAGTTGTAAGGACGCCAATGCCAGAAGCCTTTGAACAAGACTACCCACTACAACAACTTAAACAAGTGACCAAGTCACTCAATAGTGGACAATTTGTTCAGGTGCGAGGCATGCTCGCTAAAACAGCTCCGTGTGATACCGCTTTATTATTAGAGTCATCTCCCCATAAAATTCGTCGCATGCTATGGCAGTTGGTAGACCCAGATGTGCGTGGTGATGTTTTAGAAGAACTCTCAGAAGACGTACGTTTAGGTATTATTGCTCAGATGGAGCCTGAGCACATTGCTGCTGCAACCGAAGACATGGACGACGATGACTTAGGTGAAGTTCTTCGTAGCCTTCCTGACACCGTTTATCAAGACGTAGTCAGTGCAATGGACTCGCAAGATAGAGAAAGGGCAACTCAGGCACTGTCATACCAAGAGCGTTCAGCCGGTGCCCTGATGAACAGCGATACGGTAACAATCCGTCCAGATGTTACCTTAGATGTAGTCCTGCGCTATTTACGCTTGCGTGGTGAACTACCAGAGGGTACAGATGACTTATACGTTGTTGATAAACATAACTGCTTTTTAGGCGCGCTTTCGTTAACCACATTACTGACCAACTCATCGGATAAAATTGTTCGTGATTTAATGGATGAAGAGTGTGAGTCAATCCTGATCTCAATGGATGAAAGTGATGTAGCGCAATTGTTCGAGCGTCATAACTGGATTTCAGCCCCTGTTGTTGATGATAACGCTCACTTGCTTGGTCGTATTACCATCGATGATATCGTTGACGTCATCCGTGAAGATGCTGAACACAGCATGTTAAGCCTTGCTGGTCTTGACGACGAAGAAGATACCTTTGCGCCAGTACTCAAAAGTTCGCAGCGTCGCTCTATTTGGCTGGGAGTTAACTTATTAACCGCATTGCTAGCAGCAATTGTGGCAAGCTTTTTTGAAAACACCTTAGCAATCTTGCCTATTTTGGCGGTACTAAATGGTATCGTACCTTCAATGGGTGGTGTTGCAGGTAGCCAAACATTAACACTGGTTATTCGTGGTATAGCGGTTGGCCATATCAACCAAACAAACCAACGCTTCTTATTACTTAAGGAACTGGCGATAGGCGCACTGAATGGCGTTATTTGGTCGATATTGATTGCCGGTGTGGTTGCCCTATGGCAATGGGACTTTAAGCTCGGTGCGGTCTTAGCGTTTGCGATGTTTATGAATCTTGTTGCCGCTGGTATCGCGGGTGCGAGTATTCCGTTAATTCTTAAGAAAATGAAAATTGACCCAGCCCTCGCCGGCAGTGTGGTACTGACAACCGTCACCGATATTGTTGGTATTTTTGCCTTTTTAGGCACTGCAACCTGGTTATTGATCTAATATAAAAACGGCCCTTTAAGGGCCATTTATATCTTTTACTTTGCGCGCTGCTTATTTTTACCTACTCTAGGCTTGGTATTGGCCTTTTTGAATTGGCTAAAACCAGTGTGGCGTGTAAGTGCCGCACGGCCTTTACCACCTTTACTATTTGCCGCTTTTTCGTTGCGACTCTCTTCAGGCACCAAACAGTTTGGCCCTTTCCCGATTAGATTCGCTTTGCCCATTTTTCTAAGAGCTTCGCGGATCATCGGCCAGCCGGCAGGATCATGATAGCGTAAAATAGCTTTATGCAAGCGACGCTGACGTGCCCCTTTTGGCACAGGCACTTGTTCAGTATTGTTTTTAATATTACGTAACGAGTTCATCTCGGTATGATAAATTGTCGTTGCGTTGGCCATTGGCGACGGGTAAAAATTTTGTACCTGATCAAGCTTAAAGTCATTGGCCTTTAACCATAGCGCCATGTTAACCATGTCTTCGTCTTTCGTTCCTGGATGTGCAGAAATAAAATACGGGATCAAATACTGTTTCTTACCGGCTTCTTTTGAGTATTTATCAAATAGCTCTTTAAATTTATCGTAAGCACCCATGCCCGGCTTCATCATCTTAGATAATGGGCCATCCTCAGTATGCTCAGGGGCAATTTTTAAGTAGCCGCCTACGTGATGAGTAACCAGCTCTTTTACATAGCGTGGATCTTCTACTGCTAAGTCATAGCGTACGCCTGACGCAATCAAGATTTTCTTCACGCCTTTCACATCACGGGCTTTTTTATAAAGCTCAATCGTTGGGGTGTGATCGGTGTCCATATGCTTACAGATATCAGGATAAACACATGATAAACGTCGGCACGTGCTCTCGGCCTTTTTGCTCTTACAGCGCAATTTATACATATTCGCTGTTGGGCCACCTAAGTCAGAAATTACCCCTGTGAAGCCCGGTACTTTGTCACGAATTTGCTCAATTTCATCAATAATTGATTGCTCTGAACGGCTTTGAATAATGCGTCCTTCATGTTCTGTAATCGAACAGAAAGAACAACCACCAAAGCACCCGCGCATAATGTTCACCGAGGTTTTAATCATTTCATAGGCAGGAATTTTTTCATCGCCATAGCTTGGATGTGGAATACGCTGATATGGCAAACCAAATACGCCATCCATTTCTTCAGTTTCAAGCGGAAATGCAGGCGGGTTCACCCAAATCGAACGGTCGCCATGGCGTTGAAACAAGGCACGTGCACAACCTGGGTTTGTTTCTTGGTGCAAAATACGCGACGCATGGGCATAAAGCGGTTTATTTACACTCACTTGCTCATACGCTGGTAACTTAACGTAGGTCTTTTCCCATGGCTTAGGACGCGCAGGCTGAATAGTGATTGGCTTGGCAGCCTCTGCGCTTAAATCAATACCCGCTTGTTTAAACTCAGATTTACTACAACCGACATCATCTGCACCATACGGGTTTGGAATTGGATCAATCTTACCGATTTTATCGATAGCCGTAGAGTCACTGCCACGCCAGCCCTGCAAAGGCTCTTTTCGAATAACCGCGGTACCACGAATATCTTGAATGGTATCAACCGACTCACCACCAGCAATTCGGTGCGCAACTTCAACAAGCGGACGCTCGGCATTACCGTAAATTAGAATGTCAGCTTTGGCATCAAACAAAACACTTCGGCGTACTTTTTCTTGCCAGTAATCATAGTGCGCAATACGACGTAAACTCGCCTCAATACCACCAATAATTAACGGCACATCTTTATAAGCTTCACGACAGCGTTGACTATACACAACCACAGCACGATCAGGACGTTTACCACCTATGTTACCCGGCGTGTATGCATCATCATGGCGCATACGCTTTTCAGCAGTATAGCGGTTGATCATCGAGTCCATATTGCCCGCAGTCACACCAAAAAATAAGTTAGGCTTACCTAACGCCATAAAGGCATCTTTTGAGTTCCAATCAGGCTGAGCAATAATACCAACGCGAAACCCCTGAGACTCAAGCATGCGGCCAATTACAGCCATACCAAAACTTGGGTGATCAACATAGGCATCGCCACTGACGATAATCACATCGCAACTATCCCAGCCTAATGCATCCATTTCTGCACGGGTGGTTGGTAAAAATGGCGCCGTGCCATAGCATTCAGCCCAATACTTAGGGTAAGAAAACAGGCCTCGCTCGGCTTTTAATGCGCTCATAAAGTGTACTCTGCTAACAAAAGGGGCGAATTATAACCCACTCTTATGGATTATTATAGAAAACAAAACGCCCTTCACATTGAAGGGCGCTGCAAGTAACTAGGGTCAAGAGCTAAGCTAATTAATGTTTGGCTTGTAAATATGTGATTAACTCGTTCTCAGGCATAGGCTTAGCGTACATAAATCCTTGTACTTCATCACAACCAAGCTCAAGTAAATAATCAGCTTGTGCTTGTGTTTCAACTCCCTCTGCAATTGTTTTTAGACCTAATCTTGCACCCAAAGAAATAATTAACGCAGCGATAGCCTCACACCCCTTACCTGGTAGATCTTTTATAAATGCTCTGTCGATTTTGAGTCTATCTAACGGCAGTTTTTGCAAATAACTCAACGATGAGAAGCCTGTACCAAAGTCATCAATCGCAATTTCAATGCCAAATGCTTTTAACTCCTCAAGAGTGGTAATAACATTGCTCAGCTCGTCCATTACCACACTTTCGGTTACTTCAAGCTCTATAAACTGTGGCTTAACTTCATATTTTATTAGAGTGTCTTTAACCTGCTGCGCATAACCTTTCACTTTAAACTGTGGCACTGAAACGTTTACAGCAACACTAATGTTAAAGCCAAGCTGTTCAAGACGCTTTTGTTGTAAACATGCTTGTTCTAGTACCCACTGCCCTATTTCAACAATTAAACCTGCGTCTTCAGCCAAGGGAACAAATATAGCCGGGGAAATATATTGGCCATTCCCTGACGGCCAACGTAGCAATGCTTCACAGCCAATGATCTCTAATGTATTCAAATCTAGTTGCGGCTGGAACCACACTTCAAGTTTACGTTGTTCAAAGTCTTGACGAAGCTGCCTAATAATCCCTAAGCGCCATGCCATCTGCTCTTCCATCTCTGGAGTATACGTGACGACCATTTCAGAGGAATTCTTTTTAGCTTGGTTCAAAGCTATATATGCCAATTTTAGTGTTTCAATACCCGCTTTCTGAAAGTCACCTTGAAGGCACAAGCCAATCTTAAAATTGATAGGTAAAATATGTTCGCCAGCTGTAAAAGGTAAACTAAGATGTTCGCGTAACTGCTCAAGGTCATAACGCTGTTTTGGTAATATCAAACCAAACACATCAGCACCTATTCGAGAAAGTAGCTCGGCATCTGGATACTCTTGTTGCAGCCTTTCAACAATGGCATTTAAAAGCAAATTACCAATTTCTTGCCCTAAACCATTATTGATATCAGAGAAATGGGCAACATCAATCAATAAAAAAACATAGTCTGTTTTACCGGGCTGATAAAAGCGCTCTACTTTGTTGATAAAATCATTACGATTAGGAAGACCTGTTAAAATATCTTTATACGCTGCATCACATAAACGGTTAAACAAGCGCACATTATCAAGACCAACACTTACATTGGTTAAAAAGATCTCGGCAAATTGTAACTGCGACGGGCTTGGCGTTTGATTAGTTTCTAAGTAAATCGCGGCTTGGCGATTTTTACTTTTTAGTAGATAGGTACTGTCAAGCTCAGTATGTTGATGCTCACCTTGTGCTAAGCAGTTTTTCACTTGTAAAATGATACGACCATTATCAAGCTGCTCAATTCGCTGACCAATTACATCGTTGTATTCAGCGCCACCGCCCAAAACAAAAACCCGATCGTCATCTTCAATCGAACCACACAGTAAGCCGTGAGGCTCACAATCTAAAATAAACGAAAGCTGCTTTAATACAGCCATGGTAAAAGCTTTGATATCGGTAAAGCCTAAAATAGCCTTCGAGGCGAGTAGAATATTGTTTAATGCGCGGCTTTGAAATTCGAGCTGGCAAACTTGTTCATAAGAACGGATAGCTGTTACCAGTGAAGTAATCAATTTACTACGAGTCAGCTCAGTTTTAGTTTTGTAATCATTAATATCGTACTCGCGGATTACTTTTTCTTCAGGGGCATACCCTGGCTGACCAGTACGAAGAATAATACGAATATTATGATTTTTTAGGCATTCCCTGACCTGCTTCACAACTTGTAAGCCAGCATCATCTGACTCCATCACAACATCAAGTAAAATAACGGAAATAGAATGGTCTTTTTTAAGTAATTCGAGCGCTTCTGCACCAGAGTAGGCATGATGGAATCGCAAGCCTTTATCCCAAAACTCAACCCCAGATAAAGCTAGCTTAGTGACAGAATGTATTTCAGGATCATCATCGACTATTAATACATCCCAAAAATCAGATACAGTTTCTTCGAGAAGCTGCTCATCATCTTGGTCGTTAAATAAAAAGTCATTACTGTCTGATGTCATTAATAATTCCTTAAAGTGAACACCGTAAAACTGTATCGATGGTGACTCTCCACTTTACAACGATGCATAAAAATTCTATCACTTATTCGACTGTGGTACATTAGTGATAACATATACAGTCGTATCAAAAAGATTATAGCCTAAGATACGTATAATGTTATGAAAGATATAAAACTATTGCCTGAGGTGAGATTATTAAATTATTCTTTGTGAGTTTAAAAGCATTATTTGTTATGACACTCATCGCGCTTGTGGTGGGTTTAATGCTTTCTCAACAATACACTGTTGATAAGTCGATAAGAATATCAGCAAGCGCCGAAGAAATCTCAGGTTTGGTTAGTGATTTTAACCAATGGCCTGAGTGGCAACCTTGGCAAGCAGTTGACCCAAGTATTGAATTTATAATTGCAGAGCCAAGCCAAGGCGTTGGCGCTCATCAGTTTTGGCAAAGTCGCTTTGGCAAAGGCGAGATGACCATTACCCAACTAAATAAAAATGCAATGATGTTTAATATTTTGTTTAACCAAGAACACATTGCAAAAGGCGAGATACGTTTTTCAAATGCCGCTGATGGCGTTGAGGTTAGATGCACATTACAAGGTGAAGTCAACACTCCTATTATTGGCGGCTACCTCGCTTTATTAAGCCAATATATACTTAATAACTCGGTTAAGTTGGCTTTGAACAATATAAAAACCTATGCGCAGTTAGCAACAACAGAAAAGGCAATTGCTACCGATGACAGTCAAAGCGGCTCAAGCGAGAATTAATCTTGCTAACATAATCGAAAACCAGCTTGGATACCCTATCCATAAAACATCGTCTGTAAAAATCAATCAAACAAACGATGAACAATACTCGCCGCAAGGACAACAACAGCTACCCTACCAAGTAAAAGCTGAAGCAACATTACTCGACAGAGCCCATACACGCCAAGAAATCCAATTAATAAAGCGCCAAGAAAATATCGAAACCATTATGGCAATGGCGATGGCGTTTTGCCCCGATGTAACTGGCCAACAACGACCGGATTTCGATTGGATAGAGCGCTTTATTAGCTTATGCGAAGATACTGCAAATACTGCAATGCAAAAACTGTGGGCAAAAATATTGGCAGGTGAAACTGTTGCTCCAGGTACATTTTCAATCAAAAGCTTACAAACGCTTAAATTTATGACTCAGCGTGAAGCCGATGCATTACAGCGCTGCACCTCGCTGTGTGGATTTAACGAAAAAGACCACAGTCACTTAATTCTCTTGGGCTTTTACAAAAAGCCGTCGCTTTTTGATTTATTAAGAAAAGGCAATAAAGTGTCATTTAACTTGGGCAAAACCCCGGTTAGTTTTCCTGACATTTTGACTTTAATGGATATTAACTTGTTGTATCGAAAAGAAATTGAATCAGCAGTATTAAAAGCAGGACAAGAGTTAGCCCTTAGTTTTATGAATCAGCGCCTTGTATTAAAAGCTAAAAGTAATGATTTGGTGCTTAGTTACTATAAGTTTACTCAAACCGGTGATGAGCTTAAAAAACTCATTAGTACACCGATAAATAAAGCTTATAAAAATATTTTATCAACATCCTTAGAAGATGAGTTTGACGTTAGCTGGCATGCTTTAAAACAGCCTGCCAGCTAATAATAGATTCACCATCTATTTAGAAGTGAATTTGAATACCTGCAAATGGCCCAGAAGCATCAATATCTGTGTAGATATCATCGATATCATCAAGCTCTAGCGTCATTGAACGATAGCCCGCTTTAATATCCATATCAATAGCAAGGTTATCAAGTAACGCATAAGCAATACCGGCTTGATAATCTTGAACCTTACTATCATCAATAGCCAGTAAGCTACCTTCAAAGAAAACACTCAAGCCAGTTAATGGTAAGCCAACTTCAGCACGGCCATACACTAATGGTACAAAGCCTGAAAAATCAACACGCTCAGTAGTGCTTGGTCCACCGTTTTGCGATGTACCCGTTACCGTAATCTCACCATCAAACTGTTTAGCATTGACACCTAAATCGATAGACACTAAATCGTTATCAAAAATCTCATAGTAAAGAATATAATCAACATGTGACAAATCACTTACCGTACCAACGGTTGTACCTACCACATAGTTAGAATCGCCAAAGCTAAAGCTTTCATCAAGCATGGTTGAACCGTTTAATTCAAGCTCTGTGTACTTAAGTTTAATATTTGGTACAAGTGGTACTGGGTGCTCTAGTGCTGCGTAGTAGCTCGTAAACGTCTCATCATCAAATTTGAAGCTTTGTAGATTACCGTCTTGGGCAAAACTACCGCTGTTATCAGATTGCCAGCCATCAACACCAAGATATAAACCTAATAATGTGTCAGCTTGCGCTGTCGGAGCTAAACAGGCCATCGATAAAGCGGCCGCTAAACAGTACTTTTTCATCATTTTATCCTTGCGCTAAAAGTTCGCTAAGTTCAATTAGAGCCGCATTGGCTCGAGAAATATAATTCGCCATTACTAATGAATGATTGGCTACAAAGCCAAAACCACTACCATTTAATATCATTGGACTCCACACGGTTTCTTGTGTGGCCTCTAATTCACGAATAATCTGTTGCAGGCTAACACGCGCATTTTTCTTTTCTAAGACATCGGCAAAATCATATTCAACTGCCTGTAAAAAATGCAGCAACGCCCATGTTGCACCACGAGACTCATAAAACACATCATCAATTTGCCACCACGATGTTTTTACCTGATTCTGTAAAGGCGTATAGGTTGCTTGATGGGCTGCGGTATCACCGGCTAGATCTGTGTTTAAGCGTTCTTGGCCGACACTGGCACTTAAGCGTTGGCTTAAACTGCCTAGGCGTTTTTCAGCCTCTTTTAACCAACCACGTAGATTATCTGCACGGGCATAAAACTGGCTATCGCGGTCATTTTGATCCGCAATTTGAGTTCGATATACAATCAGTGAATCAATGCCTTTTTGATATTCAGCCTCAGCACTTGGCCATGCCCATGCTACTGAACTTATATTAAATTGCGGCTGTGCTTTTTTTAGAGCCTCATGTTCGGTCGACTGTGATTGCGAACGACTAAAGTCTTTACGCATCGACAATACCAGGTCTCGAGTCATCTCAAGCGCCCCGTATTCCCATGCCGGCATATTATCCATCATCACACTTGGTGGCATAATATCATTTGATAAATAGCCACCCGGTTTATTTAACAATGTACTTGCAACATTAATGAGTGTTGACGTGGTTGTGTAACCAGTGACAAACTTTTCACCCCGTTGTTGGGCTTCTTGTTTTGCCTTGTTTACAACATCCATGCGATCTGGTTCACTACTCCAGTAAACCGCAATTGCATAGAAAATAATTAAAATGATAAGTAATGCGCTGGCTATTTTTCCTTTATGCTCAGACATGGTACCTCCTAGTGGTGTGAGTGTTGTTCACTCTTATTTGCAGCCTGTTCAGACATTTCTTGTAAAGACACAACCTTAGCTTGAGTAAAAACTCGGTTGCCGTTTTTAAAATATAGCGTGAGTTTACGCTCTTGCCCTGCTTTTAGTTCATCCTCTGGTTCAAAAACCATTAAATGATAACCGCCAGGTTTAAATTCCACCTGACTATGAGCGCTAATTTCCAGTGAAAGAACCTGTTGCATTTTCATCATGCCATCAACATGAGTATGCTGATGAATCTCAACGCGGCCTAAACCATCCAGTTCGGCTTTGGTAAGCACTGTGGCGTGATCGCTTGGATTGGTAATAGTAAGATAAGCAACTGTCGCTTTACTAGCGGGTAAGAATTCTCGAACTTGGGCGTCACTCACGGTAACTTCTGCAACCTCGCTGTGCTCATGACCGCTATGGGCAGATGTAAACGTACTAAATAATAAACTTGCAGTAAAAAAAGACAGTGCGGGTAACAACTTCATTATGTTTTAATCCTTGTTAAGACATCTACTTACCCGCTAAATTTAGCATACTTTGGCTATTAAGGCAGTTTATTCACAGCTTAAGCCACTGATTTTTTGTTATCGGCAACCAGCCAACACAACGCGGCGATTAACAATAACGGCCATGCAATTACAACTGAGCCAAATAAAAACGCAAGCACTACGCCAATCACAGCAACAACACCTGCGCCAATTAAGCCAATAGTAAATAAAGCAACCCCAGCCACAACAGCAATTACTGCGATGATAGCACCAAGCACTTCAAGCCCAGCCCAGCTCATATCCGCAATTGACAAAGGCAACTGCCATGTATCAAACGATACAAACGAAATTGTATCTGTGCACAGTAATAACATTGCTAAGATGATGATAGCTAACGTTTTCATAAAAGACTCCTAGTAACCTTTAACTGGTAAAGTGCAATGAGCCACTAAATAACCCAAGCCTATTAACAACGGCATTTGAATAAGTAGTATGATCATGACTAAACGTGTAGACCATACCGGAAAGCCTAATCGTGCAGCTAAGCCACTACACACACCAGAGATCTTCTTGTTACTTAGATCTCGGTACCAACGTGTTGATGTATGATATGTATTCATCACTAAACTCCTAAGCAGATTGCTTCATACTTGCTTTTAAATCAGCAAGTTCTTTATCAATCGCGTCATTTTTCTCAAGCGCTGCAATTTGTGCTGCTGTTGAATTTGCCGCATCACTTTGCGTAAGTTCATACGCTTCAACCTGCGATTCAATATTTTCAACGCGTTGCTCTAAGTAGTCAAAACGCGCTAATGCATCTTCAACTTTACTGCTATGCAGCTGCTCTTTTACTTTTAAACGTGCTGTAACAACGCGCTCTTTTTGCATATAAGTCAGTTGCTTTGCTTTTGCATCTGCAAGCTTATTTTGTAAACGCTGACAATCTTCAGTGAGCTTTGCTAGTGACTCAGCCACTTTATTCATTTCAGCTTGTTGCGCTTCGATTTCTGTAGTTAAACGCTGTTTTTCAACTAATGCTGCTTTGGCAAGATCGTCACGATCTTTACTCAGTGCTTTTTCTGCCTTCGCTTGCCAGTCAGCTTTTTTTGCTTGTTTAGCGGCAATTTCACGCTTTATTTGCTTTTCTTGCGTTAGAAACGTGGCTGCAGTTGCACGACACTCACTCAATGCATCCTGCATTTCTTGCACAAGTAAGTTCAGTAGCTTTTCAGGATCTTCTGCTTTGTCTAATGCAGCTGAAAGGTTTGCCTGAATAATGTCATTTACGCGATTTAAAACACCCATGTGACTCTCCTGTTGATTATTGGGTTAATACATCAAGGAGATTCCAATTCTTGTGCCAACTACCACAAAAATAAAAATAACTATTTAAATACAATAAGTTGAGATTTAAAAATCAAGAATTAGACTGACTGGTGACTGAATGAAAAATAACTAATTTGACTAAAAAATTAACTTTTTCACCAAATTTTAGGATCAAAAAAAGCCACAAAATGTGGCTTTTTTAATGAGGGATATGATTAGGCTTCTGGGACAAAACTTAAGGCTTTATCCATAACAGATAAATCAGCCGCTTTACCATGTCCCTTTTCTGAAAGGTGACGTCTGAAACCACGCGCGCCAGGTTGGCCTTGGAAAATCCCCAACATGTGGCGAGCAATATGCCAAAAGTTAGCACCTTTGCTCATTTCATCTTCGATATAGTCATACATAGAGCGCACAACCTGATGACGAGTAAGCGTAAAGGCTTCATCACCATAAATGTTTTCATCAACCTCAGACAAAATAAACGGATTACTATACGCTTCACGACCAATCATAATGCCATCAACATACTCAAGGTGAGCCACACTATCAGCAATGGTTTTCACGCCACCATTTAAACTTAAGTGAAGTTGCGGATAATCTTTTTTCAGCTGATAAACACGCGGGTAATCAAGTGGTGGGATCTCACGATTTTCTTTTGGGCTTAAACCATTTAACCATGCTTTACGGGCATGGATAATAAAGTCATCACAACCAACATCATGACTTGCTTCAATTAAGGCACATAAAAACTCATACGAGTCTTGCTCATCAATACCAATGCGCGTTTTAACTGTAACAGGAATAGTCACTTCGGCCTTCATTGCTGCAACACAGTCAGCAACCAGCTTCGGCTCTGCCATTAAACAAGCACCAAAACGACCATTTTGCACACGGTCTGAAGGACAACCAACATTAAGGTTAACCTCATCATAGCCACGCTCTGCCGCTAACTTTGCACACTTAGCCAACGCTTCTGGATCTGAGCCACCAAGCTGCAATGCCACAGGCCCTTCATGCTGGTTAAAATGAAGGTAGTCGCCTTTACCAAATAAAATAGCCCCTGTTGTCACCATCTCAGTGTAAAGCACAGCATGCTTAGTCATTTTACGGTGAAAAGTTCGACAGTGACGATCTGTCCAATCTAACATGGGTGCCACGGAAAAACGGCGGTTTAATGTCGTTGTGCTCATAACATGGCCCCTATAAAGATCAATACGTTTACTTGCAACTTGATTACCTAAATACGATTAACGCTCAGTACAGCGATGACGCAATTTTAAGAGATGCATCATGCCCTGACAAAATTTTCGATATTATATCACTAATGCTCAATCGCAACATGACATAATCAAAGATGGGGAAGAAAAGAATAAAAGAAGTGGACTACACACTCACTTCTTACAAAATGGTGGATAAGTTAACTTTTAACTTCATTAAGGAGGTGTTCTAAGTTTTTACCTGTAAGTTCAAATATGGTGATTTCTAACTCTTTATAATCTTCGTTCTTAAGGTTAACTAGTTTGGCACCCACTGCAATACGCGCTACTTTTTCAACAGGGTCGATTTCAACAATTTCAATTGATGCATGAGTATCATGATCTTTTGACTGCACATAGTATTCACTAAAAAATGTACCATCAGCGCGAACATTCGGGTTGCTGTCAGACACTGATTGTAAAAGTGTACCTTTCTTTAAATCACTTTTACGAAGTGAAAAGCTGTACTCAGCAACATTTGCATGACCAATGATCACTGTTACTGCGCTTTCACCATTAATTTTAAAATCATGATCAGTTACTTCAATAACTTTTAACTTACCACTGTCATAGGTTGGCTCCATGCAAGCACCTAAACTAAAAATCAGAAAAACTGATAAAACAACATTTTTGAGTAGCATTCTCTATTCCTTAAATTTTTATTGCCTACTTCTTAACTTAGATAAAAGAAGACAAATATTCAAAGTTTAAATTACTGAAAATGCACTTTAATTCATCTTATCCAACGACACTCAAACCAAAGTAGTGAGCTATGCCGCCAAGAATGTTTGTCACAGCCACTGAAGATAAAATTAGTCCCATCACTCGGCTGATTATACTGGCACCACTATCACCAATTAATTTGTGAACTTGAGTAGCCAATAAAAGTAAGACTAAGACGATAATGAGCACCGATAACATTATCGCAGAGGTAACTAGTTGCTCTAACCATGTGTATTCATTATTGCGTGTCATCAACACTGCACCGAGCATTGCCCCCGGGCTTGCAATAGATGGAATTGCCAGCGGAAAGATAGCCGTTTCGGTACTATCACGGACACTTTTAATTTCGCTTTCAGGCTTACTCTCGCCAAAGATCATAGACAGCGCAAAAAGTAATAGAACAATGCCGCCAGCAATCTGAAATGCCGATAAAGGAATTTTAATTGCGTTTAACAGCAACTCCCCAGCAATAACAAAGAAAAGTAAAACTAATGCCGACACTCCTACCGCTTTAAGTGCAACTTTGCGTTTAAACTTGGCATCATCCCAGCGGGTTACAGCAATAAAGACAGGCACCGTACCGATTGGATCAATCACAGCAAAAAAGAAAATGAACGCGGCGAGCAACTCAGTCATTAACAAACTTCCTTGAAAACGAGATAGCGAATAAAAACACTGCAACTACAATACAGTATGTTAGTATATCACGGTAGCGTAAGGATAAGAGAAGATGAATATAGAATCACTCGTTAGTAAAGCAAAACAAGTCTGCGACAATCGTGGTGCACGTTTCACGCCTATCCGTGAAAAAGTATTTCGCCTTTTAGCTAGTGCGCAAGGTGGTGTAGGTGCTTATGACTTATTAGAACAACTTAAATTAACTGAGTCTGGTGCAAAACCTGCCACTATTTATCGCGCGTTAGATTTTTTGTCTGAACTTGGCTTTATTCATAAAATCGAAAGTACTAACTCTTTTATGTTGTGCCATCATTTCGATCATATTCACCCTGTACAACTATTAATTTGCGACAGCTGTGGTTTTGTTAAAGAGTTACATTCAACAGTGATTTCTCACGAACTGAATAATCTCGCCGCAGAAAGTGGATTTATTGTCTCTGGACAAACTATCGAAGCACATGGAAAGTGTGAAAATTGCAAAGATTAAGTGCACTGTTCTGAACAGCCACTACACTTAAGTTATAATTGCAGCTTGGCTGCGTAACCTGAGGGAAATTAAATAATGAATGTGGAGTTCATCAACCCATTTTTATCATCATTATTAAATGTATTGAGCACCATGGCTCAAACAGAATTGAAACCGGGTAAACCTAGTTTAAAAAAAGATGAAGTAGCCCGTGGTGATGTTTCCGGTTTAATAGGTATGGTTGGACCACAAACAAAAGGCTCACTTTCAATCTCATTTGATGAAAGCCTAGCATTAACCATTATGGAAAGAATGCTCGGAGAACGACCAGAAACTATCGATGAAGAAGTTACCGATATGGTCGGTGAAATCACTAACATGGTGACAGGTGGTGCTAAAAACCTACTTGGCGAAAAAGGCTATGAGTTTGATATGGCAACGCCAGTTGTAGTGTCTGGCAAAGGACATACAATTGCTCACAAATGCGAAGGTGCCAAGGTGTTAATTCCATTCACGTCAGCTGACGGTAACGCCAATATCGAAGTAAGCTTTGATAAACTATGAGTTGGCAGCAAAAAACAATTCAATTAAAGCCTCGCTCGCGAGGCTTTCACATTATTGATGACGAAATACTTCGTCAACTCCCCGAAATAACACAGTACAAATTCGGTTTATTACACCTTTTCATTCAGCATACTTCTGCAAGCTTAACCATTAACGAAAATGCAGATCCGACTGTGCGAATGGATATGGAAAGTCACTTCAATCACTTTGTACCAGAACGACAAAGTTATTATCGTCATGATTATGAAGGTGATGACGATATGCCAGCCCATATAAAAAGCAGTACATTAGGTGCTGAACTCACCATACCAATTAATCAAGGCCGCTTAATGCTAGGCACATGGCAAGGTATTTATTTAGGTGAACACCGAGACCATGGTGGTGCTAGACGGATTGTCGCGACAATCCAAGGTCAGATCTAAAACTAGCGGTAAGCTGTAAGCAAAACTTGGCTTTATATTTAAGAAAGTGTTTTGGGGTTTATTTAGAGATTGGAGCGGCACACGAGGCTCGAACTCGTGACCTCAACCTTGGCAAGGTTGCGCTCTACCAACTGAGCTAGTGCCG